>NZ_JACGVS010000010.1:0-174914 GCF_014077345.1 Colwellia sp. BRX8-4
GCTGAAATAACGCGCATAAATTATTCACCCATTAAAAAATCACTTTGAGTTTTGGCCAATCTGGATAGCCACTGTGAATGGTAAAGAGAGTTTTAGATATGAAAGTCAAGGGGTTAATGTCAGGGGTTGGTCGTTCATAACTAACGTGTTATTTCTTATCTGACCTAAATGAATAAAGCCGACAATATGCCGGCTTTATTTTTATTGAGTTAATTTATAGCTTAATTACTTTAATAAGGTATTCACTAACCAAGCTGAAATATCGCTAAGTTGTTCCGGTAATACGCTGTGAGGCATACGATAAGATTGCCATTTTGTATTATATCCAGCATCAATCAATAGTTGATTGGCCATTTTTCCCGAGCTCATTGGTACTACGTCATCTTGCTCACCATGGTTTTGCAAAATAGGAGTTTGCTTATTGGCGAAGTGACAGTTGTCGGGCAATTTATCTGCGGTTGGTAGGTAACATGACAAAGCCATAATGCCCGCTAAGGCTTTTGGGTACCTAAGACCGGTAAATAAGCTAATAACGCCACCTTGGCTAAAACCTGCTAGTACTATTTTATTGGCAGCAATACCAGAATCTATCTGCTGTTGAATAAGCGCGTGAATGGCTTGTTCAGACTCAAGTACGCCAGCCATATCAGCTCGATTATGCAAGTCCATACTTTTTATATCGTACCAAGAACGCATCACATAGCCTTGGTTAATTGTTACCGCTTGCTCAGGAGCATGCGGAAAAATAAAACGAATACCATGATTTTTTGGTAAATTTAATACAGGAACAATCGGTGCAAAGCCATCACCTGAATCGCCAAGTCCATGTAGCCAAATAACACATGATGTGGCTGTTGATTTTGGTTCTACCGTAACGCGCGCTAAGGGTTTTATTGACATCTACTTTACTTATCTTAATAAATTGAAATTTACTCTATGATAACAGCTTGAGTTAATATTAAAAATCTATATAAAAGAGTAAATATACCAAAAATTGAAGACCTATTCACAGTAGGATTTATTTTTTGATGGGGTCGCGTTTTAGCTTGTTCCATAAATGCCACATCTTAATTTTTACTTTGTGTCGTTTTCGACACAGTTTAATGCTAAAGCAATTGATTGAATTTTTTTGTTATTAAATAACAGCTGCTTACGTATTTTTTGAAGTTGGCATGTCCCTTGTATTACCTTACTTAATTATTACTTAATAAAATGAAATCATCAGCGTATGGATATCCAACGAGAAAAAAAAATAATACCTTTGTGGCGTAAGTACTGGTATGTACCCGTTGTACTGATGTTAGCTTTTGCAACGTATAAATTAAAAAGTGTGATGGGCGATGCTTCTTTTATTGTTAAACAAAATGAATTAGTGACCGCTGTTGTTGAACAAGGTCGTTTTCAAGTGAATGTTCGCGCAACAGGGGTTTTAAAACCAGTCTATATTCGTTGGGTTTCAGCACAAGTTTCTGGTCGTGTTGAACAAGCCTTTGTAAAAGCAGGCGCTCATGTCATTAAAGGGCAGATGCTGATGCAACTTTCTAACCCTGAATTACACCGTGAATTAGAAAAAGCCCGTTGGGAATACGAAGCAAAAAAAGCAGAAAATTATGCTGCTTATATTGCGCTTGAATCTCAATTGCTTGATTTAGAAAATTCAGTCGTTGAAGCTGACTATAGTTACCAAATCAGCAAGTTAAAACTTGATGCTGAAACACAATTAATCGCGCAAAAAAATGCCACCGTATCAGCGCTTGATTATCAGCATAGCCAACTGGCCGTTAAGCAACAAAATCAATACTGGCTATCACAAATGCAAAAAGTTGAAAAAATGAAAGCGAGTTTACTTGCCTCTAAAACTGCTCAACAAGCACGATTGGGCTTAGTTGAAAATAACTATCAGCGTATTAGAGATCAAGTCGATGCTTTAGCCGTAAAAGCGACAACTAATGGGGTGGTTCAGCAGGTTTCTCTTGCGTTAGGAGAGCAAGTTCAAGTTGGTGGTAGTGTCGCTTTGATTGCGGATCAACGTTCGTTGTTTGCTGAGCTTCAAGTACAAGAAAATAAAGTGAGTGATATTGCATTAGGTCAAGCCGTTGTTGTTGATACGAGAAGTAATAAAATTTTTGGTAAAGTTATTCGTATTGACCCGGCAGTAAATACTGGCATGGTTCAAATTGATGTGCAGCTAAATAGTGAATTACCTAATGATGCCCGACCTGATTTAACGGTAGATGGTTTAATTGAGGTAAGTGATATTGCGGATACACTTTATGTCCAACGTCCGGTATTTGCCCCTCGTTATAGTGATGCAGGTTTATATAAATTGATTAATGATAAAAAATTTGCTCAAAAACAAAAGGTGAAGTTAGGGCAGAGTTCAGTCAACCAAATTCAAATACTTTCTGGTTTAGACGTTGGAGATGAAATTATTATTTCCGATACAACGAGTTGGCAAGAGCATCAAGAAGTGATGATTAACTAATAATAATTATTTATGAAGATAAGAGTAACAGACAAATTAAAGGAAATAAAAATGAGCACATTAATCGAATTGAAAGAAATCAGTAAAAGGTTTTTGACTGAAGAAATCGAAACACGCGCTATTGATACTGTTAATTTAACGATTAAAAAGGGTGAGTATATTTCATTAAGTGGACAGTCTGGCTGTGGTAAATCTACATTATTATCACTTTTAGGTTTACTTGATTCTCCAACCCATGGCACTTATGAACTAGATGGTGTTGATGTTTCATCATTATCAAGAGATCAACGAGCAAAAATTCGCAGTGAACAAATTGGTTTTGTCTTTCAGTCATTTAACTTAATTTCCGATTTGACGGTTTTTGAAAATGTGATGCTACCGTTAACGTATCAAAAAGGTTTATCAAAAAGTGAAATAGAGGGCAAAGTACAGCAGGTATTAGAAAAAGTTGAAATGTCTCACCGAAAAGATCATTTCCCATCACAGCTTTCTGGTGGTCAACAACAGCGAGTCGCTGTAGCTCGTGCTTTAGTTAACGACCCCGCAATTATTCTTGCTGATGAACCAACCGGTAATTTAGATTCAAGAAATGCTGAAGCTGTATTAGCCTTGCTTGATAAACTTCACCAAGAAGGAGCGACAATATGTATGGTGACACACGATCCTTCTTCTGCAAAAAGAGCAGACCGCTGTTTAGAGATGTTTGATGGCCGTTTAATTGCCGATAATATCAACATAAAAAACAATGCAGATTCAATGCCTGCACCTACATTAGTGGTAGGTTAGGAGGATACATGTCTACATTTATTGATATCAAATATGCCTTTAGATTACTTTTTAAGTCGCCTAAGTTCACTGCGATGACTTTAGCTGTTCTTGTTGGAGGGCTTTCCATCAGCTTATTCACCTTTTCATTTTTGTATTCAACCATGCATAAAGACTTAGACTTACCTAACGGCGAAAGCATGCTGTCGGTTAATGCAGAATTTAATGGTGAATTTCAGTTATGGACTTCCTATGAATTCTTTATGATAAAGGAAAAACAAACAGTACTCAGTGAATTTGGTATTTATGATAAACAAGATTTTAGATTGTCTTTTGAAGATAGTGGAAAGAATGTTTACGGGACTTATGTTGACCAAGGATTTTTTGATTTCAGTGGTACAAAAGCAGCGCTAGGTCGAACATTGCAAGCTGCAGATATAGAAGCAGGTGCTTCTCCAGTTGCAGTTATCAGCACTCAGATTTGGGCGAGTGATTATTCATCTAGCAAAGACATTATTGGTAAGACTATTATTGTGAATGATATTGTTACCGAAATTGTTGGTGTTATGCCCCATGGGTATCTTTTTCCTGGTTCGAGTCATATTTGGCTGCCGATAGAACAATCACTCATAAAAAAGACAGCGAACAATCCTAATCATGTTCATCTTTACGGTCGTATTAAACCTGATATCAGTAGAGCTAAAGCTGAACAAGCCTTAAGTCAGCAAATTAATACGATTTATCAACAAAATGCTACGCAATACGATTTAGAAAAAGGTGATAAGTCAGTACGTTTCTGGTCATTTCCTTTTGCGCAAATGGGAGGGGAAGGTACGGTAATTTTTACCTTTTTAAATGTGATCGCTGGGATGATCCTATTACTTGCGTGTATTAATGTTGGAAATCTTTTACTTGCTCGGGCTATAGAACGTCAAAAAGAAACCGCGATACGAGCAGCATTAGGCGCATCAAACACTCGTTTAGTTAGTCAGTTAATGTGGGAAGGCGTTATTATTACCTTATTAGGTGGCGTTTTGTCGGTTTTACTTGTAGGTGCAGCTTTACATTACACCGATATTATATTGCATTCATGGAACTCCAAAACGCTAGTATTTTGGTGGCGTTGGAGTATGGACAAAGAAACACTATTAATGGCGGCCGCCTTTACTATAGTGACAATTTTTTTATCCTCATTTTTACCCGCTTGGCGCTCTGCCAATCAAGACATTAATACAACATTACGTGATGGAACTCGAGGCGCACAAGGTAAAAAAGCTGGGCGTTTATCAAGATTCTTAGTGACGACTCAAGTATTTCTTGTCGCGATATTAATGCTTATTGGTTCGATGTCAGGGTATATATCCAATAAACTGGTTAATTTAGAAACGGGAGATGATTACACTAATGTGATGAGAGCTAGGCTAAGCCTACCTGAAAATAAGTATGCAGAACCACAGCAGCAAATTGCTTTTTATCAAAACCTAATGACAGACATCAAAAGTCACCCTCGCGTTGCGGGTGTCGTTATGAACAACTGGCTTGGAAATTTTCCCCTAACACTTGAGGGAATTGATTACACCGATGAAAAAAGTAAGCCATCTGTTGATACGCTAAGTGTGATAGGGAAAACAGATACTATTGGTGTTAACTTGGTTGATGGGCGTTTCTTAAATCATCAAGACAAAGAAGGTAATCGTAAAGTCGCTTTGATTAGTCAATCAATGGCGAGCCGATACTGGCCTGGAGAATCTGTCATTGGTAAAAGCTTTCAACTTAAGATAGATGAAAAAAACGAAAAACTATTTATAGTAGGCGTTGTAACAAATCGCATGAATCCTAAAACCATGCTCGGTAAGCTTGATAGCGCTGATGAAGTTTATACTTCAGGTTTACAATTTATGACGGCTTTTCAAAACTTTTTTTACCTAATAGAAGGCGAATTAATTAATAGTGAAGAAATATTTTATCAAGCCTTGTATAAAATAGATCGAAATATTGATCTCTTTTATGCGGTTGAACCGGCAGAGAAAAATAGAGGTATGATGCGTGATGTAATGCAATTAACGTCTAATATCACTTTTGGTACCGGCTTCTTTGCCCTAATGTTAGCACTGGTTGGCATTTATGGTTTAACCGCTAATTCGGTGGCACAACGTACTCATGAAGTTGGTATTAGACGCGCAGTGGGTGCTACCGATAAAAGTATTGTGAATATGTTTATGAAACAAGGTGCGAAACAATTAATTAAAGGATTAGGTTTAGCCTTAATCATTTTTGTATTAATTGCCTTTGGTTTTAATAAAATGTCGGAAGGTATATTTCCAACGTATTTATATGTGGTTCTTGCAGTAACGGTAGTTATCGGATTGTCTGCTATTGTAATGTTAGCGATATATGCACCAACGACCAGAGCAGTTAAAATGGAACCAAGCTCAGCTCTTCGTTACGAATAAGACGAAGGAAGAAAAGCTATCGCCCTTAATGTTAGGGCGATAGACTAATAT
Organism: Colwellia sp. BRX8-4; assembly: GCF_014077345.1. Taxonomy (NCBI): domain Bacteria; kingdom Pseudomonadati; phylum Pseudomonadota; class Gammaproteobacteria; order Alteromonadales; family Colwelliaceae; genus Colwellia; species Colwellia sp. BRX8-4. The sequence goes on from NZ_JACGVS010000010.1 coordinate 5,755, forward strand.
TAATTAATGGTGTAACTATAATACTGTGAAAAATAATAAAATCTTAATTGCTGATGATGACCTCAATATTATTGCCAGCTTAAAATATATGTTATCAGAAGAGAATTTTGATATTTTAGCGATGACCACGCCAGAAGCTGTTTTGGAAAATTTAAAGCGTGAAAGTGTAGATCTCGTTTTAATTGACATGAATTTTCAACAAGACACCACTTCTGGTGGTGAAGGGTTACAGTTAGTTGAGGCTATTCAACAGTTTGACGAAACTCTGCCTATTATTGTTATGACCGGCTGGGCAACTATTGATATTGCAGTTGATGCTATGCGGGCCGGCGCAAAAGATTTCATCCAGAAACCGTGGAACAATGAACGTATGCTAAGCGCTATTAATACGCAATTGAAATTAGCCAGTATCGATAAAAAGCTCAACCGACTCAATCAAGAAAATAAACTACTCCGCTCACAATCGTTTCCTAAAAATAATGGCATTATTGCGCAATCACCCGTAATGAAAACATTGTTGTCATCGTTAGAAGAACTCGCAAAAAGTGATATGAGTATCTTACTTACCGGTGACAATGGCACGGGGAAAAGTATGCTTGCTTCTTATGTGCATCAACAGTCATCGCGAGCTGAAAATTCTTTCGTTCCAGTAAATATGGGCGCTATTCCAGAAAGCTTATTTGAAAGCGAAATGTTTGGTCATTTAAAAGGGGCATTTACAGACGCTAAAGAAAACAGGGTTGGCCGTTTTGAAATGGCAGAGCAAGGCACGTTATTTCTGGATGAACTTGCCAATATCCCAATGGCTCAACAAGCTAAGTTATTAAGAGTATTAGAGGAAAAAAAATTTGAAGTAGTCGGAAGTAGTAAATCACTGAGCGCGGATGTACGTATTATTTCAGCCACCAACTGTGATTTGGCAAAAGCTATTAGTGAACAGCAATTTAGACAAGATTTATTTTACCGTTTAAATACCATTCAACTACGTATACCTTCATTGCACGAACGAATTGAAGATATTGAGCCTTTAGCCCATTATTTTTTACAACGCTTTAGTGCTAAATATAATATTGTCGCCCCTGAGTTATCATCGGATGCTGTTAAAAAGTTACAACAGCATACTTGGCCGGGTAATATTCGTGAGCTAAGCCATCTTATGGAAAAACTACTTTTTACCTGTAAAAAATCGGTGATAGGTGGACGAGATTTATTACTTGAGGATATTCATCCTTCAGCAAGTGAACTTGATGAGAATAGAGGTGATAAACTCACTAATTATTCGTCATTATCTTTAAATGAAATAGAAAAAATATCAATGATCAGCCGTTTGAAACATCATCGAGGTAACGCCACAGAAACGGCCAAATCTTTAGGGTTAAGTCGCAGTGGATTTTATCGTCGTATGAGTAAACACGGCCTTGACTAATCAACAACGAAAACAAAAAAATGATCATAGCTTGCTAGCTCTGTTTTTGTGCTTGCCTTGTTTGCTTATAACGACCGTAGCACTTTATATAGCCAATGTGTCTGCTTATTTAATTGCTTTTATACTTATTATTTTGGCGTTAATTGCTGTTTTTATTGTTGTCATTTCTGAGCAACGTTCTCAGCAACAAATAAGAACCTTGGCCAATATTTTGGAATCAATGATTGATGGCGATTATAGTTTACGTGGCCGAGAGCAAGAAAATAAGGCTTTTCAAGAACTACTCACTCTCGTTAATAACCTCGCAGACACACTGGCATTAAGTAAAATTGAAGCGAAAGAGAGTCGGCAGTTACTTGAGCGAATAATGCAACAAATGGATGCAATGGTTTTAGCGGTTGATGAACAAGGTCGGATTGTATTGGCAAATGATTCGGCCCAAAAATTATTACAAATAGATATGTCTCAACACGCTCATTTATTGCTGACAAGCCTAGTGATAGGGAAAGTTATTAGTGAAGCACAAAGCGGAATTATTGATTTTGAACACCCCCAGCTTAGTGGTGAACACTTCCTTTTTAAAGAATACTTTTTAAGTGAAGGCAAGCAACATCAACTCTTTTTAATCACCTCAGCACAACGATTATTATTAGAAAAAGAACGAAAATCTTGGCAAAGTTTATTGCGTGTTTTAAGTCATGAAATGAACAATTCGTTAACACCTATCTCTAGTATTAGCCAATCGATAAGTTCTAAATTACAAGATGGGCAGAAAGCCTTAAATCGCGAGTCTTTATTAACAGGGGTTGATATTATTAACGAACGAGCAAGTTCGCTTAGTTCCTTTATTGCCAGCTATAGTCAGCTTTCTCACTTGCCTGAACCCAATAAAAGTAGATTTGCCTTGCAAGGCTTTATTAGCCATTGTATTGCGCTCTTTAATGATTGTCGTATTCTATTTCCAGATAATTCTATTGATTTAGAGCAGGTAAATATTTACGCAGATAAAGCTCAGCTTGAGCAAGTCTTTATAAATGTCTTTAAAAACGCCAAAGAAGCCATGCAGATAACTCGTAGCACAGATAAAATAATTGAAGTGTTTTGTCATGAGGATGATAAATATTTTCACATTCACGTCTGTGATTCAGGTAGCGGGATAGCTAACAAAAATAACTTATTTGTCCCTTTCTATACGACAAAACCACAAGGCAGTGGTATTGGCTTAACGTTATGCAAACAAATATTATTTAATCATGATGGACTTTTATCCTTAAAAAACAGAGAAAATGTCGCAGGAGTTGAAGCTGTCATATCGCTTCCTAAAGGTTGATACGATAAATTATCAACTACACTCGATATTTACCAATATTACCGTTTAGATATTTCTAGCAATGCTTTGGTTAATATTATAGAGCTTTTTTTCATCAAGCTCATAGGTCCACTCCAGTGCTTTAACTAACATAGCTTGGGCCATCTCCATTTTTTGTTGCTTTATGTAAATACGGTATAGTTCCATATAGGCTTGGTTTAAATAGGGCGCTTTCTTCAATGCTTTTTTAAAGTGTCTTTCTGCTTGTTTAATATCATTGTTTTGTGTTGCGACATAAGCCTGAGTTAACGATTTATAGGGGCTAGGGTCGTCTAATTCTTCCATCTTACTTTGCAGAAAACTCACTTCTTCCATTCGCTGTTGAGACTTAAGTAGCATAATATAATTACTTAATAGTGCTATGTTTGGTTTTCCTCTATCTATACCTATTTTGTAGATTGCTTCTGCCGTTTTTACATCGCCAGCCCTACGATGAATAACGGCTAATAAATTAATTGTTTCGATATTTTTAGTGTCATATTTATAGGTGGTACTAGCATACATAAAGGATTTCGCTAAATTTTTATCAGCTAAAGCGTCAGCAGCTATATTCTTATAATACATAGCTACAAAGGTATTATAAGAAAACGTTCCTCCTCTACGATTATTTTTATTTGGGAAGTAATCAATGGTTATACCGGAGGGAGAAAAATAGAAAAAGTTATCATCAGCAACAAAAGAAGGATCATAAATTACTGTTTGTACATGCGAAGATGACAAAATAACATCTTCTTTTTTAGAAAAAATCGGTAAGGTATACACATTACGATATGAGAAATACAACCCCAAAAGCTTAGCATAAGCAGTTGTTAAAATGGCCAAACTCATACAGTTACCTTTATTAAGACGCATTACGGTAGTGGCATTATATGTTTCACCATAATAGGTAAAATTGGCCATGTTCTCGTTAAGTATCTGATAGAGTGCTTGGTGAGGTTCATAGCCCGTAGCTACTTTTTTCTCAAAATCTATTTTTACTTTTTTCTGTTGGTCTTGCGTTAGGTAAAACAGCTCTTGCTCATTTAATGGCGCTATTTTTGTTTGTTCAAATAAATTGTAATTAATAGGAATATTGATGTGTTGTTTAATATCAGATTTTGAGCCATCTATAGATGTAGTTGAACAGGCTGAAAAACAAAAGATAATATCAAAAGTAAAATTATTTTTATGCGATGCATTTGTCATCCTTAACATTCGGGTATATTTATCTCGTCTTGCCACGGGATAACTTAACTACGAAGAGCTCTGTACTTAAATTAACAGAATAATAACTTATAATAAAGTGCTGTTGAAAACTAATCATTACACGTCACTTTTATCGTTCCGTTTAACTACACGCTATGCTTTATCGATGCTAATTATAAGTTGGGCGGTGTAGATGCATAAAGATTAAAGTTGGCTAGCGTTTTTTTTCGCAGATTAAATCAACAAAACACTCCTCATTTGCTATAATCGATATACTTAATTGCAATACCTAATAAAAACGTGGATTTTTCACGCTTTTTTTATATTATTTCTAATCTATGCTTAACCGTATTATTAGTGATAATTCCTTATACGGAGTTTATATAGTTTCATGAGAAAGTTGTTATCTTCACCTGTTAATATGCCCTTGTCTGATGCTGAAAATCAGGTTTATCAAAATGCCCTTAAATATGTCACGCCATTGAGCCTAAATTTAATGGCGGTTAAAGTGACACATCGTCCAGATGATTTTCTGGGCTGGTGTGGCGAGTTGGCCCGACTATGTCGTGAAGAACTTAATAAGGATCTTTTAGAAGATGAGCAACTTTTACCGCTTAAGAAGCTACAAGATATTCTTGAAGCTGGCTTTACGCTTAGTCAGTTTAAAATGGCTAGAATTGCTCCTTGGCCTATATTTGCCAGTTTTATTGAACAACAAAGCACGATTCATGCTTTAGATGAACGTTTACGTTTATTGAATTATCTTGACGAAATTCGCCAACAACCTTTAGCAGACTTAATTGTTGAAGACCGTTTAGCTTTTTCTGGTAAGCACACAACTCAGCATGACTACAGCATTTATAATTTTGATGTTGAATGGTTTGCGGGCACTAAAGGTGCAAAAGTTTTTCATACCTTGCTTGAGCAGTCGCCAGAAAAGTTTGATGCAGCATTAGCGCACATTCCTTTAACTGGAGAAGTAAGTCATGCAAACTACCAAAGTTTTGTTAACGACTTCCAACAAATTTTTAAAGAATATACGCAAACAAAAGCCCAAGGCGAAAAAGCGCCTTTAGCGGTAGCTACACGTCTATTAGCGATGCGCAGACCGGATCAATTTATTGCATTAAATAACAATAAAATTGATATTCTTTGCCAAGGCTTATCGATTGCTAAACTAAAAAACACAGATTTTTCATCTTACTGGCATGACATGATTGGTACTATGCGTACTTTTGCATGGTGGCATCAAGCACAACCAGAGATAGTTGAAGTAAACAGTGATGTAAGTGAGGGCGAAGAAAGCGCTCAAGATGAAGCTACTAGCAACAAAGAAAATCGTGAACTTATCCTTTGGAAAAATCGTGCGGTATTAATTGATTTATTTTTATTTGCTGATGCTGATTTAGCACCAAATTCAAACTACATTAAATTACGTGAAAAAATGCTTAATAAAGCGAAATCGAAGTCAAAGGCGACGCCTAAAAAACGTAGTAAAGAGTCAGCTGAAATATTAGTGGACAAAGCGCTTACCTCAGAAGATCTTCCAGCGTACTTGCAGGGTAAACGTGACTCAATTATTATTCAGGTTAAAAATGGTAAAAGTGTTGAACAAGCTATCGGTTTAATGCGCGCAATTTTTGGCTAATTAATCGCTATTTTCATGCTCAATTGATCGGAATCAACTAAGGTCCATTCAAATTTGCAGCTAACTCATTTAGGGCGTATTTTAACGTTAAGTTAAATTACGCCTTTGAGTTTTTATGAACACCGTTAATCTTAAACCTTCGACCAAAACTGACGATTCTTTATATTATAAAGAACAAAAGAATGAAGTCTCCTTATTTGAATATGCCTATCACCATCAATTACCCGTATTAATTAAAGGGCCAACAGGTTGTGGTAAAACGCGTTTCATTGCCCATATGGCAGAAAAACTCAATAAACCCCTTTATACTGTTTCTTGTCACGATGACTTAACCGCTGCTGATTTAGTAGGTCGCCATTTAATTGGTCCCAACGGCACCTATTGGCAAGATGGTCCGTTAACAAAGGCTGTTCGTGAAGGCGGCATTTGTTATTTAGATGAAGTCGTTGAAGCACGCAAAGATACAACCGTTGTATTGCATCCATTAGCTGATGACCGTCGCGTATTACCCCTTGAACGCACCGGTGAGTTAATAGAAGCCGCCCCCGGTTTTATGCTGGTTGTTTCTTATAATCCCGGATACCAAAATCTATTGAAAGGTATGAAGCCAAGTACACGTCAGCGTTTTGTGGCACTGCGCTTTGAATACCCTACTGCGGAATTAGAACAAGAAATTTTAATTAAAGAAGCAGGGGTTGATCCCCATTTAGCTTTTAAATTAGTTGAACTTGCCCAAGCTTTACGTCGTTTAGAAAAAAACGATCTCGATGAAGTTGCTTCAACACGTTTGTTAATCTATGCAGCGAAAATGATTTCAAGTGGTATGAATCCTATCGAAGTTTGTCGTTGTTGTTTAGCCGAACCATTATCAGATGATATTGATACGGTTAATGCTTTAATGGATGTTGCTAGAATCTACTTTGATGAGTAACAGCGTTATTACTTCAAAAACTTCAGAACTTCGCGAGGTTAAAGTAGCTGACAATATGGTTAATAAAAGACTGCCGGGTGATTTAGCCATGTGGTTTTTTATTCTTGCTGAACTTACTGTCTTTGCTATATTTTTTATTGGCTTTGCTATTACTGAGCAATTACATAGTGATATGTTCATTGCGAGTAAAGCTAAGCTTCACCCGATTGCGGGTTTAATTAATACGATTGCCTTAATCACCAGCAGCTTATTTGTTGCTTTATCTGTTCGAGCTATTCATCTTCATCAAGTTAAACAATCAATTAACTTACTCGTCATTTCACAAGTTATTGCCTGTATTTATTTAGCAGTAAAAATTTGGGAATATCAGTTTCTCTTCAATATAGGCATTGATATAGAGACAAATACTTTTTTTACTTTGTATTTTATTATTACCTTCTTCCATTTTATGCATGTACTTTTAGGTATGGTTATTCTGCTTATTATTGGCGTAAATGCTAAGAAAGGTGCTTATCAAGAGGACGTCTCTGGCTTTGAATCGGGTGCAAGTTATTGGCATATGGTTGATATGTTATGGATTATTTTGTTTCCACTTATCTATGTTATTTAAAGAGGCGGTAATGACACTATGATCACTTTGAAACAAACAATTATAAGTTGGCTACTTTTAATTATATTGACCTTTAGTTCAGTTTATATCGGACAGGTTATAAAATCCCCAGAGTACTTAATTGCTTTTGTATTATTAATTGTTTTCCTTAAAGGGCAGCAAATTACCGATGTTTTCATGGAACTTCGCACAGCGCCTAAAATGTGGCGGATATTATTACTTGGCTATGTATTTATAATTCCTGCTGTTATTTGTGTAATTTATCTTTTGTAGTGATGTTTAAGGCGTTAGGCGGTCTATTCAGATTAATCATTGACCTAAAAAATAGTGTTACTTTTAGTTAAGAGAGGTTTATATGAAAAATTCAGTTGAGCAGTCATCGAACCAACACCATTCAGCCAAAGATGGCCGGGATGCTATTATTTATCAATCGTTATTTTTGATGAATTTATTACTTATACCTGGCCTGTCTTTTTTAATTTTAATATGGTTTTTTATTAAAAAAAAGCACCAGAAAGGCTGGCAATGTATTCATCTATACCGCTCCATTCAATTGTCTATTTTAGCCGGCTTTTTTATTATCGTAATTCCGCTTGTTGTCTTACTAACAACTGATGCTTTTGAAGTGTCTTTAATGGTGATGATCATTTACTTTGTTACTATGCATGCCGCTTTTGTTTTGCTGGGAATGCTAAATGTTTCTAGGGCAATGGCGAAAAAACTTCCACTTTTTTGATATAACGCATACTTACCTTTTTTTTAGTCACAAATTATTACACATTCTTTAAAACTTGATAGAAATCAAGTCTCCTTATTTAAGAGCGGTTTATTATCCTCAAGCTTTATTATCGTTTTTACTAAGGAAAACACCATGTCAGAGCGTTTTACTAAAGGCATGGCTCGGAATATTTATTATGGAGGAAGCGTATTCTTCTTCTTAATATTTCTAGCTTTGACCTACCACACCACCAAAGTGATGCCTGAAAGGGATCACCGTGAAAATATTACCGAAGCTGTTGCTCACGGTAAAGAACTTTGGGAAGAGAATAACTGTATCGGTTGCCATTCATTAATAGGTGAGGGGGCTTATTTTGCACCTGAACTCGGTAATGTTTATAAACGCCGTGGCGGTGAAGCGGGCTTTAAAGCCTTTTTAAATGGTTGGATGAAAGCTCAGCCGTTAAATATCCCTGGCCGTCGTCAAATGCCAAACTTTCATCTTAGCGATAAAGAAATTGATGACTTAGCAGAATTTTTGAAGTGGACGTCAGAGTTAGATACTAATGACTGGCCACCGAATATTGAAGGATAATGCGATGAACACTTTAAAATATCAATCTCAAGCGGTCGCAAAACCTTATTTCATTTTTGCATTAATACTCTTTGTTGGCCAAATTCTATTTGGCTTAGTTATGGGGTTACAATATGTTGTTGGTGACTTTCTTGCTGGCGCAATTCCTTTTAACGTAGCACGTATGGTGCATACCAATCTACTAATAGTCTGGCTATTATTTGGGTTTATGGGTGCTGCTTATTATATGGTTCCAGAAGAATCTGAAACTGAACTTTATAGTCCTAAATTAGCTATTATCTTGTTCTGGATATTTGCCGCCGCAGGTGTTGCAACTATCTTAGGATACCTATTAGTCCCTTATTCAACTTTAGCTCACTATACGTTAAATGAATTATGGCCAACGATGGGACGTGAGTTCCTTGAACAGCCTACTATCACAAAAATTGGTATTGTTATTGTTTGTTTAGGCTTTTTGTTTAACTTAGGTATGACTATTTTAAAAGGCCGTAAAACAGCTATTAACATGGTGTTGATGACAGGTTTAATTGGTTTAGCCGTATTCTTCTTATTCGCATTCTATAATCCAACTAACTTAGCACTTGATAAGTACTTTTGGTGGTTTGTTGTTCATTTATGGGTAGAAGGTGTATGGGAATTAATCATGGGCGCAATTTTAGCTTATGTGTTGATCAAAATAACAGGTGTTGACCGAGAAGTTATTGAAAAATGGTTGTATGTCATTATTGCAATGGCGTTAATCTCAGGTATTTTAGGTACAGGTCATCATTTCTACTGGTTAACTACTCCAGAATATTGGCAGTGGGTGGGCTCTGTATTCTCAGCAATAGAACCTTTACCATTCTTTGCGATGGTATTGTATGCCTTTAACATGGTTAATCGCCGTCGCCGTGAGCACCCTAATAAGGCTGCGACACTCTGGGCATTAGGCACGTCAGTAATGGCATTCTTAGGTGCAGGTGTTTGGGGCTTCTTACATACATTAGCACCAGTAAACTACTATACCCATGGTTCACAAATTACTGCTGCTCATGGTCACATGGCTTTTTATGGTGCTTATGCGATGATCGTAATGACAATTATTTCATATGCTATGCCTAAGTTACGTGGTATCGGTGAAGCTAATTGTAATCGTGCCCAAGTACGTGAAATGTGGGGATTTTGGTTGATGACTGTTGCTATGGTTTTCATCACATTATTCTTAACAGGTGCTGGTGTATTACAAGTGTGGTTACAGCGTATACCAGAAAGTGGTGAAGCGTTAAGTTTTATGGTAACTCAAGATAAACTTTCAATATTTTATTGGCTACGTGAAATTGCCGGCGTGTTTTTCTTAATTGGTTTAATTTCCTTTATCTCAAGCTTTTGGGTGAAAGAAAAAGTAGCTAGCTAAGTACTAGTATATGTTGGTATTAATCAACAGAAAATGAAAGCCGGTTACTGAAAAGTAACTGGCTTTTTATGTTCAGGATGGACTTTCTCATACATCCTGTTTTTCTAGGCATTAGTGTATCTCTGTACGTCTACGTTATGTCGTGATGCTGTGACTGCATGGATGCAATAAGTAGAGTAACGCAGGAGCAGTAACCTAGATGGCAAGGAACGACGATGTTCACAACGGTATGGCCATTTCTAGGCATTCATATAGTCACATGGTCTTGATACTCCTTGATGTCGATGTAAGAGTCGATAATGGTATTTCTTAGACAGGCTGTCCTTCAAGGCGTTTGTCCATCATTGCACGCCAATAGTCATAGTTTGTTGATACGAAAATAGCAGGCATAAAAAAACACGAGGCTGATATAATCAATCTCGTGTTTTATTTAATAGACCTATGGTCTAACCGTTATTTTTTGTAGCTAGAAGCAATGTTATCCATGCGTTCATTAGCATTAGCAACAGATGTTTTAACACCTTCTATTGTTTCTGTATTCATTGTTTGCTGACTTTTTACATCGGCAACTTCATCCGTTAAGGCATTAACTTTATTAGTTAGTGTATCAACCTTTTGGTTTAGGCTACTTACACTTGCTTCTAAAGCGTCAGTGTTAGCACAGCCTGTTGCCGTCATGATAAGTGCTGCTAGAGCAATAGTTTTAATTAACATAGTGTTTTCCCTTTTATTATATTTAAAAGACAAGTATGGCATAATATAATAAATTTATTACACATTATTTATTACACATTATTTATTAATATTTACTTGGTTGATTTGTGAATAACTTCTTCAATTTTATTGGCTAATAAATCAATTTTCACTTCGAGTTGCTTATTATGATCAAGTATTTCTTTATTTTGTCGGCGCAATTCTCTATTTTTAACGTCTGTGTTAGAAAATCCAAAAAAACGATTAATAAACTGCGCGCCAATAAAACTCATTAATCCAACACCAATATAGAACATACACATAACAACGACCCTGCCACCTGTAGTTACAGGATAGTAATCACCATAACCTATGGTACTAGAGCTCACTTGTAGCGCCCAGAAAGCATCATTATATGTTTTTATATTGGCCGTAGGTGCGGGTAATTCGAAATGCAGTAACAGTTTCGCTGCTCCAGCCATAATCAAATAGAGTGTCAATATTGTTAAGATTAATATATATCGAGATTTATAATTCTTAATACCAAATTCATCGATAGTGTAATGTTTAAGTCTATGGCGCATCATCATAATGTTTATAATTTCATTTTTGCAGTTAACTATTATTGTTTTGCGTAACATGTAGAATTAAATCATCCATTAATTTACGCTTTATTTCAAGTTGTTGTTCAGGAGAAAGGCCGTATTTTAAGGCTAATATTTGGTAATCATCTTGTCCTAAACTTACGGTTAAACGAGGTCGTTTAGGTCTTTTATTCGTTGGTAGGCCAAGAATATCACGAATTTGGTCTGATGGACTCAGACCGGCATGTAATGCTTGAGTACGAATTGCTAATTGAATTTTTTCATCCATATCAAAAGCAACTTGCACCGCCTTGACTGCTTGAATTGAAGATTGCCATTTTTCAGGTAATTTTCTGCTCACAAATTAGCTCCCCGGGAAAATATCGATAATATCAGAAGTTGGACGGTATAACGTAATAAATAAGTCGGTATCACCATCTTGCCATACTTCAATATCAATACCGCGCGATTGCTCTTCATCAAGTAAGCTATAAAGTTCAAATTGCTCGCCTGCTTCATTTCCTTCATAGGCGCTTAAACTTTCACTACGATTATCTCTGCGGTGAAAATAACCTACTTTTGCAAAAACTTGTTGCTGGTATTGTGGACTACTCCAGCCTGATGTTAATAAAGAATCTGACTTTCTCTCTAGAAAGGCTTCACCAGGTTCATCAAATACGGTGGCAAACTCATCTAAATCGAACAGTGATTCGATATCTTGGTGCTGAATTTTAAGAGCAAATTTAAGGTAAGTTTTATCATCACTTTCGATGGTTAAGTAAAGCTCAAGGTTGTTCGCACCTTGTAAAACCCATTCAGTTTGTGTGTTACTTTCAAATTCGTAGCAGTTAATGGCTGATACTTGAAACTGTTGTTTACGTAAGGACTCAGGTAAGGCGAAACTGTCGGTCAGCACAATAATATCTTTAATCTTTAACTCTTCAGCTGAGTTAACTTGGCGTTCGTCTTCTTTCTTTTTAAATAGTCGCTTTAGAAAACTCATATTCAGATCCCAAAAATCCGCCTAGTTGTTGGGAGGAAAACAGCTAGGCGGTTAAAACGGTATTCGTTAGTCAATAATGGCTAACGAGCATGTGTGTTACTTTTGTTTAGCTTTTAAACGGTCTAATACTGAATTCGCACTATTATCTGTGCCACCAATACCGGCTTGCTTAAGTTGAGCAGCTAATGAATTATCTGAGTTTTCAGATTCTAACACTTCTGCCGCTTTCATTTGATCATCAAATTTCTGCTGTTTAGCTTTAATGCGTTCTAAAGAATCTTTAGCATTTAACAGCTTAGAATTACTTGATGAAAAGTTATCTGTGATTGCCGATGTTGCTTTTTGAACACTTTCTGTTGTTTTAACCATAGAAAGTTGACGCTTATATTCACCTACTTGGCGCTCACTTTTCTTCACTAGTTCTTTTAAACGATTAGCACTACCTGAAAAACTATCAAGTGCTTGTTGTTGAGATGCTAGATCATTTTCCAAGTTAGAAATTTTTTCAGCAACAGCTAATGCTAACGTTTCATCACCTTTTTCAAGGGCTTGTACTGCATAGCCTTCGTGCTCAGTGACTTCGCGCTTTAAACGGTCAACTTCACGGCTTGATGACATTTGTTGAGCCATAACACCAGTAAGGTCACGTTTAGCTTTAGTTAAGTGATTTTCTGAATCACGAATCTCTTGTTCAAAAATACGGGTAGCGTTTGAATCAACAATTGATTCTCCAACTTCTGAAGCGCCACCTCGAATTGCGGTCATTATCTTTTTAAAAATACTCATAGTTTTTTCCTTAGGGTGGTTAATTAAATTAGGTACTCGCCCATATCATCTATAATTTCCATCGCGTTATTACTTAAAACGCCTAATTCGTGTTCAATATCATGAAAAGACGAATTAATAGATAGGGCACCAAAAATTACGTATTTATCACCAATTTTTGAAAATGATGATAAAGGCATCGGAATATTCATTTCTAACATGCTTACGTGCATGTCTTGAAGGTATTCAGGTTTTACTTCTTCTACGCCCCATAAGTAGGTGATACATAGTATTTGATCATCGGTTACAGAAACAAAAATTGGTAATTCTTCACGGTCGATAACAGTAATTTGTAAAACGTCCACTTCGCCTGAAATAGGCTGACAATCAAAAACCATCCCGGTTTCAGAATTGTCCGCTAAGCTATTTAAGTGATCAGCAATTTTATGAATGTTCATGTGATTCCTTAGTCTGTATTTTTCGTTAATAAATCTAAAAGTAAATATCTCTCAGACATATTATGTCGTTGAGGTAAATTTAGCACTTTGACATAATATGTCAAGAGCCGATTTGCATTATTTGTTATTTATTTGTCATTCTTGTAAATAAGCATTGTTCAAACCTTGTTGATCGCGCCATGCTTTTTGATGTAATTGATAAATATTATGGCTACCTAAATAGTTAATAGGAACATCTGCTTGGTTCTTATAAAAGCTTTTCGAAAACTCGAATGAATTAATCACCATAGGTAGTGTTAGCCAATGATGTTCAATTGGTAATTTTTCTAAAGACTGTAAACGGTTAAGGGGGCTAGCACCACGTTTTGACGCTATCGTCCAACCCCATTCGCCAAAGCTTGGCACATTATCGTGATATTGCTGAACGTGAGCGAATTTAGCCGCTTTTACTGTTTTTCCAATCGCAATAAAAGCATCTTTGGCATGATATGGACTTGCCGATTGTATGCCAATTAAGCCGTCACCCGCGAGCAACTGATGTAAGCGCGCATAAAAATTAACAGAATAAAGTTTATTTAAATCAGGGTGGCTAGGATCAGGTAGGTCAACAATGATGCTATCAAAGGTTTGTTGTTGTTTTAACAAGTTATCAATCGCTAAAAAGGCATCTTCATTAATAATTTTTACCCTAGGGTCTTGTAAACTTTTCTGCGTTAACTGATTAAGCTGAGCCGCCAACGATGGTGATAACTTTTCGGTAGGATCCAAAAATATTTGCATTAATTCGGCGTCTAAATCAATTAAGGTGACTTTTTTGGGCGACCACTGCAAGACATCACGTAATGCTAATCCATCACCACCGCCAATGATTAATATATTGTCATGTCTAGCAGAACCAGCCATAACAGGACTGACTAAATAACTGTGATAAATAAACTCATCAGCAGACGAAAATTGTAAACGGCCATTAAGATAAAAATTAATCACACTTGGCTGCTCTGCTCCCATATGTCGTTGGGTAAAGTTGAGTTGTTGATAGCGGGTCTTATCGGTATAAACAACTTTATCTAAATAGAGCAAGTTACTCATTTGATTTAACCAGCTATTACCAGACTGATAAATAACACCAATGGCGATCAATAATAAAATATGAAGTGAAACTAAGGTTTTTCGCCAGGTGAGTTTATCCCAAAAATGAAAGATAAAAATACCACCGACAATTAAGTTTAAGGCAGCAGTTAACGCACTGGCTTTACTGATATCAATGGATAATAAAAAAATAACCCAAATTGCAGCACCAATACCCGCGCCAACATAATCGGCGCCATAAATAGTGCCTAGGTTATTTTTTAAATGTTTTTGGTGAATTGATTCTCTAATACGTGCGATAAGGGGAATTTCCATACCAATGAAAAAACCTAAGATGAAACCAAAAAAATAGGGACTATTAAAAGCGAGCTGCGATAGTTGTTTTAAAAATCCACCCTGGGGCATAGAGTCGGGTGGCAAATTAAAGGTGTCTGCTAATACCTGTGGAAACGTTTGAGTGAGTGCTATTAAGCCACCAATAATTAAAATTGAGCTGCAACCTAAAAACGCGATGGTAAGCTCTAACCAAACAAAACCTTTGAATGCACAAGTGATCTTGCGTGCGGCAAAAGCACCTAAACCCATAGCGACAATCATCAAGCCTATCATGGCATAAATAGTACTTTCCATCGCGCCTAAGACACGACCAGCATAATGGGATAAAAGGTATTCATAGATTAAACCACAACCAGCTAAAACGGCCATGGTTAAAATAAGCAGTGTATCGTTCCAAAATAATTGTTTTTTATTCATAGTTATAAAGTACCTAGCACCATCAAATAAGGTCAATGGGTAATACTGTTCTTCCTGAAGATAAAAAAGCTTTAAGTGCTTATGCCCTTAAAGCTTTTTTGGTAAAAGAGGGGAAGGTTATGACATCAATGCGGTTAAAATGAGGGCAATTGAAATACTCGTTGCCATTTCAACACAAGCAACGCCTATATTTTGTTGTTGATCAACTTCTTCAACTAAATTAATTCCCCACAGTACAATACGTTTGGCAATGGCTGTTAATATTGCGACTAATAGAGTCATCACGACCGCAAATACAAACCAAGAGATTAAATTGTAAAATAAAGTTTCAGGTGAGTACGTAAGAAAGTGACTCGCTGCGGTAACGGCTAAAGCGGTACTAATTAATTGGCCAGCATAACGTATAGCAATTGCGGTTTGTCCCCGTGTAAATGCTTCTTGTAAGCAATCACCTTGATTATTTTTTGCGTATTGGCGCTCTTTTAAGCGGGTAACTAATAATAAAATAGCTTGAGAGATAATAAAGCCGGCAATGATGGCAATAAAGGTATCAACGTCTAAACCATGCACCCAAAGTAAAACCGCGCGAATGATGATAGCCGTCGCAATGGCACCTGCAGCATCAACAATACCTATGGTTAAATTTTCACTGAGAATTTCTTGTGTTTTATTGATGTGTTGCAGTGATAATTTATCATGGATAACACGTCCAATTTTTATCAGTATCAAGCCTAATGTGCCATAAGCGAACATGCCAACAAATTCCATCCAGTAGCTTGGCGCATTTTCACCACTGATTGCACCTGTAAGAACAATACCTAAGGCGGCAACACTCCCTGCGACACTGATGCCAAAAGCAAAGTTATCTTTTTGTGCTAACTCTTGCGTAGAGTTAACTTTAGCCGATAAACCTGAAATAAAACGCATTGCACCTAATAAAACAATCGCAATAGAAATATCAATAACTAAGTAAATTAATAAATCTTGATTTAGGGCAGTAATTTCAAAAAATGTATTCATGTTAATTCCTATATCCTACTCGTTATTTGCCGCGTCTAAAGCTGCGAGATGTGGTGCTTTTGCTGTTTCTAAAGCTGGAGCTTTTTGAGTAGCTAGACTTCTTTGCGTATGAACTATTGGTACTAAATCGCTTTGCACTGGTTTGTGCCGTACTACTTTGTTTAGAAAGGCTAGATGACCCCGTCCGACTTTTACTGTAAGTACTGTTATATTTTTGACCGCGGCTTTGAAATGATTTTTTTGTACGGGTATCTAAATCATTTTGTTTTTTTAATTGGCTTGGTGAACTATAGCGAGTTCGGCCGTAATCATTATAATAACTGTAGTTTCTTGAACGACCCCAATCATTATATGAAGTGCGGCGAGAACCAAATACATCACCCATCATTGAATACATGCCATACCATGCCCAAAAAGACATACCATTGCTTCCTTGCGTCCAACTACCATAACTTGGATTGCCAATTAACTGTTCTCCGGTACCAAAGTCCTGAGCATTATTGGCTTGTTTACTTTGTGCTTTTGATAACGAGTTAACGCGCGGCAAAACCCCATCAGACATGTCAGCAAGCACATTGAGTGGATCGCTTAATGCGTCGGAGTAAAGTACTGGGTCAGCGGCAAGATAAATGTTAACCAGTTCATTGAAAATATCTTCTTTACTGGCAAACATACTGGGTTGATTTTTAATGGTTGCTAAACGGTCAAGTAGCGACAAATACATTGGACCTTTTGTCGTCGCATCTTTGTTAAATTCGTTAATTAATTGCGTAAGATGAGGTTTTTGCTGTTGAAGTTTTTCAGCATATTGATGAATTAAACTGGCATTACGTACCTGACCATCCGTTAAGGCGTCAGCTAATTGTTGAATACGAAGCTCAGTGATTGGCGTTTGTTGTTTAATTTTTTCTTCGAAGGGATCAGAGCAACCGACTAAGAAAATAATCAAGCTTAAAAAAGCGTATTTGATGTGTTGCATTCCTGCCATAGTGTCCTCAAAAATGCTATTATTAACATATACTCAGGTTATTTGAGTACGAATTTGCTATCTATATGTGTAATATATATAACACGTTATTAATAGCATCATAGACATAATATGTCTATTAATTCGTGATTTCATTTGAAATTCTTCTTCCTTGTCTTTTGCATAGTTAACAAATGGGTCATTAAATGAATAAATCAACTCAGCTACCAAATATACTCTCCCTGCAACAGCAAAAAAGCACGCAATTGTTTAATCATCAATACCCCGAAGCAACCGCTAATTTGTCCAAGCAACAACTCGCTGATTTTCATCAAGCATTAATGGCAAGTGACTTTATATTAAACAGTGCATTGCAGTGCCCTGACATTGTGGTGTCTTTATTTTCAAGTGAACGTGTTTACCAAACTGACTGTCCCAATTATCAGCAAATGCTTACTGAGCTGATTGCCCCTTGTGAAAGTGAAGAGCAATTACATAAAATCTTACGGCAGTTTCGTTTACAAGAGATGGTTAATATTGCCGTTGCTGACTTGTTGTTTGATCTTGAATTAACCTTGTCGTTAGAGCGTTTATCCGAACTCGCTGACCAGCTTATTTTAGCCGCATTAAACTGGTTAACATTACTCTGCCAAGAAAAATGGGGCATACCTAACAGCAAAAATGGTGAGGTTCAACAACTGTTAGTTTATGGGATGGGCAAGCTAGGTGGACGTGAATTAAATTTTTCTTCTGATATCGATCTTATTTTTACCTACCCAGAAATGGGAGAAACACAAGGTGCTAGGCGTAGTCTTGATAATCAGCAATTTTTTATTCGTTTGGCACAAAAATTAATTACTGCCTTACATCAAAAAACGGCCGATGGTTTTGTTTATCGCGTTGATATGCGTTTACGTCCTTTTGGTGAAAGTGGTCCGCTTGTTTTAACCTTTAATGCCATGGAAGATTATTATCAAGAGCAAGGGCGTGACTGGGAGCGCTATGCGATGCTCAAAGCGCGTCTTATTGGTCAGGGCAAATATCATGACCAACTTTCAACCATACTCAGACCTTTTGTTTATCGTCGCTATATTGATTTTAGTGTTATCGATAGCTTACGCCGTATGAAAATGATGATCGCCCAAGAAGTGCGTCGTAAGCAATTAAATAACAACATAAAACTGGGTGCAGGCGGTATTAGAGAAGTTGAATTTATAGTGCAAGTGTTTCAGCTTATTCGTGGCGGGCGGATAAAAGAATTGCAACACCGCCGCTTATTAACGGTGTTACCTATTTTGGTCGAGAAAGAAGTTATTACCGCTGAGAATGAAGCCGTGCTGACCGATGCTTATTGTTTTTTACGACGAGTAGAAAATATTATTCAAGCGTTAAATG
This sequence comes from Colwellia sp. BRX8-4, assembly GCF_014077345.1. NCBI lineage: Bacteria > Pseudomonadati > Pseudomonadota > Gammaproteobacteria > Alteromonadales > Colwelliaceae > Colwellia > Colwellia sp. BRX8-4. The sequence continues at coordinate 24,356 of NZ_JACGVS010000010.1, forward strand.
ATCAACAAACTCAGACCTTGCCAGATAATACCTTGGATCAAATGCGTTTATTATGGGCACTTAATCATAAACAATGTCAAACATGGCCAGACTTTCTTGAGTTTTTAGCGTTAAAAATGAACAGCGTTCATCAGGAATTTTGTGCACTTATTGGCGAAGAGAGTCCAAATCATCAAGCGAAAGATCAGCATTGGACAGCATTGTGGGACAGTAAATGGTCAGACGAGGAGAGTGTTGCTTGGATCGAACAGGTCAGTGTCTTCGTTGATGCTAAAAAAATATGGAGTTTGCTCGCTGAATTTAGAGCTGAGATGGAAAAGCGCAGTATCGGTAATCGAGGGCGTGGCGTACTTGATAAATTAGTACCCGTTTTAATGTGGCACATACAGCAAGAGCATAGTGGTCACTTTACGCTAGAGCGGGTCTTAATTATTTTTAATAAGATATCAACGCGTACCGCCTATATTGAATTATTATTTGAAAATGAAGGCGCATTGAAGCACCTCATTAAACTGTGCCATCAAAGTAGCTGGATCGCAGAGCATATTGCCAAGTATCCGATATTATTAGATGAATTAATCGATCCTAAATTGTTACACAATCCGCCAGAGCTGAGTAGTTATTCTGCTGACTTAAGACAAGCAATGTTGCGGATACCTGAAGATGATCAGGAGGCACAAATGGACATGTTAAGACAATTTAAGCAAGCACAACACTTGCGAATTGCGACCGGTGATATTTGTGGGATCTTACCAGTAACTAAAGTTAGCGATCATTTAACCGCTCTTGCCGAAGCCATTATTGAAGAAGTTATTCATTTAGCTTGGCAACAAATGGCTCAGCGTTTTGGCGTGCCCGAGTCGACAGTTGGCGAAAACCATAAAGGCTTTTCTGCGATTGGCTATGGAAAAATGGGCGGTATAGAATTAAGTTATAGTTCCGATTTAGATTTGGTTTTTGTTCATAATAGTCAAAGTAATGAGGTTACTAACGGTTTAAAGCAGATCCCCGCTTCGCAATTTTACATGAAACTAGCACAGCGTATTATGCACATTTTTAATACACGTATGGCCAGTGGTATTTTATATGAATTAGATATGCGGTTACGTCCTTCTGGTAACTCTGGTTTGTTGGTCGTTCATGTTGATACTTTCGCACAATATCAGCGAGAAGAAGCATGGACATGGGAACATCAAGCGTTAGTCAGAGCTCGTACTGTATTTGGTAACCTTGAATTAGCTAATAAGTTTTCAGCCATAAGGCAAGAAATACTGACTTGCGTCCGTGAACGAGCAAATGTTAGTGCCGATGTCTTAAAAATGCGTGCAAAAATGCGTGCGCATTTAGATAAATCAACATCGGCTGACACTGACATCAAGCAAGGCGAGGGTGGGTTAGTTGATATCGAATTTTTAGTCCAATTCCTTGTGCTTAGCGAAAGTGCAAAGCACCCAGAGCTTTGCAAATATTCCGATAACTTGCATTTACTTAAAGGGCTACAACACTGCGGAGTAATAAGCTCAGAGCAACAAAAGCAGCTAACGACTAGTTATTGCACGTTACGTGATTTTGGTCACCACGCGACCTTAAAAAATGAGCAGCAATTATTGACTAAGGTGGACTTTGAAGTAATAGCTGAAAACGTTGCTGCTATTTGCCTGTCACTGTATGAAAAATCTTTATAGAAATGTCTGATAACTACAAAGACGTTATTATTTAGCGTCTTTGAGACTTTTGCGGTAATAAAATACACTCTTCATCTAGGTAGGGTATATCCAAATCAATCAGTACAATGGCTCGTTGTTGATGACAAAAATAGACCTTAATACCTTCGCGAAAGTGTCCTTCAACCGCTTTACCAACTTGGTAAGCTGTTTTGATGATTTCTTTATTAATACGAAAAGGGTCTTTGACCAAAAAATCTCTATTTAACCACCAAATAACTTCTAAACCCTCACTATTTGCATATTCTGAAAGTTTTTGAAAGAGTGTTTCACCTAAGCGAAATGGGTGGTTTTCATTGGTGCCACGCCAGTTTTTTCGTAAGGGACGTGTGACCATGCGCCGAGCTTCTAGCAGTTTGACAATGTCACCCGTTGGCTCTTGCAAGTAAACTATATTATTACGAATTTTTGGACCTGAACTGCCATCGTCACCATGTAAGTTGGCGTAAAAGCGAGATAAACCATCTGCCGCCGCATTGTTACTTTTTATTTTTGAAGTCGATGACTCTGATGCCAGAACGGCTTTATCTGCTGGTTTAATTGGCGCAACTTCTGCTGTTGCCTGGGTATCATCCGACAAAGAAAAAAATAGCTCTTCTTGGTTATCAAATAATAAAAAAGCTAAAGCAATTAGAATTGAACCAAAAATAATGTTGCGTAACCAAAAGTTCATATAAGGCTGTCTTAGTTATGAGGCCATATGGAAAATTCCAGTATGGTGTACCTATAATAAATACTACCATACTGAAAAGTTGTTATTTATACAATGCTGATGATTTCAACCATGACTTATTTGTAAAGTGAAGGGTCATCTTCATTAGGTCTTGTTTTAAAACGTCGATGTAACCACATATATTGTTCGGGCTTAAACATAATGGCTTTCTCTAGCTCTTGGTTGATGCGAATAACGTCAGCCTCGTCATTATCGGTAGGGAAATTCTCCATCATTGGCTTTATTTCTAAAGTGTATCCGCTGCCATCATCATTTCTGGTCGGTATGAGTATGTGACTTTGTACGTTTTTCTGGCGAGCAAAAATTAATGTACCCGTGGTTGTTGCAGCGTCAGGTACAGCAAAAAAAGGCACAAATAAACTGCGATTTCGACCATAATCTTGATCGGGCAAATAAATACAAACTTCCTTATCACGTAGTGCCTTCATTAAGCCCTTAACGTCGCGCTTACCCAACATGTATTTATTGGAGCGGCCACGACCTCTAAACTGAAAAAATTCCATTAGTTGATTATTGTGTGGGCGATAAAAAACCACCGTAGGGTGTCCAGTACCCATGCCACGACAGTTAATTTCTACACTTAAGTAGTGCATGGTTAAGAGTAAAACACCTTTACCTTCTCGATGGGCTTTTTCTAGATGCTCAAGGCCAACAATCTTTGTTTTTCGTCTAACTCGCCAATCTGGCCACCACCAGCCCATGCCGGTTTCAAATAAGGCGATGCCGGTATTTTCAAAGTTTTTCTTTAAAATACGGGTACGTTCTTGTGCCGACATTTCTGGAAAACATAGTTGCAAGTTTTTCATCGCAACCGTTTTGCGACTTGAGCCTATTTTATACAGTAAGCGCCCGAGCATCCTGCCGAGCATTAATTGTAATTTATAAGGCAACCATGAAATGGTATAGAGAACAATTACCCCAAACCAAGTTAACCAATACTTAGGTAATAGGAAGGATATTTTAAAATCAGGTTGTAAAACTTTATTTTTACTCACGGGATGATGTCAACTCATTGAAATTCATGTGATACAATATTAACCATTATATCTGTATATCCATAAAGAGTTAAGAGGCATAGGATGAAAGTAGACATTCCCGCTTTTGAGCAAGCAAGTGTGTTGGTTGTTGGTGATATTATGTTAGATCGATATTGGTACGGTCCAACACATCGTATATCTCCAGAAGCCCCCGTTCCTGTTGTTAAAATTAATCAAGATGAACATCGCCCCGGCGGTGCGGCAAATGTTGCATTAAACATAGCTTCTATTGGTGGAAGAGCGACTCTTGTTGGCATTACTGGCGATGATGAAGCCGCTCAGCATTTGAAAAAAAAGCTATCAGCATTAAATATTAATTGTGAATTTGATCAACAAGCTAATATTCCCACGATCACTAAATTACGTGTGATGAGCCGAAATCAGCAGTTGATCCGCTTAGATTTTGAAGAGTCTCTTAGCGAAGTAAATAAAAAAGTACTTGAAGAAAAAGTAGCTGCTCAATTGGTTAATCATGACTTACTCTTGTTGTCTGATTATAGCAAAGGTACGTTATCTGAGGTTCAAAATTTAATTGCTATAGCTAAAAAGCAAGGGAAAGCTGTTTTAGTTGATCCCAAAGGTACCGACTTTGAACGCTATCGTGGTGCAACATTACTAACGCCCAATCTATCCGAATTTGAAGCTGTGGTTGGCGCATGTAAAACAGAAAATGATATTGTCACTAAAGGTCAGGCACTGTTAGTGCACCTTGATTTAGAAGCAATGTTAGTGACGCGCAGTGAACAAGGAATGACCTTGCTCCGTCGAGATCATGACGAATTCCATCTACCGACTCGAGCGCGTGAGGTCTATGATGTAACCGGTGCCGGTGATACGGTTATTGCGACACTTGCTTTGGCTATTGCAGCAAAAGCTGAATATACCCAAGCGAGTGCTTTAGCCAATATTGCTGCCGGTATTGTTGTTGGTAAATTGGGGACATCAACCGTGAGCGAGACCGAATTATTAGCTGAAATATCGACAGGGCAAGAAAGTGGTTTTGGTGTTGTCAGCGAAGAGCAATTAAAAATTGCGGTTAAATTAGCAAAAGCTCGTGGTGAAAATATTGTCATGACCAATGGCTGTTTTGATATTTTACATGCAGGCCATGTTTCGTATTTAGCCCATGCAGGTACTTTAGGCACTCGTTTGATTGTTGCTGTTAATGACGATGCTTCTGTAAAAAGATTAAAAGGCAGTGGACGACCGGTTAACCCTACCGACAGACGAATGGCAGTTTTAGCTGGTTTAGGCGCTGTTGACTGGGTAGTGAGTTTTTCAGAAGACACCCCTCAACGTATTATAAGCAACATTCTCCCCGATATATTAGTTAAAGGGGGGGATTATAAAGTTGAAGATATTGCTGGCGGTAAAGAAGTGATGGCCAATGGCGGCACAGTTAGAGTACTTAACTTTGAAGAAGGTATTTCCACGACCGATATCATCAACTCTATTCGTTTGAAGTAGTCTACCTATTTTAGCGGTATTATTAACTCGATTGATACTGAAGTAATAAAGTGAAGCAATGAAAAAGCAGCTATATTAGCTGCTTTTTTCTTTAGAGACATCAGTAACCTAAAGCTTATTAGCTCTCTAAGTAGTCTGTCGCTTTAACATTGAATTCAGCCAGTAAGTCATTAATCAAACGATTAATTTCTCCAGCCATTAAGGCAAAGTCTGCATCAAGTTTTGCTATAACGTCGTCACTATCGATATCGTCATTTTGTTCTTGTAAGACATCAAAAAACTTTAAACGCTTAATCGCTAGATCGTCACAAAGAATAAACGACATTGCTTCATCCCATTCAAGCGCTAATTTCACTACGTATTTATCAGCGTCTAAATGTGTTTTAATTTCATCGCTATCAAGATCTTGATTTTTAACACGAACTACCGCACCATCATCGCCTAAGGCATGAAACTCTGCTTCCATACCTAAAGTAAAGTTGTCGCCAATACTTTTCTCGTTTAACCAGTCAGTCATCAATTCATCAGGCGCTTTTTCTGGTGAAACACTTGTTACGGGTAAAGTACCAATAACTTTGCGCAACAAGGCTAATAAATCTTCAGCTTTACCGCGGCTACCTGAATTTACAACAATAAGGTTATGCTCAGCATTAATGTAAGCATGGGTATCGGTAACACGAGAAAACGCCCGAGGTAGTAGTTCAAAAATGATATCTTCTTTAAACTGTTCTCTTTCTTTTTTAGTTGCGCTGCGCGCTTGTTCAACTTCAAGTTGCGCAACTTTTGCTTCAATCATATCTTTTACAACGGGAGCAGGAAGAATTTTCTCTTCTTTTCTTGCGCAAACTAAAAGGTTACCGTTAGCGGCATGAACCGTTGAATGGCCATGTTTACCCAAAGCATTTACCCAACCAAAATGCGATTGCTCTGTTGACCCACAAGGGGTGAATAAATGTTCAGCTAAGTGTTTTTCTAATTGATCTTCTGATAATGCAAAAGGGCGAGTAAATGTGAAAAAGTATAGGTTTTTGAACCACATAGAAGTTTCCTGCGCCGCTGGAACACTAAGTGCACCGGCTGATAAATTTTAAAAGAGCAATATAGTAACTTAAATATCAGCTATTAGCACTTACTTGCAGAGTCTTACCGTTAAGATATCGCAATGAAGAATTTTTTAACGCATATCATTAAATTCAATATCATAGCTAAGACCTTGTCCAACCTCAGAATGTGCGACTATTGTGCCATTCAATGTATCAGTAACTAATTCGTTAATGATATGAGTGCCTAAGCCTGTGCCTCCAGTACCACTTTTGGTGGTATAAAAAGGGTCAAATATTTGTGGCAATTTATTTTGAGGAACACCAACACCATTATCTTGGTAATGCAGATGTAGCCGTTCACCTTTTAGTTTTGCACTTATGGTAATCATGCCATTCTCTATACCATCAAAGCCATGGATAATAGAATTAATTATTAGGTTAGTAAATATTTGTGATATTGCCCCCGCATGGCAATAAATATCAATATTATCAACACAGTTTACGTTAACCGTATGTTTGGTTTTCTTTAATTTTGGCTGTAAAGATTGAATAATTTCATTTAGGTATTGTGCAACGTTAATCTTGCGTGTTTTATTACTTGTTTGATCAACAGCGACTTGTTTATAACTGGTGATCAAATCAGATGCGCGATTAAGATTGTTAAAGAGTAAATGTAAACTTTGGTCAGCATTTTTAGTGAAGTCATCTAATGAACGTTTGGTTAATTTTTGGTTGTCGACATCATTTTTCAATGAATTTAACAAATCTGATAAATAACTGGTTGAGGTAATACTGACACCAATAGGGGTATTAATTTCATGGGATATTTCAGCGGATAATTTTCCTAAAATAGCCATTTTTTCTGCATCAAGTAAACGTTCTTGCGCTTTTTTGAGTTCTAGAATCGAGTTTTTTAATTCTTGATTGGTCTTTGTTAAGGTTTGTTCTGTTTGGCTGCGGCGAATATTTTCAGCTTTTAACTGTTTTTGTTGCTCGATAAGTTCACGCTGTTGTTTATTCATTTCAAGCATGGTGGTACTTAGCGATGACGTTTTTTTAGCGACTTCTTGTTCTAATATTAAATTTTGATCGTCAAGTTTATGATTTGCCATTAATATCTCTTGCTTGGCGGTACTCAGTCGATTTTGATATTGCACCAGCTCATCGAGCAGATTGTTGTAAGCTCTTTGTAAAATGTTCAGCTCGTTATTTTCATAATTCATGGTATGAAGCTTTGATGCTTCGGGATCATCTATATCAAAATGGTTGATTTGTTCAGTAAGTTCATTAAGCGGATTTGTTAATAAGCTGGAAAAGGCGAGAGAAAATAAAATAACTAACGCGGCTGTTTTTACCATCGCATTACCGATTAAAAAATATATACCAACTTCAATACGATCGAAAATCACTTCATTACTTGATAAGAGAACGACGGTCCCCACTTTTGTTGTTCGACCAGAAAACTCAAAGATGAGTTGAAACGAATGGCCAAATAATCCTTCAGAAAAAGAGCTAATGGCAGTAGATTCACTATTTAAGGTTACTTTATCGGGTTGATTAAAAAGTTCACCCTCAGAAAACTCACCTAATTGTGCAATGATTTGGTCATTTTCATCGGTAACAACAATGCCTTTTATCATAGGAATGGCGACTAATCCCACAGCAATATCAACAGCTTGCTGTGTATTTAACTCCCAAACAGCACGTGTTAAACTGCTGCTAAATGTTTTTTCTAAGGTCAGTAACTCACTGTTTATGTGGCTCTTAGTGTTAATGTACTCAGCACCAATTTGCACGCAGGTGACAATAAAGGTTAAAACAAAATAAACCGAGAGCACTCGGGTCAATAGTTTTCGAGAAATGCTTGTTACCTTCATTTTATCTTCTTTATTATGATACCTAGCTTAATTCTAGACATTTTACGGTAGGTTAAAAGTATTTTCTGCTATATGAATGATTTTTATTCAATATAAGGTGTTTTATCTCTTTTTAAAGGAAATAATTTTTTCTTTTAAATTGCTGTGGTTTATACGAAGTCTTTCTTAGCTAAATTTATCAAATTGTCATAAACTTTTAAAAAATAATTCATAATGTCACAAAAATGTCATATAAATTAGGCAGAATATGCGGCAAATAATTAGTTAATTTAAATCGTTCTTAATATAAAAGACTCTGTCACCCAATAAGGTATATATATGAAAATTTCTTACAGCACTCTTGCAGCGGCATTATTATCAACTCTTTCTGTATCAGCGTTTGCTGGTGATGTTGATATCTATGGTAAAGCCAATGTTACAGTTCAGTCATCAGATGACGGTACTGGTACTTACTCTGAAGTTAAAAGTAACGCTTCACGTATAGGTTTTAAAGGTGGTCAAGATTTGGGTAATGGCCTTGAAGTTATTTTTAAAGCAGAGTTTCAAGTCGACCTTGATGGTGATAGTGACAAGGGTGATAGCATTACTGACCGTAATCAATACATTGGCTTGAAAGGTAATTTTGGTGAAGTATTGTTAGGTATTAACGATACTGTATTAAAACAGTCACAAGGCAAGGTTGATTTATTCAGTGATTTAAACGCAGATATTAAACAGCTCTGGAAAGGTGAGAACCGCATGAGCGACACGGTTACTTACAAATCGCCTAAGGTTAACGGTTTTCAACTGGGTGTTACTTATATTGCAGAAGATGAGGTTGATGGACAAGATGGCACCTCAATGGCCCTTTTTTATGGTGATAAAGCGCTTAAAAAATCTAAGATCTATGCTGCTATCGCGGTAGACTCAGAAGTAAAAGGTTATGATGCGGCCCGTTTAACCGTGCAGGGTAAACTCGCTGGCTTTACCTTAGGTGCTATTGTTCACAGACAAGAAAAAGTTTCTGATGGCAGTGATGTCGAAGGTTTCTTGTTTTCAGCAAAATATGGCTTTGATAAAATTACAGTTAAAGGACAAGTACAAACGGCTAATTATGATGGCGGCGATCACCGTTCAGGTATGACCGTTGGCGCGGATTACGCCTTAGCGAAAAGTACTAAACTTTTTGCTTTTTACACGAGTTTTGATCTCGACAATGAAGCTGATCAAGATTACTTAGCGGCAGGCATAGAATACAAGTTTTAATTAATTACCGTATTGTAAAAATATAAAAAGCGACTTTTGGTCGCTTTTTTTATAACTAGCGATGTAGATGAAGATCAATAAATTAAGCTTTTGGCATAAAGATAAATGAATTAAACTTGTTGTGTGTAATATAAATGTCATAAAAAGTTATCACAATGGTCAATAAGTAAAGTGTAGTTAGACAACGGGAAGTTTACATGAATAGACAAATATTGGTTGTTGAAGATGAAGCGCCGATCAGGGAAATGATTACTTTTGTATTAGAGCAAAATGGTTTTAATGCTATTGAAGCTGAAGATTACGAACAGGCAAAAGCAAAGATTGTTGAGCCTTATCCTGATTTGATTTTATTGGATTGGATGTTGCCAGGAGGCACAGGTGTTAAGCTTGCTAAATCATTAAAACAAAATGAATATACGCGGTCTATTCCTATTATAATGTTAACTGCCCGTGCCGATGAAGACGACAAGGTTAAAGGTTTTGATGCGGGTGTTGATGACTATGTTACTAAGCCATTTTCGCCGAAAGAGCTTATAGCACGTATCAAAGCTGTTATTCGCCGAGTTTCTCCTACCGCGCTCGAAGAAGCCATTGAATTTCATGGAATGAAACTTGATCCCATCGCCCACCGGGTTTCAATTAATGACCGGTCACTTGAGCTTGGACCAACGGAGTTTCGTTTATTACACTTTTTTATGACTCATACCGAGCGAGTCTATAGCCGTGAACAATTACTTGATAATGTTTGGGGGACGAATGTTTATGTGGAAGACCGAACGGTAGATGTTCATATTAGACGATTACGTAAAGCGATTACTGGCGAAGGGCATGAAGATTTTATTCAAACCGTTCGAGGCTCTGGCTACCGATTCTCCGGAAAGCTTAAAACGAGTGTGTAATACATAAGTATGCATTTTATTATTATATATAGGTAAAAACGACTCACTATGTATTTTCGTTTATCCGTAAAAAGTATTATCACGCGTTTACTGACTATATTGTCGGTAAGCGCGTTCTTTGGTTTTTTAATTGGCCAAACTCTCCTCGTACTCTGTATCAGTACCTTGGTTATTTTATGTTGGCATTATCACCATTTATTTAAACTTATTAAGTGGCTGTGGCTAAGTAAGTCACTCTCTCCTCCACAATCTGAAGGTATCTGGGGGAAAATATATGATGGCCTGTACCGACAAATTAGACAGCACCGCCACAAACAAAGACAGTTAAACGAAAGAATTAGAAAATTCAGGGATGGTGCTGAAGCATTACCTGATGCTGCCTTAGTCTTATCTGATGAACTGACTATTTTGTGGGGTAATAAAAAAGCTCAGCGCATTTTAGGCATTCGTTGGCCTAGTGATGTTGGTCAACGTATTGACAACCTCATCCGTTTTCCTGAATTCTCTAAATACCTAGAACTCGGTAATTTTGAACAACCCTGTCATATTATTTCACCCATTAACAGCGAATTACAGTTAGAGCTGCGCTTAATGGCTTATGGAAGTGACCAAGTACTCTTTCTTGCCCGAGACGTCAGTAAAATTAAAAGATTAGAAGAAATGCGGCGTGACTTTGTTGCCAATGTTTCTCATGAACTCAAAACACCGCTTACCGTGGTGCGTGGTTATGTGGAAATGATACTGACCACTGAACATGCGCTCGAGCCTCATTGGCAAAAAGCTTTTAGCACTATTGAAACTCAAGTATCACGTATGGACCGCTTAGTAGAGCAGTTATTAGTTTTATCGCGTGTAGAAAATCATGCCGATGAAGAAAATAAACAATTTGTTGATATGCCTAAACTAATTAAAACATTGGTCGACGATGCCACTTGGCTTAACCAAGATAAACAACACAAAATTACTGCTGATCTTAATGATGACTTATGGATTGAAGGCATAGATACTGAATTGAAAAGTGCGTGTGTTAACTTAATATCTAATGCTATTGCTTACACGCCTGCCCATGGTTCTGTTCACATTTTATGGCAACGAAGTGGTAACAAGGCTAAGTTTTCCGTTAAAGATAATGGTCCTGGTATTCGTCCTGAACACGTTAACCGGATCACAGAACGATTCTTTAGAGTAGACAAGTCACGTTCTCGTGACACCGGTGGTTCAGGGTTAGGTCTATCAATTGTTAAACATGTTTTACATCACCATAATGCCGAATTAGCCATTGAAAGCGAGTGGGGTAAGGGTAGTGAGTTTATTATTTACTTTGAAGCATTAAATAAAAAATAATCTTATGAACAGCACCTTATCCACTAGTGAATAAGGTGCTGATAGCGCTTTATTTGCTAAACGTGGCTTACTTACCAAGGTTAACTAACTTCAACACACGCTAAATTTTTATCATTATAATAATTATTGCCGCGGTATTTTTATCCTAATCTTTTATCTGAACATTCACGGCTTTAATGATGAACGCTATTATTTGATGTGTTAATTCTTATTTCGCCGTAAGTTCCAGTAATACTGCTCGTTATAAAGTCGTAGCTAGGGTCTAACTATTCGCCTTTATCTTTGAACGAAGGAGAGAAATTGATTTAATGTTGTTTATATACCCATATATTGATCACTGTAATATAAGTGTCATAAACCTTAAATATAATTGTCACATAAACTTTATATAGTGTTCATAAATTAATTAGCCCCAAACAAATTAATAATAATTTAATGGGACATCACTCTCAGTGGAGAATAACATGGGTTTTAAACGTGCTTTAGGCGTTATAGGTTTAGCAAGCTTGGTGAGTTTCTCATCATTAGCAATGGATAAAGATTTACCTGAATATAAAAAAGTCAGTGGTATTTCAGGTAACTTATCTTCAGTGGGTTCAGATACCTTAGCAAACATGATGACATTCTGGGCTGAAGAGTTTAAGCGCACTTACCCAAATGTGAATATACAAATTCAAGCCGCTGGTTCATCTACTGCGCCACCAGCATTAACAGAAGCCACTTCAAACTTAGGCCCTATGAGCCGTAAGATGAAGTCGCGTGAAATAGAAGCATTCGAAAAGCGTTACGGCTATAAGCCAATGGCTGTTCGTGTTGCTATTGACGCATTAGCGGTATTTGTTCATAAAGATAACCCTATTAAAGGATTACGTATTGATCAAGTCGATGCTATTTTCTCAAATAACCGCAAATGTGGTGCTGATAAAGATGCAGACCGTTGGGGCGACTTAGGTTTAACAGGTGACTGGGAAGCAAAAGACATTCAACTTTATGGTCGTAACTCAGTTTCTGGTACTTACGGTTACTTTAAAAAGAAAGCCCTTTGTAAAGGTGATTTTAAAAACACAGTTAATGAACAACCAGGCTCAGCTTCAGTTGTTCAATCAGTATCTTCTTCACTAAACGGTATTGGATATTCTGGTATCGGTTATACAACTTCAGGTGTTCGTGCTTTAGCTTTGTCTAAAAAAGGTGACAACTATGTTGAAGCTAATATGGCGAATGCTATATCGAAAAAATACCCACTATCTCGTTTCCTATACGTTTATGTAAATAAGCATCCAAACAAGCCATTAGCGCCAATGGATGCTGAATTTTTAACTATGGTACTTTCTAAGTCGGGTCAAAAGATTGTTGAGAAAGATGGTTATATTCCATTACCGAACTCAGTTGTTCAAAAAGAATTGAAAAAATTAGGTATTAAGCTTTAAGAAAAAGCACTAGTACCACTTTGAAAAGGCCTGGCTTATGTCAGGCCTTTTTGTTTCTATTGCACTGGTAAATCCCTAAAGGTTCATCAAACTCTTTAGGGGAGGTAAGGCCATTTTCAGTTAATACTTATTTTTAGTTTTTTAGTTTAGTAGCTAGGAGTTAACAGTAATTTTACGGGAGCATTATTGAAGGGGAAAGAGGGGGGGTCTTGTTTACTCGATCCTTTTTAACATTAGGGTTAAGCCAGTCTATGAATAAAATATCACGGTATTATTAGCCCAAAGAGGTATTGATAAGTGGGCTAATAATACCGTGTAGATTAAGTTACTATTCAACAGATTAACGAGAAATATCAATCATTAAATCGTCAGCAAGATCTTCTAATGCATTTATTAAGCTTGGTGTTTGTTCTTTATTAACCGCTAAGGTTATTTTTGCTTTAAATAGTGGCTGGCCAGTATGTGGCGCATTATCTTGCTCACTGACAAGCTTTATCATGTTACCGCCTTGATGGTGAATAACCGCAGATATTTCTTCTACAATACCTTCTCGATCGTTTGCTGTTAGCTCTAAAACTACCGGTGACTCATCGTTTATTTGGCTAGGGGTAGTCTTTTCGATAATGACTTTAAAACCGTCCAGTGTGGTAATTGCATGAGTTAGGGCTTCACATTGAGCTTGCGCTACCGCTATTTCAAGTACACCAGCAAAACAGCCGGACAAATGATGCAAACTGCTGGTTTGCCAGTTACCTTGGTGTTGTTTAATGACTTTGGATAAGGTTTCGACTAAACCAGGACGGTCTTTGGTAATAAATGAAATAACTAAGTGATTCATAATGTTCCTCTATAAAGCAAGGCGATTGTCATCATATTAAGCAAGGCGTGATAATTGTGAAAGTTCTTTATGTAACTGGCTTTCATCACCTAAATTTAATTCAACTAACCGTCTTAAATGGGTGACACTGTCAATATCGATAGCATTACATTGCAAGCCTACTTCACACTGTAAACCTAGCTTGTCATTTTCTTCATGAACGACAGCAATATGCATTTCAACGATTGATTCGCCATTAACTAAGTCAAAATGTAATAAGCCTAACTTACCTTTTAATGACTTTTCAGCTTTAGGCATAGTGACCAAAGCGCCATTAAGTGAAATGTCGTGGATAGTAACTGGATAATTCTGCTGTTCAACCTCTAATATCGCATTGATTGAAAACAAAACTCGCGTGAATTGACGTCTATTTTCCATTGCTTAAGTTCAAATTATAAATGGGTATCTTTAGCATAGCTCCCTTTTAGCAAAAAGGCACTTTATTCGTGTGGATTTTTATAAAACCACAAAAATAAAGTGCCGATAACTATTTAATAACTAATAGGTAATTTAAAAATTATCTATTAGCTTTAGGTTAGCCAATTTTTTTGTATCTAATTCTGTGAGGCTCAGTAGCTGCAGGGCCCAATGTTTTCTTTAACCAAGCTTCATAGTCAGTAAAATTACCTTCATAGAAGTTGATTTTACCTTCATCACGGTAATCTAAAATGTGAGTTGCAATGCGATCAAGGAACCAACGGTCATGCGAGATAACCATGGCACAACCTGGGAACTCTAACAACGCTTCTTCAAGCGCACGTAAGGTTTCAACATCAAGATCGTTGGTTGGTTCATCAAGCAGTAATACGTTACCGCCGGTTTGCACTAGTTTAGCTAAATGAACTCGGTTACGTTCACCACCAGACAACTCACCGATGATCTTTTGTTGATCGTTACCTTTAAAGTTAAAACGGCTGACATAAGCACGGCTTGGAATTTCAAAATTACCAATTTGTAATATCTCATGGCCTTGAGATATTTCTTGGTAGACGGTTTTACTATTGTCCATGTCATCACGGAACTGATCTACACTGGCAAGTTTAACCGTATCACCTAGCTCTACATTACCCGAGTCTGGTTTTTCTGCGCCTGACATTATTTTAAACAATGTTGACTTACCTGCGCCGTTTGGTCCGATAATGCCAACAATAGCACCTTTTGGCACACTAAAACTTAAGTCATCAATGAGTACTCTGTCACCAAAAGATTTTGTTAAATTATTAACATCTAAAACCTTATCCCCTAGACGAGGTCCAGGTGGAATGTAAAGTTCGTTGGTTTCATTACGTTTTTGATGATCTTGACTATTAAGCTCTTCAAAGCGCGCCATACGGGCTTTACTTTTTGATTGACGAGCTTTCGGATTTGAACGCACCCATTCAAGTTCTTGCTTGATGGTTTTTTGTAGTGCACTTTCACCTTTACTTTCTTGTGCAAGACGTGCATCTTTTTGTTCTAGCCATGAAGAATAGTTACCTTCATAAGGAATACCGTGCCCTCTATCAAGCTCTAGAATCCAACCCGCTACATTATCAAGGAAGTATCTATCATGGGTAATTGCTACCACAGTGCCTGGGTAATCGTGTAAGAATCGCTCTAACCAAGCAACAGACTCAGCATCTAAATGGTTAGTTGGTTCATCAAGTAATAACATGTCTGGTTTTTCGAGCAATAAACGACAAAGCGCAACACGACGGCGTTCACCACCACTTAGTACCGCGATTTTTTGATCCCATTCAGGTAAGCGTAAAGCATCAGCCGCACGTTCTAAAACGTTATCAAGATTATGACCATCTTGCGCATTAATAATATCTTCTAAATCGCCTTGTTCTTTGGCTAAGGCATCAAAATCAGCGCCTTCTTCTGCATATTCGTTATAGACTTGGTCTAAACGAGCCATAGCATTTTTAACTTCAGCAACCCCTTCTTCAACAGCTTCACGCACTGTTTGGCTTTCATCAAGTTGAGGCTCTTGCGGTAAGTAACCAATTTTTGTACCGGCTAAAGACGTTGCTTCACCTTCAAAATCTTTATCAACACCTGCCATAATTCGAAGCAGCGTTGATTTACCTGAACCGTTTAAACCTAAAACACCAATTTTAACGCCAGGGAAAAATGAAAGACTAATATCTTTAAGTATTGTTCTTTTAGGTGGAACCACTTTTGATACGCGGTTCATCGACATGATAAATTTATCTGGTAATGGTTGTGCCATGAAAAACCTTATTATTTGAAGGAAAAATTAACTTGTCGATATTTTAGGTTAAAGGGGCTGGGCAAGCAAATGTGTTTGAATCGTTTTAGTACTGGTGTTTAAAAAAATCGCTTTGTAGAGAACAAACTGGTTTTAAAAGAGAGCTTTTAAAACCAGTCATTCGATCTCACCGGTTACACGCCTAATAATATGAATTAAAAAATCAGGTTAAACATGTACTTTTAATTGCTCAACGATAGCGAAAAAGGTAGGTCTTTTAAACGTATCGGCTTGCATACAACGCTCTTTTATTATCAACAGAGCTTGGTATTGCTCAGTGTTTTCTAAATGAACAGACAAAGGCAATAAATCATCTAATAAACAGCCTAAAGCTCTTACTTCTATCGCTTGCATTGCTTTTTGTTGTTTTTCAGGCAAAACCTTTAAGTTAGAAGCGGCGCCAAAATCACCAAACAGCATATTTGCGTTTTCATCGACCATAGTATTGTGAGCATAGATATCACCATGGCTGACTTTATTTTCATGTAAATGACGTAAAGTATCAGCCATGCTAAGGACTATTTTTATTATCTGACTTGTTGTTAATGTGGCAGACGTAGGAAAAGTATCACGAGTACAGCTTGTTAACGAAGGGGGTAAACCTAAGTTATAAAAACGCTGAGGAATTAACTCCATAATTAAAGCAAGTTGCTCTTTCGACATGATTTTAGCAATGACTTTGATTAAGTTTTTATGTTCACCGGCTTGCAAGCAATTATTTAGTTCATCAATAGGGTAACCATCACTGGTTATTTCACCTTTAAAAATCTTTACTGCTATATCGTCATCTGAATCAATGGTGATAGGTTTAGTTAACCATGTTGCTTGATGAATTATCCCTGATGCGCCTTCACCTAATTTTTGTTTTAGTTGAAAGTCTTGTGGTGAAATACTTGGCATCTGATCAATCACTGGTTGAACACTGCGCGTTAACTTATTACCCGAAAAAGCTAGCCACGCCAATTTAGGTAGTTGAAAGAGCCAATCGGGAAGTGTGATTAACTGATTAGCCGAAAGACGCATTAATTCTAAATTTTTACAGTTCTTCATACTATCGGGCAGTTGCTGTAATAGATTGCCAGCCAATGCTAATTTTTGTAAACGGCTTAGCTTGCCCATTGAATGGGGTAGTGCTGATATTTTATTATCAGTTAATATCAACCAACGTGTTCCTATTGGCAGCACGTCTTCATCTACTCGGCTTAATTGATTACCCTTGAAACTGATCATTTCTAGTTGTGGGCAAGCCGCTAAGACTTCAGGAATACTGTTAAAGTTATTATTAGTTAAAAATAATATCTTTAACTTCTTCATTGAAGAAAACTCACAGGGTAAAGCCGTTAATTTGTTATTTGCTAAGTCTAATACTTCAAGAGAGTTTGCTAATGAAAAGATTTTTTGCGGAAATTCAGTTAAATTCTCACTGAGGGTTAAATGCGTTATATCTGAATATTTACCTGAATTGAGCTGGGCTAATGTTTGCAAGATAAAGCCTAATAGGGCGCTAAAATTTGCGGCTATTTTACCGTTAAACTGAACTAAGCTAAAGCGCTTTAATATTTTTGGCGCTAAAATTTACCGTTAAACTGAACTAAGCTAAAGTGCTTTAATATTTTTGGCGTAAATTGGCTGTCCTTATGCGAGTATGAATGATTGTTTCCTGTTTGGTTAACGTTAAAGCGATTATTGTCATAATGACTTAACTCCTTTATTAACCTTAGTTTACTCATTTACCTTTCGATAAAATAAGAGTCACCATGTATAAAATACAAAAAACAATGATTATTACCAGTGTCGTGATAGCTTTTTTCGTTGGTGTTTCAGCGAACGCACAGCATTACCAACAAGATATCGATAAAAATAGTATTGTAACGTTTAAACAGGTTATGCAGGCATTGTTATCTGACACCAAGATGATCACACAAGGAATTATTTTAGAAGACTTTAGCCTTGTTGAAAGTGCAGCACAGGGGATTATTAATCACCCAAAACCGGCAATGTCGCAACGGAAAAAATTGATGAAAGCCTTAGGATCAAAAGTCGCTACATTTAAAGGTTTTGACAAAGTTGTTCATGGTGGCGCTATCAAAATTAAGCAAGCGGCCAAAGAAAAAAATATGGTTGTTATTGTCGCTGAATATCAAAAATTAATACTGGGTTGTCAATCTTGCCATAGCACTTTTAAGGCTGAACTGACGATAGCTTTGCAATAGTCAGTGCTAGCTTTTACTTGAGTAGATATTATTTTTAATGATATTTATAAGTGAATATATAACTAATTAATCAAAAGCTGACAAGGGTATAGCCCAAATCAGCTTTTTGTTTGAAATGAATATTGCAATATAGAAACTGACAGTCAATAATTCCCTTTCAATTCTATTTTTCAATTAGTCGCTTATTTTGTCTTACTTAGATTTCAATATTGAGAATAGCTTTTCTTCACAGTTACCTGAAGATTTAGAAGAGTCTATTTTTCCGCACCAAGTTCATGCCGCTGCTTTTTCTTGGGTATCGCCTAAAAGAACGTCAAATCCACAGTTGGTTACGACTAGTCGTGATGTTGCCTCAATATTAGGGTTAAGCGAAGAGCAGCTTAAAAGTGATGAATTTTTACAGTTGTTCACGGGGAATGTCGTGCCTGAAGAATTTGCCCCTTATGCGATGTGTTATGGCGGACACCAGTTTGGCCATTGGGCTGGACAATTAGGTGATGGCCGCGCCATTAACTTAGCTGAAGTAAATACCCCCTTAGATGGCCATAAAGTTCTCCAGCTAAAAGGTGCAGGACCAACACCGTTTTCACGAACGGCTGACGGCTTAGCGGTATTACGTTCATCGGTACGAGAGTTCTTATGTTCAGAAGCGATGTTTCATTTAGGTATTCCTACCACCCGAGCACTGAGTTTATCGTTAACGGGTGACAGTGTCGTTCGGGATATGTTTTATAACGGTAATGCGAAAGCTGAATTAGGCGCTGTTGTCTGTCGAGTGTCATCGTCATTTATGCGTTTTGGAAGTATTGAGCTACCGGCTTACCGTAAAGATAAGGCTTTGTTAAAGCAGCTCGTTGACTATTCGATAAAACGAGATTTTCCGCATTTATTAAATGACCACGAAAATGACTCGGTACAAGGTTACTTAGCTTGGTTTGATGAAATCGCCCAACGCACTTGTCGATTGATGGTGCATTGGATGCGGGTTGGTTTTGTTCATGGCGTAATGAATACCGACAATATGTCATTAATCGGTGAAACAATTGATTATGGTCCTTATGGTTGGATTGATAATTTTGATTTGTCTTGGACACCAAATACAACAGATGCTCAAGGTAAGCGTTACAGCTTCGGCAAACAGGGTGAAATTTCACAATGGAATTTATTTCAATTAGCGAACGCTATCTATCCATTGATAGAAGAGTCTAAGCCACTAGAAGTGATATTAAATAATTACAGTAAAACGTATCAACAACAGTGGCATGAAATGATGTCGAATAAACTGGGTATTACGGCTGAAGATATAAACCATAAAGCGGACACAACATTGTTTTTAGCACTCGAAAGCTTGTTGGGTGATATAGAAACAGACATGACTATTTTCTATCGTTTACTGGCTGATTTTAGTTATGACAAAAAAGTTAAAGCAAATAACGTCAATCATTTTGCCGATTGTTTCTATCTAGACGAGCAGTTAACGCCTCAGCATCAAGCAAGTTTTTCTTCTTGGCTAGAAAACTACGCTAATCGAATTGAGCACGACGAAAAAACAGCAGCGCAAAGAAAAGCGGCGATGAATAAGGTGAACCCTAAATATGTATTGCGTAATTATTTAGCACAACAAGCCATTGAGCTTGCAGAGCAAGGTGATTTTAGTAAATTACATGAATTACAAAAGGTTCTGGAAAAACCTTATGATGAACAAGTTGAGCTTCATCATTACAGTGAGAAACGTCCTGAATGGGCGAGAAATAAGGCGGGTTGTTCGATGTTATCGTGCAGCTCTTAAAGCGTTGTTGAATAACGCTTAGAACTAAAACCTTACCGACCTGTGTTTTTCACGAGGTCGAGTAAGGTCAATATTGCTGGCGTAGAGACTTTATCAAAGCCATTAACTTAAAAGTTAAGCGACAACGGCTAAGCGTTTATCGCGCTACTTGGTACACTGGTTGGGCTAATATGTTCAATAGGATAACAGCCTAATATTTTAATGAAATTGGTAATTGAGGTTATTTCATTAATTGCCTCTTGCAGTACAGCACTCTTCAAATTGGCTTCAACATCAATATAAAACATTTCTTCCCATGGTCGCCCTTGAATAGGTCTAGATTCAAGTTTACACATGTTGATACCTTTTGCTTTTAAAATAATAAGACAATCAACTAAGGCACCTGCTTTTTGTCCTGTTGCCAAAATCAATGCCGTTTTAGCCGGGATTTGTTCAGCGACATCAATAGGTTTACGAGCGACTAAAATAAAGCGACTGTGATTTTCTGCTTGGTTAGCAATCGACTTTTCTAAAGCATGAAGCTTGTAGAGATGACCACCTTCTTCACTGCCAATAACGGCGACTGTAGGGTCTTGCAACTCATACGCTTGGGCCATTGCATCAGCGGTACTGTCACAATATTCGATGCGAATGTTTTTTTGTTTGTCGAGAAAATTACTGCACTGAGTAAAGGGTTGTCCGTGCGCGTAAATCGTTTTTATTTTGCTGAGTTGGGTATTTACTGCGGTTAATAAGCAGTGCTCAATAGGCTGAGTTATCTCACCAACAATTGACAAGTTAGTGTGTTGCAG
Source organism: Colwellia sp. BRX8-4 (assembly GCF_014077345.1). NCBI lineage: Bacteria > Pseudomonadati > Pseudomonadota > Gammaproteobacteria > Alteromonadales > Colwelliaceae > Colwellia > Colwellia sp. BRX8-4. Next base: position 45,079 of record NZ_JACGVS010000010.1, read on the forward strand.
GGCGTCATAAACTTCGTTAATACTACCTGAACTGGTATTTTCAATGGGCAGCATACCGTAATCTACATGGCCAGATTCGACTTGTTGCATAATTTCTTTGAAACTTTGGCAACCGTATTCATTGATTTTTGCTGCACGGCGTGAAAAATATCTATGACTGGCTAAATAGCTATAAGAGCCCTTATTACCTAGAAAAGCGACGCTAACCGTAGGCACTTGGATATTGGGGTTGGCCAATGTTTGTAAATAGGCTTGTTGATTTAATACTGAATCTTCAATAATTGTTTGATAAACGCTGGTAACATAGTGAGCGTCTAAACCGAGTACTTTACCTTGGTTAATTAAACGTATTAATAATTCTTGCTCGCGTTGTTGATCGCGAACGGGGCGTATCTGATGCGCTTTACTTTTTGCAACACTGAGAGTGAGAGAACGGCGTTGAGCAAATAACTCTAATAATTGCTGATCAAGTTTGGTTATTTTTTCACGAATTTTATTCAGATCTAAATCTTCACTCACAGTACTTCCACCCTATATATTATTTTCGAAAATGGTTAAAAAGAAAGAATCCTGATGTTTTAGTAAAGGAAAGTCATGAAGGCGACTAAAACAAGCTATTAGCTAGGATATATAGCATTACTGTAGCGAGGGCGAAGAAATTGTTCAAGCCTTTATTGCTAAAGGCTTGTATTAAAAAGATCTATAATAGAAATAGATTTTTAGCTTTGTGGAAAACATTGCCAAATAATGGCAAAAGAAGACACGGTTGCTACTCCCCAGACAATTGAGCGCAGTAGTCCAATATTGAATAAATATAATAAGTTGTAAGCCACTCGAGCGACAACGTGGGTAATTGCTAAGAAGGTTACACTGTCGGTTATTGTATTTGTGGTTATTGCGAGTAAAACCGCAGGGACAAAAATAATCAGTGATTCAAAAGCATTTTGGTGAGCCGCGAGTGCACGGGCTCCAAAGCCAGTTAGTTTTGCTTGTTGCGCACGCGGGTGGTTATTGTCATAACCATCGAGTTTACTCATAGCTATTGCGACAGGGGCTTTAGCTAAATAAGGCAATAGAGTGGCTGCAAATAAACACCAGATAAGAATAGTCATACTTTTCCTTTTTTTATATTGTAGATATTAATTTTAATGTTGTAAATTTAGCTTAATAGCTCAGTAATGTCAGTGTATATTTTGTCTCACCCGGTAAGAAAGGTGAGGGCTTTCCTTGTACCCAATCATCATGACCTAAACCATAATAAGGACTCCACGGGTGGCCAGACTGGCTGGTTGGCATATGTAATATTCCTGAGGCCTCATGACCCGGTGAAACCACCATACGTTGAGAGGCACCAAAAGACTTTCCTTGGACACGAGGCATATAGCTATCGCCAGCAAGTGGTATTGGCAGCATATCTAACCAACGACCAATAAAGGGTATAGCGTTACTAAGTGGATGTTGTATTTTACTGGTGTTCTGTTGTCCCCAAGTCGCTTTGGCCAATGGTTGGTCTTGGGTCATATCCGTTAAGGTGGTAGATAGTGCTCGCTCAAAAACTTTTTGCCAGTTATCTTCGGGCAACCATAAAAAGTTGCTTGGTTGTTCATTAATCATCTGCCAAAGCGGTGTTTCTACTTGGTGGCGAATGGTGTGAAAAGAGTAGCCATTATCTAAGAGAGTTAAGTTTTTGTTGAGTAGACTAAAAACATCATTACGTACATTCAAGCGAAAATTATTAACAAGGCGATAAGCAACCGAGTCTGTGCATGCACATAAATTATCAGTATTAAGGGTTTCTTTCACTGCTTGCCAACGCGGATGATTGATAATCGCGTCTGGTGTTAGTACTTTATCAATTAAAAATTTCTGCCAGCGTTTTAAAAAAATGGCGCGGTCGTCCAGCGCAATATCAAGTAAGTTTTGTTCTGAAAATACCTCTTTTGCAAGCAATCCCTCTCTGATTTGTTGTGCCCTTGCACCAAGTGCATAACCGCCGTTGCCTAATTTTTCTAACATTTCCCCGCCAACCACACGAGCATTTGCGGTCCATAAACGGTTATTTTGTGGATTTTTAATTTTAGGATACAGATCCGCTTTTAAATATCCCTGCCAATGATTGATACCGTCACCCCAATGTGTAGGTGTTTCGCCAAACGAGGAAGATTTTTTTGGAATAGGCCCCATGATTGTCCAGCCAATATTTCCCGCTTTATCTCCGACAACTAGATTTTGTGCCGGAATACCTGCATGGTTAGCAATGTTAAATGCCTCATCAACGCTAGTGGCTAATTCGAGTTGAGTTTGGTGCAGATTTACGGCTTGTACATCATGAGCAACCCAGCGATAAGCTAATAATTGTTGGCTGTTGTTCGTTCCTATAACGGGCCCCCAAATTGTTTCTTTGACTATGATTTCCTGCGCGTCTTGACCTTTTACCGCAATAACATGTTTATGCTCAGTAAAGTCTTGATAGCCTGCAGGTGTTAAGTATTGGCTGTTATCTGCATTGGTGTCTAAAATAATTATATCGCTCCAATCGCCATAACTATTAGTAAACCCCCATGCAATATTACCGTTACTGCCAGCAATGATATTAGGTGTTCCCGGGAGGGTCAGTCCTGTTACTTTGATGGCTTTATTGTTATCGCTTTGATATTCAAAGGTTGCCCGAAACCAAGTGTTTGGTACGCGTATTCCTAAATGCATATCGTTAGCAACAATAGCACTTCCTGTTTTACTTATTTCCCCCGATACCGCCCAGTTGTTTGAACCTGGGAACTCCTCACCTTGATACCTTTGCTCAGGTACATCTGTTACTAAATTTTGCACCGTATTAGCAGCTAAAGCATCTTGTTCAGATGAGGCTGAAGGCCATGCACGTGTTGGCATTTTACTTGATGGATATTGACTACCATCAATGGCTGCATCCCAGATACTGCCTTTAGGATTCAAAAATTTAAAGACATCTTCACCTAAGGTGTTTTTTATATTTCCTAAGGTTCTTTCACGGTCACCTGCCGCATATTGCAAGTCCATGTACATACTTAATACGGTTAATATGGTGTCTTCTTCTTGCCAAGAAACGGGAGCTTGTTGAAGTAATAAATATTCAAAAGGAGGTGAACTTAAATTATTTATGCCCTGATTCACACCACGGGTATAGGCTTTTAATAAGGCCAAATCTTTTTCAGGAAGTTGTGCAACTATGGCTCTAGCACGCTCACGAAAACGATGACGGCGGATCTCTTTATCATGTGGCAAGGCTTTTTCGCCAAATAAGCTGGCGAGTTCGCCTGCTGAATTACGGCGCAGTAGGTCCATCTGAAAAAAACGTTCTTGGGCATGTATAAACCCTGTGGCGACTGCAACATCGTTACGTTTCTTCGCTTTTATGGTGACAATACCCTGACTATCGCGCTCAACAATGGCCGTATCACTCAAGCCAAGTAATGTTCGCTTTCCTTCAAGTACCGGTAACGCGCTATCAATTTGGCTGTAAATCCAAGTACCTAAACTTGTAACAACTAAAAATAAGATCAGCAAGAAACCAATTAATATATGTTTAAATCTATTCATAATGTGGTGTATTTAGGATATTTAGACGTGCTAGATTACCTTATTATTTATAAAGTTAACATTTAATGATAGAAGATTATTATCGGTTTATGTACAAAGAAAAGCCGAGCTACTTTTTTATTGCTATTTTTCCCGATAGAATAGCAACAATTACTATTGATAAACCTAATTAAGGAGTTTGTATGGCATCTTTACAAGATCAGCTATTAAAAGCAGGCTTAACGACTAAGCAAAAAGCGCGACAAGCAAATACAAGCCAGCGTAAATCAAATAAACAAAAACGCAGTGGCGTAGCAAAAGACGAAAGTTTACAAGAACAAGTAAAGCAAGACTTAGCTAAAGCTCAAAAAGAAAAATTGGCGAAAGACACCGCGCTCAATGAAGAAAAAAAGCAACAACTCGCCAACAAAGAAAAAATGCTACGCATCCAACAAATACTCGAACACCATCAAATAAAAAATGTTACCGGTGAAACAGAATATAATTACACCTTTAACAGTAAAATTAAAAAGTTATTTGTTAACGTGGTTACCCATAGAGCTTTAGTTAATGGACGATTAGCGGTTTGTGGGTTAACCGAACAGAGTTATTTAGTGACAGCTGAAACCGCAGCAAAAGTAGCGACTTTAGATGCTAGTGTTATTTTAGTACAAAATGATAAAGTGGAAAGTGATTTAGTTGAAGCTGACGATCCTTATGCCGATTATCAAATTCCTGACGATATGATGTGGTAGATAGCCATTTGCGCGAAATGAAAGCAGTGTTAACCAAGTAGATATGTTAAACTCGCGCAAAATTAGGGTGGCTGTTTTTAGACAGTCTAGTGTTTTTTTTTAAATAAAGAGAAATTGATTTATGTTTATTGTTCGCTGGATTATTGGTCGTATTATCTTATTGTTAAATTTTGTTTTTTCACCGAGCGGCCCAAAAAGAACAACTCAATTGCAAGCTGAAATAGATACAAGCACACAACACTTGAGCTTATATCAATTACCCGCTTGTCCTTTTTGTGTGAAAGTTCGTCGTTCTATAAAACGCGATGGTTTAAATATCGAATTACGTAATATTAATCAAAATGAGAATTATCGTGAAGAGTTAATCAAAGAAGGTGGAAAACGTACGGTACCTTGTTTGAAAATCACTGATGAAAACCAAAAGGTTACTTGGTTATATGAATCTTCTGCTGTGGTTGATTATTTACATCAATTTGCCCGTTAATTGATAGGACAGTAATATTATTTTATAAATAATGAAGTATTTCTCTATTTCTCGGGTCTATTGGTTTATCGTTAGTTAATTAATAACCTGAGAAGTCGCTTTATGTTAATTAAATCTCTTGGAAAATCTGCACTAAAAGAACATCAAGTTACCAACGAAAGTGTTTACTTAAAGCGTAGGCAGCTTATTAAGCAAATGGGTTTCTTCGGTGCCGGTACTTTATTATCTTCAACTATATCTAGCACTGTAAACGCCCAAGGTTTAGATTTTTTTTCATCAGAACCAGAAAACACCTTTCAACGTTATCCTTTAAAGTTCACGGCTGACGCTACTAATAATACTGAAGTGCTGACACCTGAAGCTAAGGTAACCAGCCATAATAATTTTTATGAATTTGGTATAGGTAAAAACGATCCCGTTAATAATGCGCAAAACTTCAATATTAAACCTTGGCAGCTCACGATAAGTGGTGAGTGTGATAAGCCTTATACTTTAGATTTAGATGATTTAACGAAAAGTTTTGCCCTTGAAGAGCGTATTTATCGGCTGCGATGTGTAGAAGCTTGGTCAATGGTTATCCCATGGGTTGGCTTTGAATTATCAAAACTATTAAAAAAGGCACAGCCGAACTCTCGGGCTAAGTATATTGCTTTTGAAACCTTACACGACCCAGAACAAATGCCAGGACAAGCAAGTAGACGGATGGGCGGCGGTATTGATTACCCTTATGTGGAAGGGTTACGTATTGATGAGGCGATGAACCCACTTACCTTAATGAGTGTCGGTCTCTATGGCAAAACATTACCAGCACAAAATGGTGCGCCAATCCGTTTAGTGGTGCCATGGAAATATGGTTTTAAAAGTATTAAATCGATTGTTGCAATAAAATTTGTTGAACATCCTCCTGCGTCAACATGGAATATTTTAGCCCCTAACGAATACGGCTTTTATGCCAATGTTAATCCTGAAGTCGACCATCCAAGGTGGAGTCAAGCCAGTGAACGAAGATTAACTTCTGGCGGATTGTTTGCGCGTAACCGTATCGATACTTTGCCTTTTAATGGCTACGGTGAGGAAGTTGCCGATCTATATAGAAACCTTGATTTACGGAAAAACTTTTAAAAATAGCGACAGGGTAAAATCGTGAGTAGGGGCTTTATTGCCCCACTAATCTGTAGTAATAACTTGAGTCGTATCATCTCTATGAAGTATAAAGTTATTTTGTTTAAAGTTTTTGTCCACCTCGCGGCTTTTTTACCGCTAGCCAATGCTTATTATCTGGCTTTTACTGATCAACTAGGCGCTGATCCAGTTGAAGCCATTATTCACTTTACCGGTATTGGTGCGTTTAATTTATTGTTGTTAAGTTTAATGATAACGCCTTTAAGTAAGCGTTTTAAAATATCAATATTATTAAAAGTTCGCCGTTTAGTAGGCTTATATAGCTTTACTTATGCTTTCCTACATTTAACCAATTTCCTAGTGTTTGAAGTGCAGTTTGATTGGTCACTATTTGTGAGTGAAATACTTGAACGACCTTATATTACTATTGGTATGGCGGGCTTATTGATTTTGTTAACGCTTGCGATAACATCAATTTCGCTATTAAGAAAAAAAATGGGTAAAAATTGGCAAAAGCTCCATAATTGGGTTTACTTAGCTGTTGTTCTTGTTGGGATTCATTTTTATTGGTCGGTAAAGTCTGAAATCATAGAACCGAGTATTTATCTTTTTATTACTTTTCTTCTTTTAGCTCTTCGTTTTAAAAAACTAAATAAGTGGATAAAAAAAGACTAGCCAAAAGCACCGGCTAGTCTTAACTTATTTATTATTTATAAAGTAATGACTATAAATAATTTTATGGATTTGCTTGCAATGTTAACGTCATACCTGAAGCTGTACTATAGCCAAATATATCTATATACCATGTACCTGCTGCAGGGTTTGTAAAGCTACAGCTTTCATTGTTACCATTTTTATAAGGTCGACAATCATAGGCAGAAGCTGTTGATTGTGCTCCTCGGCGAATATATAAGTCAGCATCACCAGACCCCCCTGAAAGGCTAATAGTCAGATCGGCATAACCTGCAGGTAAAACTTGAGTAAAGCGCTTCCACTGTCCTTTTGATACAGCAACATTCGACTCTGAACCATTAAGCGCAGGATTTCCTGTAGCAGCTTCTGTAAAACTACCTGTTAAGCTAACTCCCGAAAATGCTGAATAGGCTTTGACTCGAACATAATATGTTCCACCCGTTGATGTACCTGCACAAGACTCTACATTTCCGCCTTTATAAGGACGACAGTCATAGCTTGAATCGGTAGGTGCTGAACCAAACTTAACATACATATCAGCATCACCAGAACCACCCGTTGTTAAAAAGCTGATATCTGTTGCGCCCGATGGAACTTCCATCGTGTAAACAACGTCTGCATTTGTTGACGCACTTAGGTTCGTGGCAGCAACACCATTGGTTAATACATTACCCGTTGGAGGTGTTCCTGTTGTCGGACAAGCACCAACACCTACAGCACACCAAGCCGTTTCTACTGCTGTTTTTTCGGTAGCACCATATAAATCTTGTGCGGCTTGAGCTGTTGCCGCTCTTGCACCCGCAAAATTAGTATTTTGATTCATGTAGGTAACAAGTGCACGATAGAAAATCTTTTCGGCCTTTGCCATACCTATACTGGGTACTTGTGCCGTTGATTTGTTGCGCGGATGAGTACCACCGTCTACCAACAAAACATAAGCTAAATTAGCAATACCTGAGTTACCGTGAACACCACCTTGGTCATTACTATTACTTGGGTTACTTACAAAAGGAATGCGCTCTGGGTACCAATCTTTTGAGTAATTATCTTGAGTTGGATTATCCATGTAACGTAAGGCCTGACCTTGAGTGTTATATAAACCATCTCCCAATAACCATGAAGAACTTGTTGTGCCATTACGGTAAGCTTCGGCTGAGATACCAAGAATATCTGACCAAGCTTCGTTTAAGGCGCCTGATGCATTGGCATAAATTAGGTTTGCCGTTTTATCTGTGACACCGTGTGTTAATTCATGACCTATGATATCAAAGTCACTGGTAAAGTCGTTCATGCCACCAGATGCTTGACCATACATCATTTGTGAGCCCGTCCAATAAGCGTTAACTACGCCTAAATCAACACTAGATACGAGTGTCATTCCATTGTTATCAAGGCTGTCGCGACCAAATTTACTTTGATAATAGTCATACACTTTTGACGCGCCATCATGTGCACGTTGTGCTGCGGCGTTACTGCCACAACTTTGTGTGTTAGTACATAACAAAGTACCTGGAGCCGAGTTTGCCGAACCGCCATTAAGCGTGTATGTCCGCCAATTTTTAGCAGAATGTACTTGTGGCTCTCTCGCTAAGATTTCAGAAGTATTCACATCAAAGTATATAAAATCACGACCAAAGTCTTCACCGCCATTATCCCATGATACTTCTAGTCTATAAGCGAGTTTAGTTTCTTCTGAAAGTGGTAGGTACACGTAAGCAAGCTCAGGAATATTTAACACGTCTCCAACACTTTCAGCAGCAACCAGTGCTTGTGCAGAGTCATTGCTTAATGCACTAGCGTTGTTCATTACTGAAAACGAAGGTAATGAATTAGTGGCTAATTTACCCGTAACTTTATAAACGCTACTTGCACTGTTACTTGCGTTAAAAGTATTTATTGGCGAATTAGTATGCATAATCATACTTGTACCATAAACTTTAATACCGTTAATCGTTTGATCAAAGTGAGTATGGCTTTTACCTAATTCATCAGTCCATTGGCGTCGAACTTTAAATTTTTCATTACCAACTGAGCCGTATGAGCTTTGATTTGAAATGATGTTTTGAAAGGCTTGTTCTGCAGGGTTTTTGATTACCAGTGGGTAATTTCCAAGCACTGGACTTGGGCTTGTTGGTGCCATAACCGGTGTTCCGGTGTTTGTTTCTTGTTGCAGTGAACTGGCGCTCATTTCAACAGCTGTTGCGTTCATTGTTGCAGCGGTAAGTGCTGCGCCAATAAGGAATGAAAGTTGAGAAATCTTATTATTATTTTGCATTAAGTGTTCCTAATTTTACTTAATTTATACTTGCATTAAAAGCCAAGCGATATTTTTATTTTCCTCCCTCATTCCTTTGATTAATTTGTCCTCCAATGGCCTTGAGGATTTTTTAGCCAGTCTTTGCTGACAAATCAACCGTAACATTGATTTAACATCTTTAGTAACAAATTGATCTATTATTAATATTTAATTAACAACTCTATCAATAAATTATTGTTTAAAAAAATTTATGCGAAGTGATATTTGTGAAATATGCAATGATTTATATAAGGAAAAATAAATAAAGATTCGAGAAAATAATGAAAGTATCTAACAAATTAATAAGGTATTAACGCGTTCGTTAATTAATAAAGGTTAGCGTGTTGGGTAGGCTATTGTTTAACGTTACAAAGGTAACCTTAGGTTGTTCTTGGTTGTTAGGTACTATGCCTTCAACAAGCGCGACAATGGTTGTTGATGGTGCATTAGCACTTCTAGACGTTACGACGACAGAAACGAGTTTTCGCCACTGGCAACCAACAAATCCACAAATATCACCAAGCTCGAGTTGCTGGTAAGTTATTTGAAAGTTAGTGATAGATTTATCAGCAAGGTAACGAATTATTTTTTCATCTGCTTTTACCGCGTCAATTGCAATAGAATTAGCTTGGCAGTGATTTGAAATCGATAAAAGAAGCATCAATATTATAATTTTTGCCATTGATAACCTTTCCTTTATCGATTTTTAAGCAAGCTGACTATTAAGAGCGAGCCGTTACTTCTAATAAATGATAACCAAATTGCGTTTTTACTGGTCCTTGAACTGTGTTTAAATCAGCAGTGAAAACCACTTCATCAAATTCTGGTACCATTTGACCACGGCCAAATGATCCTAAATCTCCACCTTGCATTTTTGAAGGACAGTTTGAGTGCTCCTGCGCTACAACCGCAAAATCTGCTCCATCTTCGATTTGTGCTTTAAGCGTTAAACATTGCTCTTCTGTATCTACTAATAAATGACGTGCTGATGCTTGTGACATGTTGCTTCCTATATGATGGTGTAAATTAATCCTCTAACTTTACCGTATCTTTAGAAAAAATTAAAGAAATCGATGGATTGAATTAATATTCATCAACTTTATGCTCGGTTTATTGATTAAAATGACAAGTTAACAATAAATTTATACTTTTGTCCTAGGGTCCTTATTCGGTGTTTGTTAAATCATAATCGTTTTATTTAATTGTGATGTGATAAATTAATCGTCATTACCCTTTGGACTTTGCCTTATGTTTTTACCGAATCTTAAACATTTACGCTATTTAATTGCGCTTTACCAAGAACAAAATTTTCATCGAGCAGCTAGTGCATGCTTTGTTAGTCAGTCAACCTTAAGCAGCGCTATTCTAAAATTAGAAGAACAGCTAAATTGTCAATTAATTGAACGTGACAACAAATCTTTTTTATTTACTACTCAGGGCATTGAAGTTGTTGAAAAATCCCGACAGTTATTAGTCTCGGCCAACGAATTAGTCAACTTTGCAAAACAACAAGGTAGTGAGTATACCGGCACCGTACGTATTGGTTGTATTCCAACGATTGCGCCATTCCTATTAACCGATTTTGTACGCGCCTGCCAAAGTAAACTTCCTGATTTAGCCTTGTTTTTACGTGAAGATACTACTGAAAACTTAATGAAGATGCTTAATAATGGTGAAATAGATGTGTTGATTCTAGCGTTGCCAATAGCAGTAAACAACTTTCATTGTCGATTAGTAGGTAAAGACAGGTTTTTTATGGCAGGTAATAAAAGGCTAGTAGAGACCTTTCAACAAACAGACAGTTATAAACATTTACCAGAACAGAGTATTTTCTTATTATCATCAGAACATTGCCTTACTGAGCATGCCTTGTCGGCATGTAAACTTGCTGATAAATCGCGTATTCATTCTTTTTCTGCGTCAAGCTTGTCAACATTGGTACAGATGACCGCTTTTCATCAAGGTTTTACTTTTTTGCCTGAAATGGCGGTAAAGAAAAATATCGGGAAAAATGAGGGGTTAACCATTGCACCATTAGATCAAGATTATTATCGAGAAATTGGTGTGTTATGGCGAAAAACGTCAATGAGAAATGTTTTATATAATCAATTGTCAGCTGTGATAACTGACTTATTAATTTAATTAATCAAACTAATCGATAACTCAGCTCACGGTAACGATTTATTGAACAATAGCTAAACCATTATTTGCTAGTTAATTATGTATAGTTAAGTGGTCTTTGTTTGTTCTAGCATAAGTTAATTTTTATACTGCTTGTTATTATAATTGGGTTATCGTTATTTTAGGAAGTTGTAGATGTTATTTTTGTATTTATATATTGGCTATTGTTTGGTTAAACTTTACTCGGCTATTAATGTTCTATCACAGCAAAGTCTTGCTTTTTCAGCCATTATATTTTCAATAGTGGTCTTCTTTATTTGGTCTTTTATACCTGTGTTAGGCTATTTGTTGGCCAAACTTATCGGAGCAAAAGGGCAGTCTAGTGGCTATATTTTATTTATTATCGGTGTGGGTGTTGGCTTATTAGAGAATGCTTTTTTTTACTTTAATGTTATTACACCTTATCAGGGAGACACCGGCACATTAATCGTTATGGGCGTGTTTTTTATCACCGCTTATTTTTCTTTTAAAACGCCAAGATGTTTTACTCATAATAAAGCCTAAAGCATCACCTTAGACTTTATAACAGGGTTGCTATTCTACCTGGCTAAAAACCATATTAATGTAATCAACCATGCCAACAATTTCATTGTTTGCAACAACGGGGGCTAAGTGAATGCTAAAGCGTTCAAATAACCGAGCGCAATATCTTACATCCATATTTGGGTCAACACTTAAGATAGGTTTTGCCATTATTTCATATAAGTTTACCCGGTCGGGCGAACGGTCTTTTGCTAAGACCTCTTTCGCAATATCAGCAAGCATCACTAAACCGTATTCATCTTGAGGATTACGCTTATTGATAATTAAGGCATTAACATTATGCTTTTTTGCTAATTTAATACCTTCAGCAACAGTCATCATGCCATCAGCAAATTGATAGTTATCAGTGGTCATTGCATCTTTAACTTGTACTAATTTATGGATCATAGTTCTTCCTCAACTTTGCCTTTTAAGCGTTCTACTTGATGAGCTACGCCAACAGCATCTTCGACATTTAGTTGAATCGCAATACCTTTACCCGGGTCTTGGTCAAACCCTGCGATTTTACTGATCCGTTCTAGAATTTTTCTTGATAAATGTTCTTCAACGACAAAAAGTAATACGTCTCTTTGTGTCTCAAGTTGCATACCAAAAAAGGTTCTTTGGCGTTTAATACCTTCACCTCTAGCATTATTTATTATCGTTGCGCCAGTGGCTCCAGCCATTCTGGCGCCTTTCATAACTTCGTCTGTTACACCGTCGTCAACAAATGCGACAATTAGTTTGAATTGCATGTGATCACCTGTTTAATTTATCTTGTCTTGAGCTTTTTGAGGGCTCTTGTTTTTTTCTTAAGCTGCGTTTATTAATATTAATTCGTTTTCTGTTTTCACTTTTTCGTTCGATTTGTTGGGCTTTTGCTTGGGTTAATTGTGCATAAGCCATTACAGCAATAATAGGAAATAAACTGGCAAAAGCGATTAAGCCAAAACCATCAATCAGTGGACTACGTCCCGGAATGGTACTGGCTAAACCTAAGCCTAAAGCGGCAACTAAAGGGACTGTGACTGTTGATGTGGTTACACCGCCAGAGTCGTAAGCCAGAGGCACAATTAGCTTAGGACAAAAAAAAGTTTGAATAACGACAACGATATAACCAGAGATAATATAGTAATGAATAGGATGACCAACCACGATACGATAACTACCAAGGGCGATACCGATAGCAACACCAATCGCCACAGATATTCGTAAACTATTGGCCTTTATGGCTCCACCAGAAACTTCTTCTGCCTTTATTGCTACAGCAATCAATGACGGCTCAGCAATTGTAGTGCTAAAACCTATTGCAGCTGCAAAAATATATACCCAGAAGTAATCTGACCAATGAATGCGAGTTAATACCTGTTCGCCAGTATGGATAAATTCTGGCGCTGTTAATTGTGTTGCCATCATTTTACCTAATGGAAATAAGGCTTTTTCTAGACCCAGTAAAAATAAAGCTAAACCAATTAATACATAAATAAAACCAAAGCCGACTTGTTTAATATGTGGAATGGGTTTGCGGATCACTAATAGTTGGAAACCTAAAATAATTGACAGTATTGGCAATACGTCAATAATGGTGTTTTTTAAGGTAATTAAAAACTCAAAAAGTAAAGCCATTAATTGATCACCATGCCGTAAATCATCACAAAAACCATCGGGGTTAATGAAGCTAAAGCGATTAAGCCAAAACCATCGGTCATCGGGTTTCTACCTTTGATTGCAGAAGCTAAACCAACGCCCAGTGCAGTGACTAAGGGAACGGTAATGGTTGATGTAGTCACGCCACCTGAATCGTAAGCAATACCGATTATCCAACTTGGAGCAATCATTGTCATCATCACTACAAGTACATAGCCTCCCAATATGAGGTATTGAATTGGCCAGCCACGTATAATACGTAATACACCAATCACAATGGCAAGCCCTACGGCAAATGCAACAGTAAAACGCAGTCCATTTGCATAGGAAATTTGTGCGGCTAAAGTATCTTTTATAATGCCACCAGAGGCTGCCACACTTGCTGCTTCTTTGGCTACAGCAATTAATGAAGGCTCGGCAACGGTGGTGCCAAAGCCCAGGCAAAAAGCGAAGGTAAGTAACCAACTAATGCTGCCTTTTTTTGCAAAGGCTTGTGCCATAGATTCGCCAATGGGAAATAGTCCCATTTCTAGGCCATAAATAAAAAAAGTCAGGCCGAGCACAACTAATGCTAAACCTACTAAAATATCACCAATATTTGGCATGGGTTGTTGAAGAACAGCAAATTGAAAAAAAGCGATCACTAAAATTATTGGCAGTAAGTCTTTGCAACTACCGAGTAATGCTTTTAAAAAAACGATAAGCTGTTGATTCATAAGAATAGTGTTTTAGTGGGTTTAGGGTATTATATAAAATGTGAAAAGTATTACTTTGTGCTGAATCAAACTAATTGTTTTATTTAAATTTAAGCTAAGCACAACGGATTAACCTTATATAAAATCAAGATGTCGCCTAACATTGTTAGGGTTTTCAATTATCTGTGCTAGAGTCATACTTTGATATATAACGGTTTGTGACTGGCTAAAGTAATTAACGCTTAGTCGTTAGCCTTATTTTATTTTACAAGTATCACTATTAATCATTAAGCGAGCAATAACATGAAAAAAATATCAATAGTATCCTGTGCAATATTTACTGTGTTGTTTAGCATCTCAAATGCTTTTGGCGCAGTTATCCCTTCAAGCAATGTTATTCAACAGCAGCAAAGTTTGTATAACACCCAACAAGTTTTAAGCTTACTTGATGGTGCAGAAGTTCAAGAAAAGTTAGTTTCTTTGGGGGTTAATGTTGCCGATGCTCGAACTCGAGTGGCTAATATGACACAACAAGAACTCAATACTTTTAATTCAACCCTAAACGATATGCCTGCTGCTAGCGGAGTCGTTGGTACTATAGTCACTGTGCTAGTGGTTTTAGCTGTTTTGGATGTAATGGGTATAACTGATGTTTATTCATTCATTAGACCCATAAATTAAATTATAGGTGTTAAATTATACCTTTTGTAAAGCTGGCCTATTGGTCAGCTTTTTGTTTTTAGCTAATGGCTGTGCAACGCCACCGCAAAGCAAGGCGCTCTTGGCTTCACCGCCTGACATTACGGCTAAACATCAAATTAACAACGTACCTTTCTTCCCCCAGCAAGATTTTTTTTGTGGTCCTGCAACGCTGTCTGAAGTTTTTAATTATTATGGGGTGGAAAAAGATCAACAAAGCTTAGCGGCTGAGTTATTTGTTCCAAAGTTAAAAGGTAGCTTTCAAATTGAGATGGTTGCTTCTGCTCGTCAAGCTGGTTTTGTTGCTTACGCACAAGAAGGTAATTTAGCTCAGTTATTGTCGTTAGTTAGCGAAGATATACCTGTTGTTGTTTTGCAAAATGTCTCAACGCCTTGGTATCCGATGTGGCATTATGCTGTGGTTACCGGTTATGACTTAAAAAAACAACTTATTACCCTGCATTCGGGTGACCTTGCTAATAGAGTTGCTGAGTTTAGTGTTTTTGAAAGAACATGGGCTAGAGGTAAATATTGGCTTTTAGCTGCGCTCCCCCCGACTAAAGCCAGTCAGTATTTGAAGCCATTCATTTATACGCGCGCAGCCCAAGATTTAATTTCAGTAGGGAAAAGCTCAGCGGGCATAACAGCGCTTACCCAAGCAACCAAGCAATGGCCAGATTATTGGCTACCTTATTTTTTATTGGGTAATTACTTTTTAAGCCACGATGTAAAACAAGCAAATTTTTGGTATCAACAAGGTTATAAATTAGCAACACAAGAGTCTGCTTACCTCAATAATTATGCTTATGCATTAAATGCGATAGGCTGTAACCAATTGGCAAAACAAACGATTGAACAAGCCTTAATACTCGCACCGAAAGACGCAAACATTATTGATAGCCAACAAGCTATTTATCAAAGTAAAGAAACAGCACAATGTTCGATGTCATCTGTTTCACTGCATTAATGAATTTAGCTTTTTCATGAACCTTTTAAAATTAATACTATGCGGTCAAGGAGACCTCTTAATAACAAGTTTCCCCCTTAGTGTTAGTACCGCTCAGTATTAGTTCACGCTAGTGCCAATCCAAGTAGGGGGTACTAATGGGGATCACTTAAATAGTATGGTTGCTTTTTCTTTTGGTAATAAAGCGTCTGGCCGTTCTACTCGATAAAGACCATTAGTGTGCTTTTTTAATAACCAGAGACCCTCATTACCTATTTCTAAAACAACATCAGTACTCTTTAACATTCCATTAGCTGTGAAAGGTGGGAGTTCTATTAAAAGACTCTGTTGACTCGGTGATAGCCCTTTAAATACCTGTTCGATATAAATAGCACCCACACGAATAACTTGTTTGTTTGTAAGTGTTATATTTTGTTTATGTATTAGCCTTCCTGTTACGGCAACATCAGAAGCTTTAACAAGCGCTTGCGAGCTTAAAAATATTTGATCGCCATGAGCGACAAACGAATTTAGTAGCATAAATAAAAAAAGTAAAAACGTACGTAGCTTAATATAAGCGACTGTTCTTTCTTGTAAAATAGAACTGTTTTTTAATAAAATAAAAGTCACCACTAATATATTTTTCTTTTTACAACAAGCATAAGCAAGGCACTTAACAATAACAAAATAGTGCTTGGTTCTGGAATAGCGGCGATTTGAACATCTCGAAGACCTAATCTTGTTATTAAAGTATCGAAATTTCTATTAGAGAAGGCACGGTCTAGTACTCGTTGGTTATTTGGCATCGACGGTTGTGAAGCACCTGTTGCCATCAAACCATAATCCGACTCACCGGGGTTAAGTTCTTTTCCCTCTGGATGTGGTAAGAAAAGAGAATGGCCAATTTCATGTGAAGCTGTACCGGCTATCAGATTAATCAGTTCTTTATTGTTAGTGGCATAGTGGGCTAAGTCTGTTGCTATATTATTGGTAAAAATTGAACCAATAACCTTCCCTTGCCAATACGATGTTAAAGCACATCCTGAGCAGGCATGACCTAAATATGACTGTCTACTGGTTACGTTACCTAATTGAAAATACGAGAACTCATTATCGCCATTACTTGGGCCTGAACCTATTGTGCCAACTTCGAAATTAATATTTAGCTCTTTGCCAGCCGATAAACCAGCATAGCTATAACCAAAGAAGTCATTGCTGATCGCCGACGATATATTGTTAATAACGTCATTTAATCCCATGTTACTAAAGCCATAGATAGATTCATCAAAAGCATTAGTCTTGGCGCCATAGATATCAGTAGAGTTGATAGTCGTGAAGTCTAAAATGATCGTGGTTGCTACAGATTTTGGCATAAATAATGCCGTTGCAGTAACCAATAACAGTAAAGTTAATATTCTTTTTTTTATTATTTGGTGGTTTTGCATGGTAAGCCTTTGTGTTTGCCAAGTTATAAATGAAAAAATTTACTCCCGGAGAGGTTGAAAATCAATTAAGGAATGATTGTAGTTCGTTGTATAATACGACCAAGTTTTAGTTATCGCGATGTTATTATCTAATATAATATCGCGTTATTTTATCGCATAAAAATACCAAGTCCCAGTGTTGTATTGTAATCTCCATCGTTTTTTTTGCCGTAAAATGTTGTCAATGTTAATAAAATTATACGTCCATTAATGCCCTGTAATAGTTGTGTTACTTAAAGAATTTTTAACTAGCTGGCTAGTCTTTATTTTATTTGTCATTAAAAGGTTTATGGGTAAATTGACACATAATAGTGCTAGCTGAGCTCTTTTCAAAGACAAGTAAATGGTTTTTAAAATGAGTGACTTCAGCAAGTGCTACTTTAAAGAGCAGATAATAATAACTCATAGAATTTATCCCTAATTAGAGGCCAACTTAAACGCCAATCTTGTTGCAAGTGAAATACTTTAATGTCGCGTAAAAATGACTTTAGCGGTTGTCTATGAAATCATCACACTGTTGGGAAGACTAATAAACGCCTCTACTAACTATTAGTTATTAAAATACGCCCGATGAGTCACTAACTAGATTATTAAGTCGGTAGGTTTGAAGTTATAACTTTCATTGATAACAACAATAAGTGGCTAATATTTGTTAGTCGCTTTTTTTTAGCTAATAAACCCTTATAATGTCAGCACACTTGCAAGAGAAGTACTTTATGACCATTGTTTATAAAACCCGAACTCAGTTAGTTGTTGAAACCCTTAGAGAGAAGATCCTCAGTGGCGAAATTCAAGCAGGACAACCTTTACGGCAAGCGGCATTAGCCGAAGAGTTAAATGTTAGTCGAATTCCGGTACGTGAAGCGTTACTACAATTAGAAGCTGAAGGTTTAGTTGCTTTTGAACCGCATAAAGGCGCTACAGCTACCGAACTAAATGCTAGTCAAGTTGATGAATTATTTGAACTGCGTGCTATGTTGGAAGCTGACTTGTTGGCGTCATCAATCCCTCGTCTTACGGTTGAAAAACTTGACGAAGCGACAGAACTTCTTGGGAAATTAGACAAAGCGCTTGGTAAAGAAAATGCGGCTAATACCTGGAGCGAATTGAACTCTGATTACCATAACTGTTTATACTCAGGGGCAAATCGTCCGCAAACACAAGACTTAGTAAACACCTTAAATAAAAATGCAGACCGTTATATTCGCATGCATTTATTATGGGCAGGGGGTATTTCAAAAGCAGAATCTGAACACAATGAATTACTCGCTTTATGTAAAGCCGGTAATATTGAAAAGTCTGTTGCTTTGTTAAAACAGCATATTTTGGGTTCTCGTGATGAAATAAAAGCGTTCCTTTGTGCAAGAGAGCTCGCAGAAGGATAATGTTAATTCAGCCTAACCAATAAAGTAGCGGCAAAGTCTTGTCTGTACTTTATATTGTTGGATAGTAAAACATAACGGCTACTATGTTTATTTGGGATGTATTAAATCACTTATAATATTTTTGCGTAGAATTTAGCCTGATAATATTAAGCATTGAGGCTAAGGTTAACAGTCGAGCAGACACGGTAGACATTTAATTATCCAAAAAATCCTTAGTAAGTTTATCGCGACAGTGTCAGAATATCACTCATAACACAGTGATTAAATAAAGTATCACTTTTCCATCGTCATCCTGAATGAATTTCAGTATCAATATGACGGCTTTAAGATCTCGGATCTATTTAAACAAGGACTAAAAATGAGTTTATTAATCACCGGCGGTACTGGATATATCGGTAGTCATACCGTGGTAGAGTTACTTAAATTAGATAAAGATATTGTTATCGTTGATAACTTATCAAATTCATCTACCTTAGTCCTTGATCGCGTTAAAGCGATTACCGGGAAAACAGTAACCTTTATTAAAGCTGATATTTGCGATGAAGCAGCGCTCGATGCTGTTTTTGAGCAATATAATATCGAAGCAGTTGTGCACTTTGCTGGCTTAAAAGCGGTTGGTGAATCAAACGAAATTCCACTGAGTTATTATCAAAATAATGTCTCAGGCTCTGTTACTTTATTTCAGGTGATGGCTAAACATGGCGTTAAAAATTTAGTTTTTAGCTCATCTGCAACTGTCTACGGTGAGAATAACCCATCACCATTAGATGAAACTATGCCAACTTCTGCGACTAACCCATATGGGCAAACTAAATTAATGGTTGAGCATGTGCTGTTTGATTTAGCGAAAAGTGATAGCGAATGGTCAATCGCATGTCTGCGTTATTTTAACCCGATTGGCGCACATGAATCAGGGACTATTGGTGAAAATCCTAATGGTATTCCTAATAATTTATTACCTTATGTTGCCCAAGTAGCTGTAGGACGTTTACCTCAACTACAAGTCTTTGGAGATGATTACGACACGCCAGACGGCACCGGTGTTCGTGATTACATTCATGTGGTAGATTTAGCGATTGGTCATGTTAAAGCGTTAGAGAGTTTAACAAAAATACAAGGCTGTAAAGCCATTAATATCGGTACGGGAAATGGTACATCGGTATTAGAAATAGTGAATACTTTTGAACAAATTAGTGGTCAAAACATCGCTTATAAAGTTGTACCGCGCCGCGCGGGTGATATTGGCACTGTTTACGCTAATGCATCATTAGCAAACAGCCTATTAGGCTGGCAAGCAACACGTAATTTAAATACTATGATTGCTGATACTTGGCGCTGGCAGTCACAAAACCCCAATGGGTTTGAGTAAGTTAATTTATTCAGTAAACCGCAATTTTAAGCATTGCACATCAAACTAAAAATCACTAAAGTAGCGGCCTTAATTGCCGCTATTTTTTTTATGTTGGAATTGGTCTTAATTACACTTATGCACGCTGTACATAAACTTCATCATTATCGTATGAGTCTGAGCACGACGACTTACAAGTCTCGTGGGCAACGTGTTGTACGTTGTGACTTATGTCGTCTAGCAAAACCCCATTGTATTTGTTCATATTCGCCAAAATCTACCAGTAATGCCGGTTTTTTATTATTGATGTATGACACAGAAGTACTAAAACCAAGTAATACAGGCAAGTTAATTGCTGATGTCGTGCCAGATACCTTTGCATTTCTTTGGTCAAGAACTAAAGAAAATAAAGAAATGTTAGCCATTTTAAACGACGAGCAATGGCAACCTTATGTTGTTTTTCCTCAACAGTATGCACAGGCTGAACGTGAGGTTTTTTGTAATGAAATGACCATACCTTCAGGTAAAAGACCACTCTTTGTTATGTTGGATGGTTGCTGGCGTGAAGCGAAAAAAATGTTTCGTAAAAGTCCTTACTTGAACCAATTTCCCATTGCTGCTTTTGACCCACATTTACTTGACGAAGCGGCTAATACCTCTCGCTATCAAATACGCATTGCCGAAGAAAACTATCAATTTGCTACCGCAGAAGTCGCGGCAAAAATGTTAACAATGGCAAAAGAACCGGTCAATGGACAATTATTGGATCAATGGTTTGATATGTTTAGTTATCAATATCAAAAAAGTGTTTGCCAGAAAAATAAAGGTAACCCCAAAGCCTTAGAAGATTATCTTGATTTTACTAAGCAAAAGGGGATTAAATTAAAAGCAACACTATAGGGTAATACAACTAATGTCATTAACTGTTTCGGTATTCACTGTTTCGGTATATAATGCGACCGCGAATTTAATGAGGGTAAGTTATGAGAATATGTGGTGTTGAATTAAAAGGTAATGATGCAATTATTTGTATTATGTCACGTGAAAACGGTTTGTATGATATTCCGCAAACACGCGTGCAAAAAATATCTTTAGTAGATGCAGGTGATTCCGAAGCAGTACAACACTTCCAATTTACCTTTGCTAAATTGATGGAAGACTATCACGTTGATAAAGTTGTTATCCGTGGTCGTGCTTTAAAAGGTAAATTTTCTGGTGGGCCGATCGGCTTTAAATTAGAAGCGTGTATTCAACTTATAAAAGAACTACAAGTAGAAATTATTGCGGGTAGTTTTGTTAAGAAAACCCTGGTAAGAAGTCAAATAGATATTGATTTTCGTGATACCGGCTTGAAGCAATATCAAGAACCTGCCTTTGATACCGTTTTTGCTTTTTTTGAAAGTGACCCTTACATGAAGTAAGTGTTTCTTTTAGTTGAAGCTGATAAAAACCCCAGTAAGTTTGCACTTACTGGGGTTTTTACGTTTAAGACGAACAGTATGATGTGATGCTAACAGCCTGATTAATATGCTTCAAATGTGCTAACAGATAAAATGATGAGAAACGTTATCAGTCACTTTTGTTAATAACCGTTAATAACGCCGCAATAAGCTCATGGGTGCTAGATTTAATAGCGGCAGAATTTTTTTTCTTAATATTGGACTCTAAGCTCATTGCGACTCGTGTTATGTTGCTATAACCAAACATTTGTGCGGCTCCAGCTAGTTTATGTGCTTGCTTAGCAAGTGCATCATTATCATTCGTTTGGTTCAACAATATGAAGTTTTTATGTTCTGCAATTAAACCCACTTCAAATTTAGCAACCAAATCAGATATATCAATGTTGCTATTAGTTAGCGAGCTATTGTCTTCGTAGTTGGTTTTGATAGGCTGTTCAAAATACTTAGCGATGGTATTGATAAAGTTTTGTCGCTCAAAAGGCTTAGCTTGAAATCCATTAAACCCTAGCGCTAAATATTGTTCTAGATCTTTGGCTAAGGTATTTGCCGTTAATGCAATAATCGGTACTTCACAAGATCTAGCTCTTAGAATTTTTATCGCTTCTATACCATCCATTTTTGGCATCTGAATATCAAGTAAGATTAAATCAGGTTTATTTTTAAAGTAAGACGCTATTACTTCGTAGCCGTTTGTCGCAGTATAAACCTCAAAACCTAGTCCTGTTAGTAGCCTGCTCATTAAATGCCTATTATCATCATGGTCTTCAGCCAATAAAATAGCGCCACTGAAGGTCTTCTTTGTTACTTCGAATTCTTTTACAATCTCAGTTGAACTGGTGGGAGTAAAGGGTAATATCAAGGTAAAAATACTGCCTTGACCTATCTCACTTTCAACATCGATTATTCCCCCCATGAAGTCTGCTAACTTTTCAGATAAATTTAACCCTAAACCTGAGCCACCAAAGCGCCGACTAATGCTGGTATCTGCTTGTGTAAAGGCGTCAAACACTCTTCTTAATTGTTCATCACTGATACCTATGCCTGTATCACGTATTTTGAAGGTTAATTCGTTGATATGATTATAATGTTGCGCGTATATTTCAATAGCAACATCCCCTTTTTCAGTAAACTTAATGGCATTTGAACAAAGGTTAATAAGAATTTGCTTTAAACGAAAGCCATCAATATTGATCATAAAAGGGGAGGGCAAAGTATGGTATATGGTAAAATTTAAGCCCTTAGATTTAGCTTGTTCTGAGAAAATATTTTTAATGTCGACAAGTATTTGTATCAGATCTAAGGCCGTTATTTCTAATTCAAATTTATTTGCCTCTATTTTGCTTAAATCTAGGGTGTCATTCAATAAGCTCAGTAAGTGCAAGCTATTATTATATATAACTTTTATGCTGTCAGCACTGTTATCAATATCACCATGTAATATCGCTTCAGTTTGGCCAATAATAGAGGTTAAAGGTGTTCTTATCTCATGGCTCATATTCGCTAAGAATTGAGATTTAACTTCATTCGCTTTAATTACCTTTTTCGATTCTTGTTTGATTGAAGCCGTTTGTGTGGAAACTTGATGCTCTAATTGCTTAATAAGGTCACGTTCAAAAATTGCTTTTTTTTGATGAGCCCTAATAAAAAAGACTAATATGAGCAAAGATGAGATGAAATATAAGGTATATGCCCACCAAGAGTTCCAGAACGGTGGTTGCACGGTTATTTTAAGTGAAACACCTTCTTCATTCCAAATACCATCAGGGTTGCTTGCTTTTACTCTTAGTAAGTATTCACCACCAGATAGATTTGTGTACGTTGCTCGGCGATTTTTATAATCGGTCATTATCCAATGGTCATCAAAACCTTCAAGCTTGTATGCATATTGATTTTTTTTGGGGGCAGAAAAATGTAAAGCACTAAACTCAAACGCCACTAAATTTTCTTTGTGGGTTAAAATGATTGCTGATGTTGCATGGATCCCTTGCTCCAAAAAAAATGTACCATCTTCAGGTTTTGCCTTATTTTTATCGTGTTCTTTATTGGCATCGATAGCGACTGATTGATTCAACAATAGCATTTCGGTGAAAACGACCACAGGTTTATTGTTATCCTGAATTAGCTTATTAGGAAAAAATCGATTAAAACCATTAATACCGCCAAAAAACAATTCGCCACTGTCACTCTTATAAGAAGCGCCAGCATTAAATTCATTACTTTGTAAGCCATCGGCAACATCATAATTTTTAAACGTTTTAGACTTGGGGTTAAATTGAGATAAGCCTTGATTGGTACTTATCCATAAATAACCTTGATCATCAATCTCTATTGCATAAATGGTGCTATCAGGTAATCCATCCTCTTCGGTAAAACGTACAAACGCCCCCGACTTCATATCCATAAGGTTTAAGCCATTCATGGTGCCTACCCAAAGGTTACCCTCGTCATCTAAAGCTATTGAGCTAATATAATTATGACTTAAACTGTTTGGTTGAGTCATATCATGACGATAATGAGTAAATACTTCAGTCTTAGGATTGAAATAATTAAGGCCCTCAACAGTAGCCACCCAAAGATTTTTTTGGTTATCTTCAGTTATTGCTAAAACATGGTTATGGCTCAAACTGTTTAAATTAACTTCACTATGCTGATAGGTCCTGAATTTTGCAGTTTTAGGGAGAAAATAATCTAGGCCATTAGCAGTACCTACCCAAAGGTTATTTTGGCTGTCTTCAGTTATCGCTTGGATACCTCTGCTACCTAAACTGTCTGAATCATCCAAGTTATGCCGATAAGTACTGAATACTTCCGTTTTGAGGGTGAATTTATTTAATGCACTCCTAGTGCTAAACCAAATATTGCCTTGGTGATCTTTAGTTATTGCGTTAACCCAGTTATTACTTATATTTTCTGGGTTAGTTTTATTTATACTATAATGCTCAAACTGCTGAGTTTTTTTATTAAAGCGATTAATACCTTCTGAATCAACCCCCACCCAAAGATCGCCTTGCGGGTCTTCAACGATCGCAGCAACCCAATTACTACTTAAGCTCCCGGGGGTAAAGGCATCTCGACGGTAATGACCAAACTGCTCTATTTTTGGATTGAAGCGGCTAAGACCCGCTTTGTTAGTCCCTGACCAAATATTGCCTTCTCTGTCCTCTAAAATAGCCATAACATTACCAGAGCCTAGGCTATTTATATTAGCCTCTTCATGACGGTAATAGGTGAAAGCCTCAGTTTCAAGGTTCAGTCTATTCAATCCCATATTTGTCCCAATCCAAAGGTTGCCGTTTTTATCAGCTGCTAACGTTAAAACTACTCCATCACTTAAACTATTAGCATTATTAGCCTCATGGCGGTAATGAGTAAATTGCTCAGTTTGCAGACTAAATCGATTTAAGCCGTCTTCAGTAATCATCCAAAGAGTATCTTGCCTATCGGTAATTATTGACCAAACTGTTCCTTGAGTTATGCTATTGGGGTCGTTAGCATTGTGAAAGTAATGAGTAAATTGCTCGGTTTTTGCATTAAAGCGACTAAGACCAGCATGAGTGCCAACCCAAATTTCGCCGTTATTATCCTCTAATATTGCCCAGACATTATTATGGCTTAAACTCTTTGGATTATTAATATTATATTTATAATGAGTAAACTGCCCTGTTTTTGGATCAAAACGATTAAGTCCGCCCCGAGTACCTATCCAGATATTGCCTAAGCGGTCTTGCGTTATTGCATTGACAACATCATGGCTTAAGCTATTTGGATTATTAGCATTGTGACGAAAGTGACTAAACTGTTCAGTTCTTGGATTAAAGTGATTAAGTCCAACTTCTGTACCTATCCAGAGGTTAGCACTTTTATCTTCAAATATAGTTCGAATCACATTACCTGTTAGTGAGTTCTGATTTTTACCACTATGTTTAAATACTTTAAACGTATAGCCGTCATAACGCGCTAACCCGTTGGAAGTCCCTACCCATATAAAGCCTTGTCTGTCTTGTAGTATTTGAGTTACATCACTTTGTGGTAGGCCATCTTCAATAGATAGACGCTCAAACCGAGTTGATTGCACTGCAGCGAATGAAACGCAGGAAGGAAAAAGTATCAGCAAAAATAAAAACAGCGAAGGCTTTATTTTACGGTTATTGAAAATAACACTCATTTTTACAAAACCTTTCAATATGAGTAATACAGCAGATTTTAACTTCATAATTGGGGGTTAACTTTAGTGAGCTATATGGCGATGAAAGAATATTATTATTACATTATTAGGTTATAAACAATACAAATAAACTTTTATTAAAAATTTTTAAAGCTGGACGTTATTCCGCTGAAAAGGACTTTATTGGATATAAAATCAGCATGTAAATATAAGCACTTAGCTTTTTTAGCAACCATAAAGCGCTATGTCAGTTAATATCTTTTTCAGTTATAAATCGTCATGCTGAGACTCATATAAATCTAGTATCAGCATGACGGAGTCTTAAATAACGGATATTAATAATATTAGGGTTAACGTTATTTAGTTGTTGTTAAACCACGACGGTCAAGCAAAGGTTGAACTTTAGGGGCTTGACCTCTAAAGCGACGGTACATTATGGTGGGATCTTCACTACCACCGGGCTCTAGGATATGCTTACGGTATAAATCTGCAGTTTTCTCATCGAATATTCCATTTTCTTTAAACGCTAACCATGTATCTGCATCATAGATATTTGACCAAATGTAGCCGTAATAACCTGATGAATAACCGCCAGAGAATATATGAGAAAAGTAACCTGTTCTATAACGAGGTGATATCTCTTTGATTAAGCCAATTTCTGATAAGACCTTTTTCTCAAATACGGCAGCATCTTGCAGCTCTGCTGTTTCTAAAGAATGCCAACTCATGTCAAGTAAAGCTGCACCAAGGTATTCAGTGGTACCAAAACCTTGATTAAATTTACCTGAAGCTTGAATTTTATCAACTAATGCCATTGGAATAACTTCACCGGTTTTATAGTGCTTAGCAAAGTTTGCTAATACTTCTGGTTCAGTCATCCAATTTTCCATGACTTGTGAAGGATATTCAACATAGTCACGTGGTAAAGCAGTACCTGTTTGTGAGCGGTAATAACCGTTAGACAACAAGCCCTGAATTGCATGACCGAATTCATGAAATAAAGTTGACGCTTGATCAAAAGTTAATAATGTTGGCGTATCACCGACCGGGCGTGGATAATTTAATACGTTGTAGATAATAGGGGTAACTTCTTCACCATACATACGATGTTGTTTACGGAAGCTGCTCATCCAAGCACCACCACGTTTACTTTCGCGCACGTAATGGTCAGTCATATAAATACCAACATAGCTGCCGTCTTTATCAAAGACTTCAAAGGTACGTACATCTTCATGGTATTTAGGTAAGTCGTTGCGTTCTTTGAAGGTTACGCCCCATAATTTCTCTGCGGTGAAAAATATTCCCTGTAAAGTACCTTCTAGCGAGAAATATGGCTTAGTTTCTGCTGCATCTATATCGTAGCGAGCTTTACGAATTTTCTCAGCGTAGTACCACCAATCCCAGGCTTCTATTTCAATTTTAGTGCCTTGTGAGTTAGCCAGCTTTTGCATATCAGCTGACTCTTCTTTTGCTCTCGCTAAAGCAGCTGGCCATACTTGATTTAATAAACCAAATACGTTTTCAGGTGTTTTAGCCGTCGCATTTTCAAGGACAAAATGTGCGTGAGTTTTATAACCTAATAACTGTGCCTTTTGGTAACGTAAGCTGGCTGTTTCTGCAGCAATACTCTTGTTATCAAACTCATCGTCATTGTTACCGCGCATGGTGTAACCTTTATATAAGGTTTCCCGTAATTTACGGTTAGTTGCATAGGTTAGAAAGGGATTTTTGCTAGGACGATGAGTGGTGAATACCCATTTACCCTCATGGCCTCTATCGCTTGCCGTAACAGCGGCGGCGGCAATAATATCATCAGGTAAACCGTTTAGATCAGCCTTGTTATCAATAACCATTTCAAAGCTGTTCGTTTCGTGTAATAAATTTTCGCCAAATTTTAAGCTTAATTCACTCAATTGCGTATTAAATTGGCGTAATTTTACTTTGTCAGCATCTGATAAATTAGCACCACCACGGACAAAACCTTTGTAGGTTTTCTCAAGTAAGGTTAATTCGTTTACTTGTAAATTCAGTTGATCTTTTTTGTCATAAACCGTTTTTACCCGAGCAAATAATTTTGCATTAAGATTAATGTCGTCATTTAGCGCTGATAATTGTGGTGATACGGCTTTGGCAATATTGCGCATTTCTTCGTCAGACATTGAGCCGGTTAAACCGTAAAATACATTACTGACGCGGTTAAGAAAGTCACCTGACTTTTCCATCGCTTCAATGGTATTTGCAAATGTTGCTGTGTTAGTGGCATTGGCAATAGTGGAAATTTCTATTTTATTTTCACTAATAGCTTGCTCAAATGCGGGTAAGTAATCACTTTTTTTAATTTGATCAAAAGGGGGGATGCCGTGTGGCGTAGTAAATGCACTGAACAATGGATTTATATGTTCAGCTTTTTTAATTTTTTGCTGACTTTCTTTGGTTTGATTCTTGTTATCGTCGTACGACTGACAACCGGCTAATGCGATAGCAATAGCAAGCGGGGCGAGTAAGCGCTTTTTCATAAATGACCTTTATTAAATGTTAGACAATTAAATGACTTTGTTAATATCGTATAGACAAAGCTAATGAATTTATTCTATGTTGCACTCGGCCAAGCTACAAGATGCAGCACGTTTAAAAACGGTGAGTAACCGGTTAAAAAAGCTGAATTGTTAAGTTGTGAGCTTTTACCTTGATTATTTTTGTAAAATACAGAATAAGATAAATAAGTAGGCTTTAGTGGAAATAAAAATCCCGTGCGAGCACGGGATTACATAAGTGCAATATGTAGCTGAACTTAATCAGGAATATAATCAAGTACTAAACTATTGGCAGTTGAATTGTAGTGAATAATTCGCTGGTAGTTTGGCGATATATAACTGTCAACAGAACCAGCAGTATATCCGACGGTAAATAAGGCTTGTTGGTTTTCATCATATTTACTGAGAATAAAAACGCCACTACTATCGAAACGATAGAAATAACTATTATTAGCCGAGTCAATGGCTACGTTAACCGTTCGTATACTCGCTCGCAAAACGCCTTGGTCAGTAAAACTTGTACCATCAAAAGTTGTCCACTCTGAAGTGGTGCTCGCTGTATAAAGGTCTGCACCACGACTACTGGTGACTATATTTGATAAAACGCCACTATAAGCGCTGTTAATATTTTCATTACTGGCAATTTGTTGAACACTTTCAGCAGTAAAGGCATTGTACGCTAAGGTATATTGTAGCAATGCTGAGGTGTTAGCGTTATAAGCAATAACATGATTGCTTGCCGGTACGTCATAGATAATGGGTGAGTTGAAAGTATTTTCTCTATCCCAGAACTGCACCGCTAAGGCTAAGTTTGCATATTCTAACGCTTGACTGATAACAATGGCTTTACCGGCGATCATCGCGATAGTTTTAGGCCTAAATTGTAGATCTATGTCAGCAGCTGGCAGTAAGTTAATACTGAAATCGTTAAGGTTTATTTGATAATGATTAATACGCGTTTGTGGCTGCCCATTTTCATCGTTGTAGTTTTCACTATTTGAAGCTAACAAGAGTGAGCCATCTGGGTGAATAACCAAGTCGGTTAAATCAACACCGCCAAGTGGTGAATTAATCGTTGTTATTGCAGCGCCAGTAATAATATTAAACACTTTTATCACATCACCTTGGCCGATATAAATATTAGGACGCAGTGGGTCTAATACGACAGCTGAGGTATTAGGTGTAATATCAGTGATAACAATTTCACTGATGCTTGTTGTGTCAAAATCGCCTTTTTCAAAGCTGACTTTTATTGTACCTTTGACGCTTTCAGAACTATTGACCGGTGCTAAGGTGATTTCGCCATAGTACAAACCATTAGTCGTTATTTTACTTGGATCGGCGTCGATCGCTAGGGTATTATTAACGGTATCAGCCGTTAACGTTAACCAAGTAACATTACTTTGTGCTTGCCAAGCTACCGCACTGGATTTATTGGTGACAATATCTACCGTATGACTGAGCGTTGACTTGTCCGCTTGTGAAGTAAAGGTTAGTGCTGAAGCGTTACTGAATAACCTTATTTCATCAACCGCTAACTCAACCACTACTTGTACATTGATGCCCGTCTCTGGGTCGGTAAGAGTAATGATACCGGTAAATAACCCCCAACCGATGATCTCATTTGAATCAATGGAAATAACAAGCGTTTTACTCTCTTGCGTTGTTGTTTGAGTCAAAGATAACCATGAAACATCTGTTGTTGCTTGCCATGAATCACTCACGCCTGAAATAGTCAATTCCTGGCTAGCAACGCTGGCATTGCCTAAGGTAGTATTAAAGGACAACTGAGATGCCGACACATCAAACTGCGCTAAAGTTACCATTTCTATTTGAGTACTATTCACCGCGTTCACTAACAAGCGTTTATTATCAGATGAAATATCAATGCTGGTGGGCTGTTGTCCCTGAGTTTCAATGGTAGCAGTCAGTGCTGATGCTTGGTTGTAAACATTCACAACAAAGCCGCTAGCGGGAACAAAACGAAGATAATGGGCAAAATTGTTATTCGACTTTTCAACAAATAACGTCGTTGCACCGTCTGCTTGGTTGAGTAATCCCATATCGGTAAAAGCGGTGCCATCGAAGCTAATGTGTTCACTTGTTGGGCTAATAAGATAAAGCGCCGTTTCGTTATCATTAACGACAAAGCTTGAAATACTATCGGCTTCAGCTAACCGTTCTGGTTTATATTCATGGGTTAAGGTCGTAATGATTTTATCTTGACTAAAGTCATTAATTTTTGCGTTATAGCGATTTAAGGTTGCTGTTTGAAAGTCTAGTGCATATAAAGCTTCTGTTTCACTGGCTTGGTCAATGGTTGCCGTGAAAAAGATATTCTCACGATCCCAAAATAAGCGTTGTAACTCTTCATCTGCATATTCAAGTGTTTGCGTGACAATAAAGTATCGGCCAGAAAATTGTACGTAACGGCTAGGTTCAAACTCTATGGTTGGTGATGCAATTTCAGTAAAACTATAATCGCTTAAATTGATATTATAACGATGAACAACTTCAGTGGTGGTCTCGTCTTCATTGATAACAACTTCAAGCGCTTTTGCTAATAATTTACTACCGTCAGGATGAACAATAAATTGCTCAAGTAGGGTGTTATCAGGAGCGATAGCGATGGTTGCAATTAATTCACCACTATATTGTTGATAAACAAGTAAGTTGTTTTTTGAGCCAACATAAAAGTAGGGCATGTTAGGTGCTGCTATCACGGTATCGATATTTGCGGCTATGTCCGTGATGACTTTAGTTTCTGTTTGCTCAGTACTTTGAAATAATGATACCGGCAGAACATGCCCAATAACAACTTCATTTTCAATGGCATTGAGGGTTATTTCAGTTTGACTTATCGCCGCTACCGGCATGGCATTAACATCAACAGCAACCTTAAGAAAATCATTGTCGAGTTTTGTTAAGGTTAACCAGGTTGAGGCGGAACTTGCTTGCCAATTTATTTCAGCGCTGCTGTTGGTACTGACTTTGATGGTTTGCTCAAGCACTGAAATATTCGCGGTTGACGTAAAAGCCAAGCTGGCTTGGTTGGCATACAAATATTGATTATCTAAACCAACTTCTACAGGGATAAGCTTAGTATCACCCGTTGTTGTTTCGGTGAGTATAATATTTCCGCTTGCTAACTGCGCGGCAGTAAAACTGCTAATATTGGGGGTAACGGTGACCGTTGCATCACCTGAGCCCGAAGATATGTCAAAAGTTATCCAGTCAATATCACTGCTTAACTGCCAGTTATTACTCTCACTGGTGATAGCGATTGTTTGGCTAGGAATGCTGACATCACCAAAGGTGCCACGAAAACTGACCAGCTCAGTATCTATATTTGCTTGCCAAATAAGTAATGAAACGTTGATGTCATGATGCACTAAGGTTGCGCCATTATCAGAGAGTTCGCCCGTTGAAAAACGCAGCTTTGTGACGTATTCACCTAAATTAATTTGGTCTGCTTGGGTTAAATCAATATGAACAGTGGCAGAATTACTGGTTAGGTTTTCAGTTCTAAAGGCTAGCCAGCGCACGGGTTGGGAGTCAGGGGCATAACCCACTAATAAACCGTCGCCAGCAAAAGTAACATTAACGGTTATTGAATCGTCAAACTCAGTAATTATCTCATTGCTAAAGCTAATCGTTGAAACATCAGCGTTGATGGCGTAATTTTTTGATTTATCATTAGAACCACCACAGGCAGAAAGCAATAATGTTATACAAAAAATGGTGAACATTTGACTGAGGTTCTTAAAACATACCTTCATACAGATCCCTGTTTTATTTTGCTGTTTATCTGCAAACTTTACGCTTACTTTTATAACAACTTATTCTGCGTGATTATTCACTCAAAGTAAAAACTTATTATTTATCTAAAATTTAAATAATTGAACACTATAATTATCCGTTAATTTAAAGGTAAAATAAGCGGTAAAACGTCTTTAAAGGTGATGAATCATTGAACAAAGCTATCTTACATTGTTCGGTAGGTATCCTCTCTCGTCGCGAGCATTCTTATGAAGAGTTAATGCAAAAGCTCAAATTTCGTCAACACAGTGAAGATGAAATTACGCCAATCCTTGAATTTCTAATTAAAAAAACTATTTGAGTGACCAACGTTTTGCCGAATCTTTGTTTGGTAGCCGCCTTAATAAAGGTTATGGTTGGCTTTATATTAGCAATGAATTGGAACAAAAAGGTGTTTGCGATACTATTATAGTTGAACTGAGTAAAAATCAGCAAATTGATTGGTATCTTCAAGCCGAGCTTGCGTATAATAAACGCTTTGGCGAAAGTACAATTAAAGACCAAAAAGATAAATTAAAACGCATTCGATTTATGCAGTCTCGAGGTTTCTCTTCGGATGAAATCATGATATTGATTAAATATACTCATAGCGATTAAACGAATAAATTCAAGAATTAACTTTTCAGAGAGTGAACATTCCCATGATTAAAACTAGTGCACAATTACGACAGACTTTTTTAGACTTTTATGCTTCGAAGCAACATCAAATTGTTCCAAGTAGTTCATTAGTTCCAGGTAATGACGCGACGTTATTATTTACCAATGCTGGTATGGTTCCTTTTAAGGACGTTTTTTTAGGGGCAGAGAGCAGAAGTTATACCCGTGCAACCTCGTCGCAACGTTGTGTTCGTGCGGGTGGTAAACATAACGATCTAGAGAACGTTGGCTACACGGCGCGCCATCATACTTTCTTTGAAATGTTAGGTAACTTTAGTTTTGGTGATTACTTTAAAGAAGACGCTATACGTTTTGCCTGGGAATTTTTAACCGTCAAATTAGCCTTACCTAAAGAAAAGCTATTAGTGACTGTTTATGACAGTGACGAAGAAGCCTTCGCTTTTTGGCGTGACGAAATAGGTATTCCGGTAGATAAAATTATTCGTATCGGTGATAAGTCACCCAGTAAAAAGTACGAGTCAGACAACTTTTGGTCAATGGGTGATACGGGGCCATGTGGACCTTGCTCTGAAATATTCTATGATCATGGTGAAAATATTTTTGGTGGACCTCCAGGCTCACCAGATGAAGATGGTGATCGTTTTATTGAAATTTGGAACTTAGTCTTCATGCAGTACAACCGTCATGCTGACGGTACTATGGAAAACTTGCCAAAGCCTTCTGTTGATACAGGTATGGGCTTAGAACGTATTTCAGCAATAATGCAAGGCGTGCATAGCAATTATGAAATTGATATTTTTCAAGGCTTAATTAAAGATACTGCTGAGTTGTTACAGTGCAATGATTTAGAACATAAGTCTTTGCGTGTAATTGCCGATCATATTCGCTCATGTAGCTTCTTAATAGCCGATGGTGTTATGCCTTCAAACGAAGGTCGTGGCTATGTATTACGTCGTATTATTCGACGTGCCGTACGCCACGGTCATAAATTAGAAGCAAAATCACACTTCTTTCATCGACTAGTTGTTTCATTAGGTAAGCAAATGGGTGAAGCCTACCCTGAGCTTATTAGCCAACAAGCGGTTATTGAAAAAATATTACGTATCGAAGAAGAGCAATTTGGCCGCACCCTAGATCGTGGCATGATCTTACTTGAAGATATTTTAGCGAATCTTAAAGGCGACACTATTTCAGGTGACGATACCTTTAAACTTTATGACACCTATGGTTTTCCTGCTGATTTAACGGCAGATATTGCCCGAGAACGTCAATTAAAAGTCGACCACAATGGTTTTGACATTGCTATGGGACTTCAACGCGAACGTGCTCAGCAAGCAAGTCAGTTTGGTTCTAACTATAACGACCAGCTTAAATCTGATCACAACACGCAGTTTAAAGGTTATACCCGTAATGAATTCTCCGCAACGATTGTTGAATTATTCAATAACGAAGCGTCGGTTGCTGAATTAAAAGCAGGCGAGCAGGGCATTGTTATTTTGGACAAAACACCTTTTTATGCGGAGTCGGGTGGCCAAGCAGGAGACCAAGGCCTTCTTCATATTGATGACGGTATATTTGAAGTACATGACACCACTAAAATGGGTAATGCCTTTGCTCATAAAGGAATTGCTCGCGTAAATATTGGCTTAAATCGCCTAGTAAAAGCTGAAATAAATACTGAGCGACGCGCAGCTATCGTTAAAAACCACACGGCTACTCACCTTCTTCATGCGGCATTACGTAGCGTCTTGGGGGAACATGTTACGCAAAAAGGTTCGTTATGTGATGCTGAAAAGTTACGCTTTGACTTCTCTCACTTTGAAGGGGTTACCGCGCAAGAGTTGCAAACTGTTGAACGTCTAGTTAACCAAGAAATACGTAATAATTTGTCTCGTGAAACCAACTTAATGCAAATAGACGAAGCTAAAGAAAAAGGCGCTATGGCTTTATTTGGTGAGAAATACGACGATGAAGTACGAGTGGTTACTTTAGGTGGTTTCTCTACCGAGCTTTGTGGTGGTGTTCATGTTGAGCGTACTGGCGATATTGGCTTTGTTAAAATAGTGTCAGAATCAGGTATAGCTGCAGGTGTTCGTCGTATAGAAGCTGTTTCCGGTGAGTGTGCACTTGCTTTTACTGAGCAGCAAGGTTCAAACCTAAGCTTAGTTGCCTCAATGGTTAAATCTGATGTGGCGAGTATGCCAGGGAAAGTTGAGCAATTAATTAGTCGTGGTAAGCAACTCGAAAAAGAAATTCAAATCCTAAAACAGCAAGTAGCGGCTCAAGCCGGTTCTGATTTAATCAGTGAGGCTGTCGATGTTAATGGTGTGAAGGTACTTATTGCAGATTTAGCGGGTACCGAGTCTAAAGCGCTTCGCGGCATGATGGATGAACTCAAGAATAAAATAGGCTCAGGGATCATTTTATTAGGCACAGCATCAGACGGAAAAGTAGGTTTGATCGCTGGTGTAACTAAAGATCTCACTGGGCAGGTAAAAGCCGGTGATTTAGTTAATGCCGCAGCACAGCATGTCGGTGGCAAAGGAGGTGGGCGTCCAGATATGGCACAAGCTGGTGGCAACAAGCCAGAGAATTTACCTATGGCATTAGACACAGCGAAAGCATGGTTAATTGACCAGTTATCGTAATATTATAGTAAGCTAATATATTTCATTAAGGAGCGTTTTAGCTCCTTTTTTGTGGGTAAATCTTTTAAATAGTAAGTTAGGTTACTTAGCGGTTAATGCATAGTTAACATACGTCAACTACAATATTAATAATAACAAATAGTTATAATTATTTCCAAAAAATAACTTTATTGCTTGAATAAGCTTGCTAGAATGCCAATATTGGTTATAAGTGCAAAGTTAATAACTGATTATCACTCGTGGTAATAAAATCTTTGTAAATAGTGGTAAAACTGGGTCTTAGTGAACTTAAGTAACTATTTTTTACAAAGTTTTTAATTTTTATTATGTACTTTTACCAAAATTAAACTAAATTTATTACTAGCTTATAATTTTTTAGTGGACTGGCTTTTAAACATAAAGGATATTTAGGATGTTAATTTTAACTCGTAGGGTTGGTGAAACGTTAATGATTGGTGACGAAGTTACCGTCACTGTTTTAGGTGTAAAGGGTAATCAGGTTCGTATTGGCGTAAATGCGCCAAAAGAAATATCTGTTCACCGTGAAGAAATTTACATGCGAATACAAGCAGAAAAAACAGGAAGTGACAGTAGCGAAGCCGAAACAGGTAATAAATTTTAGCTTTGTTGAACACCTTCATTAAAAAAAGTCGGCAATTGCCGACTTTTTTAATGACTAATATTAATTTTTTTTAGCATTAATTTAGTGACAATAATCTTTTTGAGCTTGAAAAATAGCCTTGTTGGTTGAAATCTCGGCAAACAGATTTAAAAGTACAGAAAAATAGAAAATATTGTTGACTTATTTTCTCGATCCATTAGTATTCGCACCCACTGGAGATGTGACCGATTGGTTGAAGACGCTCACCTGTTAAAGGAGTATCTGGCTACTAGCCTGATAGAGAGTTTTTTCTAAGATGTATTTCAAAGTACGCATTAGAACTCAACAGTAAAGAAGTAAAAATGGAGAGCTGTCCGAGTGGCCGAAGGAGCTCCCCTGCTAAGGGAGTAACGGCTTTAAATCCGTTCGAGAGTTCGAATCTCTCGCTCTCCGCCATTACTTTTATTAAAGGTAACTGCGGTAAAAGTAATAAATGCAAAGCAATTTGCTATCTTTAGACTAAGATATAAAAAATAGTTCATGTGAGGGCGCGTAGCTCAGCTGGATAGAGTACCTGGCTACGAACCAGGCGGTCGCAGGTTCGACTCCTGCCGCGCCCACCACTTTTCTTTATTGAAATGTGGACTAAGCAAATATCATAGCTTATAAAATTAATAGATATTATCTTCAAACGAGATATTAAATAAGGTTTAATGTGGGCGCGTAGCTCAGCTGGATAGAGTACCTGGCTACGAACCAGGCGGTCGCAGGTTCGACTCCTGCCGCGCCCACCACATTTGCTGTAAAGCTGGAATAAACCAATCTTCGGATTGGTTTTTTTTCTTCTGGAATATAGCAGTTAAAAACTCAAGTATCATCCTTAGGAGATATTTTGAGTTGTTAAGCAAATACCAAAGCTTATAAAAATAATGGGTGTTATCTTTGAACAAGATAGTAAATAAAGTTTAATGTGGGCGCGTAGCTCAGCTGGATAGAGTACCTGGCTACGAACCAGGCGGTCGCAGGTTCGACTCCTGCCGCGCCCACCACATTTGCTGAAAAGCAGAAATAAACCAATCTTCGGATTGGTTTTTTTTCGTCTAAAGTAAAGTGATAGTGTATCGAACCTGCTGGAGAGACCGAGCATATAATAGCAGCTACGAAACTAACCGCTTCCGATCGCAGGTTCAACCCAGCCGCGCCCACCACATTTGCTGAAAAGCAGAAATAAACCAACTTTCGAGTTGGTTTTTTTTCGTCTAGATTTTGCCTAGAATAAATATTATATAGAAGAGTCGCTACGAAACTAACCGCTTCCGATCGCAGGTTCCACTCCTGCCGCGCCCACCACATTTGCTGAAAAGCAGAAATAAACCAATCTTCGGATTGGTTTTTTTTCGTCTAAAGTAAAGTGAGAGTGTATCGAACCTGCTGGAGAGACCGAGCATATAATAGCAGCTACGAAACTAACCGCTTCCGATCGCAGGTTCGACTCCTGCCGCGCCCACCACATTTGCTGAAAAGCAGAAATAGACCAACTTTCGAGTTGGTTTTTTTTCGTCTAGATTTTGCCTAGGATAAAGTGATAGTTTATCTAACCTGCTGGAGAGATCGATTATATAAGAGTCGCTACGAAACTAACCGCTTCCGGTCGCAGGTTCAACCCTGCCGCGCCCACCACATTTGCTGAAAAGCAGGAATAAACCAACTTTCGAGTTGGTTTTATTTGCCTGGAATTTGGTTTGTTCCGTCTGTAAAAAGTTAAAGTCGCTTTGGAGGAAAGCTTGCTAGATAAACAGGGTTTTTTAATATAGCTATTTTAAACGGATCTATTTCTGCCTTGCTTTTTGGCTAAGTATAAATTTTCATCGGCTTGGCCAATAAGCTTTGTTATGAACGTTATACGTTCAGACCTATTTTTCAGGGGTTCTACAAGTGAATTTACTACGCCTACGCTAATGGTAATATTTGATGATACCGCAGAGTGCTCATGGTTTATGCCTAATGTATTAATGGATTTTATGCAAAGGTCGGCAAAATTTTTAGCTTGTTGATGGTCAATTTCTGGTAATGCAATAATAAATTCTTCCCCGCCGTATCTAGCCAAAATGTCACCGCTACGGTGCAAGCAAGATAAAAGGTTTTGTGCAACCAGCTTTAAGCATAAATCACCAGCTAAGTGGCCATAATTATCGTTATACTGCTTAAAATAATCTATATCTATCATTAGAATACTAAAGTGATACTTATTTCGGCTTGCTCTTTTTATTTCTTCATCCACGAAATTTTGAAAGGCCCTACGGTTATTTATTCCAGTTAATTGATCTTTGTTTGACAGTAGCTCTAATGATAGATTCATCTCCTGCAGTTTTTGATTGGCAATTGACAAATCTGCCGTTCTTTTTTCGACAATCCTCTCTAGTTCTAAATGACTTTCATATAGTTTCCAAAAATTTTTGCGCTGTTTAATTTTTATGATACTGGTTGCTATGGCTTTTTTTATCCATGTTAAAAGCTTAAAAATAGTCCCTTTCCTGATCACTTTTATTAAAAGTAGTTTGATCTTTTGATTTGACTGGGCTAAACCGCACTTAACCTGAACTTCTAGTAAATATTCTCCAGAAGGAAGGGCTGAGTACATTATTGGTTCGTGTTTGGTTTTTCGCCAATTATCGTGAAATCCAACCAGTCGATAGTGATAACTAATGCTTTTTTCTTTCCACAACCAATAAGAACAAAGCATAATGTCGAGGTTCCAACTACCTTCTTCTATGGTTAATATATTGCCATCAAGCAGGAATTGGCTACTGCTCGAAACAGATTTTATCTCAGGTATTGGTGCTTGTATGGTATCAATTAATCTGGGTATTTCAATGACGTTTAAGCTTTCATTGAGACCACACCAGTAACTATCTTCACCTTTCCTCAATAGGCTACGGCTGGTTGTAAACTCCCAAAACTGACGTTCGGGAACATTATTAATAACGTACTTTGGTTGCCGACAATTGATGTCAAACAACTGCAGACCTTGCGAAGTACCAATGAGTATTTCATCTTGATTGTGCCATCGGCAGGTCCAGGCTGCGATAGAATCGCTAGACTCGAAAATTTCGGTGACTTGTGAGTCAATCATCAACAATAGTTTATTGTCAGCTGCTATCGCGTATGCACCCTCTTTATTAACGTTAATATCGTAGATGTTAAGGTATTTATTCTTTAATTCGACAGAAATGAGCGTGTTGTCATCGGTGTTATAGATCCACAGTCCTCGACCAAGTGTTGTAACAAAATAGTTATTTGTATCTTTCGGGACTATTGTGTAGATATAACTTAAGGTTTTTCCTAATGAATCATTGATAGGTTCAAACTTTTTACTGCTTGGATAAAATATGAATAAACCGTAAACACTGCCATATAGATAATTTTCTCCAATATTCTGAATACAACGTCCAGCACCAATGTTTTTGTCAGTAAAAAGTTGTACAGAAGAATTATCTGTCATTTCACAGATGGCTAGCCCTTCATTACAGGCAGCAAAGATTTTTAGCTGTTTGTCTTGGTAAATATCCCAACAAGTTAAGTTTTTTAAGCTGCTTATTTCACTCTGTATCGCATCATTTTGCGATGAAAGTGAATAACTATGGCCTGTGCCTCCAATAAGAATGTCTTGTCCATTTTGAGCCAGTCGAAGCGTTAGTATTGATGTAGCTTTTTTAGGTACAAACGTTCGAATATAGTCATTCAAAGCTGGATACTTAATTAATCCACTGAAGTCGGTAGTAGCCCAAAGATTGTTGAATGAATCGTAACAAAGATCGGTGATTTTTGCGGTGGTAAATAGCGTCTTTCCTTTTTTCCAAATGTAATCGTGCTTTATTAGTTCGTATACACAGGTTTTCTCTGCAATGATCATATGATTTGAATGAGGAAACAATATACGGACAATCATTGACTCTATATCAGGGAGTTGGATATGCTCTTTAAGTTTTAAATCAAAATCTAAAATGATGATGCTCTTGTTATTAGCAATGAGAAAGCCTTGCGTCGATGCACTAATATGGTTCGCCGAGTTAAAGCTCTTGGTGTATTGATTAATAAGAGGTCGAATCATTTCATTTTGGTACACCCAAATGCCTGACTGTGACATTTGAATAAGAATAGTTTGATCTTTGCTTTTAACAATACTGAGTACGCCTTCGCCGGAAACGTCAAGGCTTACTTTGTTCAATTCATCTGACTTGCTATTCCATCGATATAGCCCTTTGGCGCATCCTAATAAATAGTGGTTGTTATCAATAGATATCGCGCATTGGCACCAACCAAGGCCAAGGTCAACTGTATTAAGATCAACGATGGATTGATGGGTTTCAGCGTTTATAATTGAAATGCCTAAATCTGAGCAGGCTAAAATAGTATCTCTATTTGAAGTAACTGAACGTTGACCGTGAGTTAAAAGTCCTGAATGTTGATTAAGAATTTCAACGTGTTCACCATCATATATAGCTAATCCATTAGGTGTGCTTAGCCAAAATTTTCGGTGAGAATAACACAGACTATGTATTTGTTGTGATGGCAGTCCTTCAAGGCGGGAGATATTCTCGATTATTAAAGAAGGCTTAAGGGGGAGACTATTCATAGAATGACCATAGTATATTTCAGATAAGCCTTATAACGTATTCTTTCAAAACCAGTAACAACGAAATGAATCAACGAGTAATAAGATCAGTACCTGTAACAATAGTTTAAATTTTACTTTTTAGCATAGATAAGTTCATAAATTCAGTAGTTAAAGTAAATCAGTCAATTAATAATTACCTGATGGTTTGTGTATTTAAGATAAGTTTCAATTGAAATATGAATACCGCAGATATCGTTAATCAATACGCAAATGATTACGTAATAACATGTGTGTAAAAGATGTTTTTAAATAAAAGCCACGAGGCAGTGTTCGAAAGGGCTCGCCGTGTTTATTAAAGGCTTGTGTTTTAGCTTGGCTATTGGCCGCTTTGGGGCGAAGTTGTAACACTTGGCCATGTTTTCCTGAGATGTTTTCTACTTCACCTAATACAATCATATCGGTAAGCTCTTGCCAGTCTAGGGCGAGTAATTGTTCTTCTTCATAAGACGGGGACCAAATAAAAGGGGTGCCAACTATACGCTCGCCTATTGGTATATGTCGTTCAGAAATTACCGGTACCCATAAAACACGCGCCATTTTGTTGCGTATATGGCTGGTTTTCCAACTAGCCCCTACTAAGCCAGTCAAAGGTGCAACACATACAAATGTTGTCTCTAAAGGTTTGCCTTGCATGCTAATGGGTAACGATTTTAATTCAATACCTAAATGTGGAAAGTCAGGTTCAGGTTTTGACCCCGCACTAGCGCCAAGAACCTGCTCAAGTAAAAGACCTATCCAACCTTTTTCTCTCGTTAAATTCTCAGGGACTACTACGCCTGCTTGTTCAGCTATTTCAGCTAAATTAAGTCCAGCAAGCGCTTGCGCTCTTTTTAGTAAATCATCTTCGTTAGTAGGGATATTAATTTTAATGAGTAAACTCTTTAGTCGTGACTTTTCTTTACTCAGTATAAAGATTCATAACTTTTGACGCTATGGTCTAGATAAAATAAAAAATTAATTAATTGCCCGCAAGCCCATATTATGGAAGAATCAAGATATATTTTATGAAAGTTATTGGGAATTCCTTTGATAGATGCCGAAGGCTATAGAGCTAATGTCGGCATAGTCATAATCAATGATAGAGGACAAGTATTTTGGGCTAGGCGTTATGGTCAACACTCGTGGCAATATCCACAAGGGGGGGTTGATGAGGGAGAAACAGCAGAAGAAACCATGTACCGAGAATTACACGAAGAAGTGGGATTAAAACCGGAACATGTCAGTATTGTTGCTTCGACCAAACACTGGTTGAGATATAAATTACCAAAACGTTTAATTAGGCATGAAAGTAAACCTGTTTGTATTGGGCAAAAACAGAAATGGTTTTTACTTAAGCTAACTTCAGAAGAGTCTGCGGTTGATTTACTTCACTCTGATCATCCAGAGTTTGATGATTGGCGTTGGGTAAGTTACTGGTACCCAGTGCGTCAGGTAGTGTCTTTTAAACGTGAAGTTTACCGTAAAGTGATGAAGGAATTTGCTCAGGCGTCTATGCCTTCTTATCGCCATCAAAACCGTAAACGTCGTAGTTGATTATTATTATGTAGCAGTTTTATACGACAAAACAAAATGTATAATATACCCGTATCACTTAAAGATGACCCTATATCTTAAAGTGAACGGGCATTTTTATTTAAGGAGCCGTATGTTAACTATCCTACGGAGAATTGTTCTAGAATTTAGCCAAAACGCTGAACTCGACAGTGCATTACATCGTATGGTGGAACAAATAAAAGAAACGATGAATACTGACTGTTGTTCAATTTATCTTGCTGACCACCTCAAACAACATTTTTTATTGGTTGCCTCTGACGGTTTGGCAGAAGGTTCATTAGGTCAAACAACCATCGGTTTTACTGAAGGCTTAGTCGGTTTAGTTGGCCAGCGAGAAGAACCACTTAACATTGCTAATGCGCAAAACCATCCTCAATTTATTCATGCCCCTGAAGTTGAGGAAGACGAATTAAATGCCTTTCTGGGGACCCCCATCATTCATCGACGAAAAGTGCTGGGCATACTGGCGATTCAACAAAAAGAGGCTAGGCATTTTACCGAAAATGAAGAAGCATTCTTAGTTACCTTATCAGCCCAATTAGCTACTTCATTGGCCAATGCTGAAGCTAATGTGTTAATCACAGAGCAAGATGCTAATAGTCATTGGACTAAAGCATTACAGGGTGTTGCTGGCTCCTCAGGGGTAATGATTGGTGAAATGTTTGTTGTGTATCCAGCGGTAAGTTTAGCTTCTGTTTCTTTACAACGAACTAAAACCCCAACGCTAGAGTTACAATTTTTTGAAGAAGCCGTGGCGAAAACACGCATAGATTTTGATTTCATGGCCAGTAAGTTACAAGGGATTATTGCGGAGAGTACTTTAGATATTTTCGATATGTATAAGCAATTATTAAATAATGCAAATATTACTAAAGAAGTTACCCAGAAAATAATATCAGGTTGGACTGCTGAAAGTGCTTTAAAACAAATCATTGATAGCTATATTATTCAGTTTGAAGCCTTAGATGACCGTTATTTGCGTGAAAGGGCCAGTGATATACGCGATTTAGGTAATCGATTATTACTTAACTTAAAAAAACTAAATATAAAAGAGCAACAACTTCCACGAGAATTTATACTAGTTGCTGAAGAAGTAACGGCAGCTATGCTTGCACAATACCAGCACCAAGGCTTAAAAGGTGTAGTCTCGCTTCAGGGCTCCAATAATTCTCATGCTGCTATTTTAGCAAGAGCACTAGGTGTGCCAGCGGTAATGGGTATTGAGAAAATTTCGCTTAGTCGATTACACCAGAAGAACTGTATTGTAGATGGCTTTAGTGGTGAGCTTTTTGTTCAGCCTAATGAAGCCTTACAACGTGAATATCAACACTTAATCACTCAAGAGATATTACTCGCCGATAAGGTTAAAAAAGTAGCGCAATTGCCTGCTATTACCAAAGATGGTCAAACCATTGAGTTGCAACTTAATGCTGGGCTTTCATCAGGGTTTGAATATTCAAAAAATTCAGGTGCTGTAGGGATCGGTTTGTATCGTACTGAAATTCCTTTTATGAACCGCAGCTGCTTTCCCTCTGAGTCAGAGCAAACTGAACTTTATCGTCAAGTATTAAGTGCTTTTCCTGATCAACCTGTAACTATGCGTACCTTAGATGTTGGTGGTGACAAGTCGTTACCCTATTTTCCGATAAATGAAGATAATCCATTTCTTGGTTGGCGTGGTATTCGCATTACACTTGACCATCCTGAAATTTTTCTCTTACAAGTACGAGCAATGTTGCGAGCGAATGTTGGCTTAAATAATTTAGAGATTATGTTGCCGATGATTTCAAGTACTTTAGAGGTAGACGAAGCAACTCGCTTAATCAATCAAGCTTATTATGAACTGTCTGGTGAACTTGATTTTATCGGTGAAGAAAAGCTCACTCGTCCAAAAGTTGGTATAATGATCGAAGTGCCAGGTATTATTTATCAATTGCCTGAATTAGCCAGTAAAGTTGATTTCTTTTCGGTGGGTAGTAATGATTTAACTCAATATTTATTAGCAGTTGACCGAAATAATGCCCGCGTATCAGCGTTATATAATTCATATCATCCAGCTGTTTTAAGAGCGCTTAACCATATTGCTGAACAATCAGCTCGCTCATTGGTACCCTTGAGCCTATGCGGCGAGCTAGCCAGTGAACCAGCAGGCGCTTTATTATTATTAGCGATGGGGTATGACAAATTGAGTATGAACGCGCATAATATCGCAAAAATTAAATGGGTGATCCGCCATGTTGATTTTCATCAAGTAAAAATGATGTTGGCGCATGTGTTAACCCTTTCTACATCCAAACAAGTACACAGTTATTTAAATGAACAACTTGAACAATTCGGTTTAAGTAGTTTCGTACGTGCCGGTAGGTAATGTATCCGGTTAATTTAACTTAAAAAGCAGTA
Organism: Colwellia sp. BRX8-4; assembly: GCF_014077345.1. Classification (NCBI taxonomy): domain Bacteria; kingdom Pseudomonadati; phylum Pseudomonadota; class Gammaproteobacteria; order Alteromonadales; family Colwelliaceae; genus Colwellia; species Colwellia sp. BRX8-4. The sequence goes on from NZ_JACGVS010000010.1 coordinate 89,368, forward strand.
AACAATGTTATTAAGTATCTTTCTAATTTGCGTGTTACTCGGCTCAGTGGTCGGTTTCTCTGCTGGTCTTTTAGGCATAGGTGGCGGGTTGATAATTGTACCCGCTTTGGTGTATTTATTACCGCAGCTAGGGATTGAACCGAACTTAGTTATGCCAATGGCGCTTGCGACCTCGTTAGCCACTATTGTTGTTACTTCACTTTCCGCGGCGTTAGCTCATCACCGTAATAGCAATATACCTTGGCCACTTGCTAAGCAACTCATGATGGCGATTGCATTAGGATCGTTACTTGGCGGATTTATTGCTGATATGCTTTCTGTTGTTGCACTAAAAAATACTTTTGCTATTGCTGTTTTTTTACTTTCGTCTTATATGTTTATTGCTATAAATCGAGCGAAGAAAAATAAATTAATTAATCACAATGATGATGAAAAACTACCCAAAAATATCATTGTTAAAGGTATTGGCTTTTTTACTGGTATTTTAGCAAGTCTAATGGGCATTGCTGGTGGTGCTATTCTAGTCCCGATATTAAGTTACTTTAAAGTCCCTCTACGCCAATGTATTGGTGTTGCCACGGTCAGTGGTATGGTTGTGGCCATATTTGGTGTTAGCGGCTATGTGATTGCTGGTTGGGGAGAAGAGAATTTACCCAAATATAGCTTAGGCTATGTTTATTTACCTGCCTTGCTTGGTATCATTATTACGTCTTCTCTTTTTGCCCCAATAGGTGTTAAAGCGGCGAGTAAGCTACCGGTTGGTACTATCAAGAAAGCATTTGCGATATTTTTGATGCTAGTAGCAGTTAAAATGATATTAAGTTAGTACAATAGCGTTTGTTTAAAATTAAAATTTTTTAGAGAAGGAAAGACAGTGAAAGAATATTTAGATCTCATGCGACATGTTCGTGATAACGGCGTACAAAAATCAGACCGCACAGGTACAGGCACCAAAAGTATTTTTGGTTATCAAATGCGTTTTGACTTAGCAAAAGGCTTTCCACTGGTCACCACTAAAAAATGTCATCTAAAATCAATTATTCATGAATTATTATGGTTTATTAAAGGTGAGTCTAATATTGCTTACTTAAGTGAGAATGGCGTTAAAATTTGGGATGCTTGGGCAACAGAGTCGGGCGAACTAGGGCCTGTATATGGAGTACAGTGGCGTAATTGGCCATCAGCCAATGGCGAAACAATTGATCAACTTACACAATTGATTGATGATTTAAAAAATAACCCAGATTCACGACGTCATATTATTACCGCTTGGAATCCTGCATTATTACCTGATACATCTATAAGCCCTGCAGAGAATGCTGCACAGGGCAAGCAAGCATTACCCCCGTGCCATACGCTTTTTCAATTCTATGTACTCAATGGCAAGCTGTCGTGTCAATTATATCAACGCAGTGCCGACATCTTTCTAGGTGTACCCTTTAATATTGCAAGTTATGCACTATTTACCATGATGATCGCCCAAGTCTGTGATTTAGAGCTAGGTGATTTTGTTCATACTTTCGGAGATGCTCATTTATACTCAAACCATATGGAACAAGTTGATGAACAACTAAGTCGCACTCCGCTACCTTTGCCAACTATGAAAATTAATCCTGAGATAAAAAGTATTTTTGATTTTACTTTTGAAGACTTTGAATTAGTGAATTATCAATGCCACGCTCATATAAAAGCCGCTATATCTGTCTAAATACAAACTTAATCGACTGAGCAATTGCACGTTATTGTTTCAGTCGTAGTAGGTGCTGTTAACCATGCATAGCGATAAATTTAGCTAATAACGTTTGCTCATTTTCATTATGCTTTGGATCTTTTTTGATACAATCAATAGGACAAACGCTAATACAAGTCGGCTTGTCATAATGGCCAACACATTCAGTACATTTATCCACGTCAATTTCATAAATCATGCTACCCAATGCAATGGCCTCATTAGGACATTCTAGATCACACATATCACAGTTAATACATGCATCTTCTATAATCAGTGCCATGGCCCTATTACGCTACTTGATTTTGTGTAAACGGTTGGCGTGTTGTGCCACCTTCATTAAGGTAGCGCATAATAATACCAAAAGTTAAATCGTGCTCAGTTACTAACGAAATTGATACTTTATGACCGGACCCTTTTGCGTCAATAATAACTTCACCTTTGGCGTTCTCCATATGAGATAAAACAAAAGATGTATTACCTAGCGGTGTCATTAACTCTAAACGGTCACCGACTAGAAATTTATTTTTTACTTCTATTTCTACTAAACCTGTTATTTCGTTGCGGCCTAATATTTCACCAACAAATTGCTGAGTATCACTTTTTGAATAACCGTAATCAGAATTTTGTGTGTCACTATGGCGGTGACGTTTTAAGAAACCTTGGGTATAACCTCGGTGAGCAAGATGTTCTAAATCGGTATTTAAATTTTGATTAAAAGGTTTATTACTTAAAGCATCAGAAATAGCTTGGCCATAAATTTGTGCTGTTCGAGCACAGTAATAAAATGATTTAGTTCGACCTTCAATTTTTAATGAATGCACGCCTATTTTTATTAAACGTTCTACATGTTCAACGGCACGTAAATCCTTTGAATTCATTATATAAGTACCGTGCTCATCTTCAAATGCTGGCATATATTCACCGGGTCGACCTTGCTCTTGCAATAAAATAATATCCTCAATTGGTTGTTGCTCTGGAATAATGATTTTAGCTGAATCAGGGATAAATAGTTCTGGTTTTACTTTAATGTCTGGCTGTACCGCTATTATATCACCGGTTTCGTTTTCTTTTGCTTGGTGGCTATCATATTTCCAACGACAAGCATTTGTACATGTTCCTTGATTTGGGTCGCGTTTATTAATGTAACCAGACAACAAGCAACGACCAGAATATGCCATGCATAAAGCACCATGAACAAAAACTTCTAATTCCATTTCAGGGCATCGAAAACGAATCTCTTCAATTTCATCAAGCGATAATTCACGTGATAAAATAACGCGCTCAACACCTTGTTGATACCAAAACTTTACGGTTGCCCAATTAACCGCATTAGCTTGCACAGATAGATGAATTGGCATATCAGGGAATTTTTCCCGTACCATCATGATAAGGCCGGGATCAGACATGATCAGGGCATCGGGCTGCATTGCTATAACGGGCGTAATATCTTTAATAAACGTTGTTAATTTACTGTTATGTGCAGCAATATTATTGACTAAGTAAAACTTTTTACCTAGGGAATGAGCTTCATTAATACCAATTTTAAGATTCTCTAAATTGAATTCATTATTTCTCACCCGTAAAGAGTAACGGGGTTGCCCTGCGTACACAGCATCAGCTCCGTAAGCAAAAGCATAACGCATATTTTTTAAGGTTCCAGCAGGCGATAATAATTCAGGTTTTAGCATAATGAACAACATAGATGATTTATATTAGCGGTATTATAAAAACATCGTTTGTCATAGGTAAACAGCTTATCAGGCGGTTCTTTGATGAAAATCATATTAAGTGATTAAAAACTAGAATTTTAAATATTTGAGCATTTGTCTAATAAAGATACAGTATTGAAAAATTTACTAATATTTGACCTAAAATAATAATATAAGCAAAAAACTGTGCTACTTTTTAATGTAATACAATTGATAATTGACAAATGATAATAATAATTAAGGTGAGACTATGGGAACTGAAAATGCCCTTTATACAATTTTAGTAGAAAAAATTAAACAAGATGCGCTTGTACTTCCAACCTTGCCAGAAGTAGCACTGAAAGTGCGCCAAGCGGCGGATGACCCAAACATTAACTTAAAACAAATGAGTGATATTATCGGTCATGACCCTGCTTTATCTTTGGGTATGTTGAAAGTAGCGAATAGCGTTATTTTAGGACGTTCTGTTAAAGTTGAAACAGTCAACCAGGCTGTAACTCGCATTGGTTTGCGCCAAATCAAAAGTATCGCAACAGCGATGGCGTTAGAGCAAGTATTTGTTTCAAAAAATGAAATAGTTTCAATGTATTTGAAAAAGTCATGGAAAAAAACCGTCGATGTAGCCGCAGTTGCCATCAGTTTAATGACTTTTTATATCCAAGACCATAAACACACATCATTAACGTTAGACACCTTAACATTGGCGGCACTGGTTCATAATATAGGTGTTTTACCCATTTTAACTGAAGCTGAAAATCATCCTGATGTTTTCGCTAACCCGACTTTTTTACAGCAAGCTATTGCTAAGTTAGCTGCGGATATTGGTGGAGAAGTGACTAAAGCGTGGGGATTCTCAGATGAATTTGTCACTTTAGTAACCAGTTGGAGTGATTTAACGGTATTACCTTCTGAAACTCATTATTTGGACTTCATTCGTGCAGGTGCTATTCACAACGGTATTTTCAAGAATGTATCAACCTGTGAAGTGTTATTAAAAAGCTATGTGAATAAAGGTATTTTACCTGACGTGGACTTTATGAAAAGTGAAGAATTTCAACAGATGGTTACTGATGTAAAAACTATGTTTAGTTAATAACAATAAAGTTGTAGACAATAAAAAACCCTGAAATATCAGGGTTTTTTTATATCTATAACTTTTAAACCTACAATTAATACTTCACAAAGGAAGTTTAATAAGCTTACTTAGCGGCACTTAACCCTTGATTGATGTTGATTAAGTCTTGCTCACTGATTGTACCTGCCGCACGTTTTAACGATAAAATTGATTGTACATAATTATAGCGCGTTGATGATAAGTTACGTTTTGCGTTATATAAATTACGCGTGCTATCTAACACATCAACAATAGTACGAGTTCCTACTTCAAAACCAGCTTCCGTTGCTTTTAATGCACTATCAGCACTAACAACAGATTGCTCAAGGGCTTTGATTGCCGAAACAGCAGCAATAACGGTGTTGTAAGCATTACGTGTATTACGAACAACATTACGATAAGTTAACTCTAAATCTTGGCTGGCAGCAACATAGTTGCTCTGTGCTTCGCGAACAGCACTTGACGTAGCGCCACCAGAATAAATAGGTACGTTTAACGTTATGCCGATAGACTGACTATCTAAAGCAGGGTTTTCAAAAGTGGCATTGTTTACTTCGTTATCTTGATCTCTAGCACCATAACTGCCCGATAAACTTAATGTTGGATAATGACCAGATCTTGCGATATTAATATTTTCTTTAGCAACATCAACCGCTATTTTTTGGCTAATTAAATCTAAATTTTTTGCTTCTGCTGTTTGTTGCCATTCGTTTGCACTGTCGGGTATAGGGCGTGAGGTACTGAAACGTTCAGTGTTTAAAACACTTAAGTCTCTTGGATACACATTGGTAATTACCCTTAACGCTTCTTCTGCAGTGTAAACACTGTTTTCAGCGCGAATTTCAGAAGTAACGGCATTATCGTATTGCGACTGTGCTTCATGCACGTCTGTTACTGCTTTTAGACCAACAGAGTAACGTTGTTTTGTCTGTTCTAATTGACGCTCAATAGCCGCTTTCTCAGCTTTAGCAAAATCTAAATCGTCTTTAGCACTTAAAACATCAAAATAAGCGGTCGTTACTCTAACAATCAATTCTTGTTTTGCTGCTTGATAAGAAACATCACTGCGGTGCGCGGCTTTTTTGGCATTATCTAATCTTAACCATGTACTATGATTGTATAATGACATACTTAAACTCAAGCCATAGCGCAAAGTATCAGATTTATTGGTCAATGTTCTATTTGATGATTGCCCATCATCCGATGTTGGAATAAATTGATCTTTACTCATTGTGTAGCTAGCTGAAGCACTGATCTCTGGTAATAAAACAGCTCTGGCTTGATCTATGCCTTCTTTTGATGCGTTAAATAAAGCCTTTGATCTCAATACGGTAGGATCATTTTTTTGTGCTTGTTGATAAACGCCCAATAAATCTTCAGCGTTAACTAACGTAGTATTAGTTACACAAACCAAACCAATGATCAGTGCCGTAATTGTTTTTTTCATGAGTGAGCTATTCCTTTGAGTGTGCCATGTACGCTATATTATTATGATACTATCGTATCTTGATTTTTGAATTAGCTAAATAAAATAAGTGTTTGCGAATGCATTCTAGTGTAACAAAATGTTTTATGCTAGTGCTCGCTTTATTATAGTATCTTCATTTATTTTAAATTTTTATATGGGAAATAAAGCCACTCAATGCCTAACAAAAATACAAAACCATCAAAGTTTTCAAATAAAGACGTCACTATTTATCAACAAAAAACCTGCTACCAAGGTGTGTTTAAAATGGATGAGTATCAACTTAGTCATCGATTATTTGATGGTGGCGAAAGTAAAGTATTAACGCGCGAAGTTTTTGAACGTGGTCATGCGGTAGTCGTTATTCCTTACGATGCGACCTATGATCGTGTTGTGTTAATCGAACAATTTCGAGTTGGCGCTATTGGTCAAGGAGACACGCCATGGCTATTAGAGTTTGTCGCCGGTATGTTTGGTCAAGATGAATCGCCTATTGATGTTGCTATTCGAGAAGCTAAAGAAGAAGCCGACTTAACGTTAAATGCTAATCAACTCGATAAAGTGCTGGAGTATTTTTCAAGTCCTGGTGGTATGAGCGAAGTTATACATTTATATGTTGCTAATATAGATAGCAAAAATGTCTCAGGGGTGCACGGTTTAGAAACTGAAAGTGAAGATATTTTGTTGCATGTCATGTCAAGAGAACAAGCCATGTCGTTGTTAGAAAATGGAAAAATCACCAATGCAGCAACAATAATTGGGTTACAATGGCTACAGAATAACTTTCATCAACTACAGCAGAAATGGTCTTCGTAAATGATACAGCAAAGTAAAAAATATCAGCCAAGATTATCAACCTTAATGAATCTTTGTGAAGTTAACTATATGTTTTTAGTTCGCTTATTGGCCAGTCATAACGATGAAGAAGCGGTTGGTGATGAGCGGCGTTTTTTTATTTCTGATTTTTTATCTTACAAGATAACAATACTCGAAATTACTCGCTACACCAGCTTGGTGAGTATTCGCCAAGAACTGCCTAAGACAAAAGCAGTCGTTACTGGAGAAGATAACAATAATAAAACGGTATTTGACCACATTTTACGTCCCAAAATGATTATCCGTTTATATCATGATGCTCGAATGGCTGAGGTGATCAGTAATCAAGACATCAAACAAGTTAAACCTCGTTACGATTATCCTAATAGTAAAATGCATTTACCTGATGAAAAAGAGCAAATTAATCAGTTTCTTAAAGAATGGCTGCAACTTTGTTTAAAGTTAGGCCAAGTCAACTTATCACTTTTTGAGTAATCCTTTTGTCTTCTATTTTTAAAATTGCGCAAATAAGCGACTGCCATTTGTTTTCTCAAACAGATGGTTTGCATCATGGTGCTAATGTTTACCATAATTTAGTCAGTGTTTTAGACGACATTAAAAATCAGCATTTAGTCGATGCTATTGTATTCACCGGTGATATAACTCAAGACCATAGTGAAAAGTCTTATCAACTTTTTGTGCAAGCTGTTGTTGAAAGTGACATAGCGATACCTTTTTATTATTTGGCGGGTAATCATGATGAACTCGAGTTATTGGATAAATATTTATCTGTTCCTCCTTTCAATCGTGAAAAAGTCTTTAATGATAAATATTGGCAAATTGTTTTACTTAATAGTAAAAGTGAAACACCGAAAGGTCTGGTAACACCAAGCGATTTATCTGCATTTGAGTCAATCGTTGATGATAAAAAACATCAATTAGTGATGATGCATCATCACCCATTAGATGTTGGTTATTTTATTGATCAACACGGTTTAGAAAATCAAGCAGAGTTTTGGCAAACGATTAATAAGTTTTCGAGTATCAAAGCCATTACCTGTGGTCATGTGCATCAAGCATTAACCTTGTATTCAGACCAATCACCAGCCATTCCCTTATTTACTTGTCCCGCTACATCGATTCAATTTGACACCAATAAAAGCGCTGGTGCTTCAAATGGACAAGGGCCAGGCTATCGTGTTTTTTCGCTATTTACTGATGGAAAAATAAAGTCAGACAGCTACTTTTTAACAAAGGAATAAAATGTCTAAACAGGTTAATATTTTATATCTACATGGTTTTAATTCATCACCACAATCGATGAAAGCACAACTGACAAAGCATTACTTTAATGAACATTTTCCCGAAGTCTCATTTTTTAGCCCTCAGTTAGCTTCGTCACCAACGGCTGTTATCGAACAATTAACGACACTAATAGACTCAAAAAGCGATAAAGAAAACATTTGGTATTTTATTGGTTCATCACTAGGTGGCTATTTTTCAACGTATTTATCAGAGAAATATCAAGGCAAAGCCGTATTAATTAATCCGGCGGTAAAGCCCTTTGAATTATTAGTTGATTATTTAGGTGAACAAACTAATCCTTACACACAGGAAGTTTATTACATTGAAAAGCATTTTATTGAGTCATTAAAAAGCCTTGAACAACAATTTATTTCGAAAAATAATTACTTGGTCATGGTACAAACAGGCGATGAAGTGTTAGATTATCAAAAAGCTGTCGATAAATATTGTGACTGCCAAATAATTGTCCAGCAAGGCGGGGATCACAGCTTTATTGATTACTCGAAAGTGTTACCTAAAATTGCGATGTTTTTTAATTTATACCCAACGAGTCAATAAAGTAGACCGATAGGTATTAAAACATTTTTTAATCATAATCATTATTAGAATAGTTAAATGAGCGAACAATATAATTCAGACTCCATTGAAGTCCTCAGTGGTTTAGACCCAGTACGACATCGTCCAGGTATGTACACAGATACTTCTCGCCCTAACCATTTAGGCCAAGAAGTTATTGATAACTCGGTTGATGAGGCTTTGGCTGGGCATGCGCAAAATATCACCGTTGTGCTCGATAAAGACCAATCACTGGAAATTATTGATGATGGTCGAGGCATGCCAACCGATATTCATCCCGAAGAAGGTGTCTCAGGTGTTGAGCTTATTTTCTGTAAACTTCATGCCGGTGGTAAATTTTCTAATAAAAATTATCAATTTTCTGGTGGTTTGCATGGTGTTGGCATTTCTGTGGTTAACGCACTTTCTACCCGAGTTGATGTTTCAGTTCGCCGTGACAGTAAAGTGTATGAAATGGCTTTTGAGCATGGTGAAAAAGTTGAAGAGTTACATGAAACCGGAACGGTTGGCCGAAGAAATACCGGTTCACGCGTAAAGTTTTGGCCTGATCCTAAATATTTTGACTCAGCAAATTTTTCAGTGCGTCGCTTAGTACATTTATTAAAAGCGAAAGCTGTTTTATGTCCAGGCTTGACCATCAAGTTCCATGACAAGAATGAAGATAAAAAATATCAATGGTATTACGAAGATGGATTAGTCGACTACCTGAAAGATTCTCTTAAAAGCTGTATTTGTTTACCTGAAGACCCTTTTGTTGGGACTTTTTCTTCTTCGCATGAAGCCGCTGATTGGGCCGTAACTTGGCTCTCTGAAGGTGGAGAGGGCATTGGAGAGAGTTATGTCAATTTAATTCCAACCATCCAAGGTGGTACACACGTCAATGGTTTACGCCAAGGCTTATTGGAGTCAATGCGCGAATTTTGTGAATTTAGAAACCTCATTCCTCGCGGTGTAAAATTAACGCCAGATGATATATGGGACAAATGTTCATATATTTTATCGGTGAAAATGCAAGAACCACAATTTGCAGGACAAACTAAAGAACGTTTATCTTCTCGACAATGCGCCGCTTTCGTTACCGGTGTGGTAAAAGATTCTTTTAGTTTATGGTTAAATGAACACACTGAAATCGCAGAAAACCTTGCTGAATTTTGTATTTCAAATGCTCAGCGACGCTTGCGTGCCAGTAAAAAAATTATTCGTAAAAAAATTACTCAAGGACCTGCTTTACCCGGGAAATTAACTGATTGTGGCAGTCAAGATATTGCCCGAACAGAATTGTTTTTAGTGGAAGGAGACTCGGCGGGAGGTAGTGCTAAACAAGCGAGAGACCGTGAGTTTCAAGCAATTATGCCGCTTAGAGGTAAAATTTTAAATACCTGGGAAGTCGATTCCGGACAAATACTGGCTTCACAAGAGGTCCATGATATTTCAGTGGCATTAGGCATAGATCCAGATAGCGATGATTTATCAGAATTACGCTACGGTAAAATTTGTATTCTTGCCGATGCCGATTCCGATGGTCTTCATATCGCAACGTTATTATGTGCTTTATTCATGCAACACTTTTTACCTTTAGTGCAACGTGGCCATGTTTATGTGGCTATGCCACCACTTTATCGTATCGATGTCGGTAAAGAAGTTTTCTATGCCTTAGATGAAGCCGAAAAAGACGGTGTTTTAGATCGAATAGAAGCTGAGAAAAAACGTGGTAAAGTTAATGTACAACGTTTTAAAGGTCTGGGTGAAATGAACCCTCTGCAACTACGCGAAACGACTATGGATCCCAATACACGTCGTTTAGTGCAATTAACGGTAGATGAGCACTCTGAAACGATGGAGTTAATGGATATGCTACTGTCAAAGAAACGTAGCCCAGATAGAAAAACATGGCTGCAAAGTAAAGGTGACATGGTCGAAATTTAGCCATATTTAGTTTCTTAACACCAAAGCATGAGTTAACTCATGCTTTTTTTTGCGCTTTTATCTAACAACTGTTTTTTAAAGAATATTTGCATACTCTCTCAATATGAAATAACATATGTTTTTCCATATATATGAAAAAACATATGTTAAGTGTGTGTTGTTATTTTATGTATGTTCCAAATAAGCTTTAGAATTAATGCGGTGCCAGTTATGAATAATGATAGGGTGGTTCAATTTTTTAAAAATTTAGCTGATGATACTCGGCTAAAAATAATTTTACTTATACAAATGGAAAAGGAACTGTGTGTCTGTGAATTAACGGCCGCTTTGTCTTTATCTCAACCTAAAATATCACGTCATATTGCCCAACTTAAATTACATCATATTCTCAGTGAACGAAAAGTAGGACGCTGGGTTTTTTATAGTCTCGTTGATGCAATGCCATTTTGGCAAAAAGAAGTCATCGAGTTATCAAGTCTTAACAATCAAGCATATTTAACCGCATGTGTAACAAACCTTATTGATATGGGCAATCGTCCGAGCAGACAGCAAAAATGTTGCGAATAACCTTAATAAATAGGAATAAATCATGACAATTAAAGTAGGTATTAATGGCTTTGGCCGCATCGGACGTTTAGTTCTACGTGCGGCATGGCAATGGCCAGAAATAGAGTTTATTCAAATTAATGATCCCGCAGGTGATGCTAAAACATTAGCACACTTACTGAATTTTGACTCTATTCATGGTCGTTGGAAATTTGATGCACAAGTCGACAATAACCAAATGATCGTCTGTGATGAAGACGGTGAACATCACATTAATATTAGTCATAATTTAACCATAGCTGAAACTGACTGGTCACAATGTGATGTTGTTGTAGAAGCTTCTGGAGTGATGAAAACGACCAAACTATTAAGTGCTTATTTAGCACAAGGTGTTAAACGGGTTATGGTTACAGCACCCGTAAAAGAAGAGGGCGCCTTAAATATTGTCATGGGCGTTAATCATCATCTTTATAACAAAGCACAGCATAAAATTGTCACTGCTGCTTCTTGTACCACTAATTGTTTAGCGCCAGTGGTTAAAGTTCTCCAAGACAGTGTTGGCATAAAACACGGCAGTATGACGACTATCCATGATATTACCAATACGCAAACTATCCTTGATGCGCCTCATAAAGATTTACGTCGAGCGCGAGCTTGTGGCCAAAGTTTAATTCCAACGACTACCGGGTCTGCAACCGCTATTACCCATATTTTTCCTGAGCTAAAGGGAAAATTAAATGGTCATGCCGTGCGAGTTCCGTTAGCGAATGCCTCAATTACTGACTGTGTATTTGAGTTAAATAGAGCCGTAACAGTTGAAGAAATTAATCAATTGATGTCTACGGCGGCACAAGGAGACCTAAAAGATATACTTGGCTATGAAGAGCGTCCTTTGGTCTCTGTTGATTATAAAACGGATCCACGTTCATGTATTGTTGATGCGCTATCAACCATGGTTGTTAATGACACCCAATTGAAAATGTATTTGTGGTATGACAACGAATGGGGTTATGCCAATCGAGCTGCAGAGTTAATGTTGTTAGTTGGACGATCTGATATTAAGCACTAGTCTTTGAGAATATCGACATAGACTGCGTTTTTAAACGAATAATATCTTGGCGTTACGCTAATGTTTAATACTCTTGATTATTTATTAGCATACGCCAACATCAATCGAAAATACCATCATTGGTACCTTTATGTTAAACAAAATAACTGCACTGCCTAGTGCGGTAAAACAGTACCTATTAATTACCGCTAACTATTGGTTTTTCACCTTAACCGATGGTGCTTTGCGTATGCTGGTATTATTACATTTTCATCATCTAGGTTATTCCCCGCTTGCCATTGCGATGTTATTTCTATTTTATGAAGTTTTTGGCGTGATAACCAACCTAGTTGGCGGGTGGTTAGGAGCAAAAATTGGTTTGAATAAAACCATGAATATTGGTCTGTTCAGTCAAGTTTTTGCTTTATTAATGCTAACAGTTCCTGAACAATACTTAACCGTTATCTGGGTTATGTTGGCACAGGCGCTGTCGGGTATAGCTAAAGATCTTAATAAGATGAGCGCTAAAAGCAGTATTAAAACGTTGGTACCAACGAGCAATAACAACCAAGATCACGCTGTTCTTTTCCGTTGGGTTGCTTATCTTACAGGATCAAAAAACGCCTTAAAGGGTATCGGTTTTTTCCTAGGTGCCTGGTTACTAAGTACTGTGGGATTTTCAGTAGCCATGCTAATAATGGCGAGTGTGCTAGCGATTGTTTTCATGCTTAGCCTGTTTTTATTGCAGGGTGATTTAGGTAAGGCAAAGCACAAAGTTAAATTTAAAGAGATATTCTCAAATCACCCATCATTAAATTATTTGGCGGGCGCGCGCTTATTTTTATTTGCTGCTAGGGATATTTGGTTTGTTGTCGGATTACCGATATATTTGGTCAGTAATTTAGGTTGGCAACATACTAATGTTGGGATATTTATGGCGTTATGGATTATCGCTTATGGTATTGTTCAAGGCTCAACACCTAAATTTTTTATTAAAAATAACCAACATAATATCAAGGGTCATTTGTTATTTACTTGGGGGATGATTTTATCCGGTGTTACCTTGTTGTTAGCACTGTTGATGTTTTATGCGACCAAGCTCAACATCAGTACTGAAATCATTATTATTGCAGGCTTATTTATTTTTGGGGCTGTTTTTGCTATTAATTCTGCGCTACATAGCTATGTGATTGTAGCCATGGCGAAAGAAGATGGCGTTTCTATGGATGTTGGCTTTTATTATATGGCTAATGCCCTGGGAAGGTTATTAGGGACTGTGATGTCAGGTGTTATTTATCAATTTACTAACTTAATTACCTGTTTAATCATTTCCGCTTTGTTTGCTGGACTTTCTGCTTTATTGATTAAACGTATTAGTCTGTCAAACGAATAAGGCGCAAAACAGTGACAACGTTAACGTTACCAGCATGCTGGTAACGTTAACGTTCTATATAGCGATGAAGTTAGTAACGCACCGCTAAATCATTTAATTGGATGTTACCCAGTAATTGCCCGTCAGTAGTCATTGCCTGTGCGCTTTGCTGAGACACTTGGGTTATTTTTACTGTGTAAGGGCTAACGTTAAAACCGGCATAGGTTTTTCCTGAGTCAGTAATGATATTATTTAAGTGTAATAGAGAAAACTCATCACCAACTTTTACGCCATGCCTTTTACCTAAATTAATCGTTAACGAATTACCAGCTATTTGAACTACCTTGCCACGAGTAGGTTGACACATCATATTTTCGTCGATATCAATGATCATATCCCCTAACACTTTTTCAATGGCCATTCCGTATTGGCTTTGCCAAAATACTTCGCTATGAACATCAACTTGCTGACGTTTGCCAAATTCCCATGGGGCAGAACTACGGTACTGCTTAGTGAAGACAGATTCACCATTAGTACCGTTGTAAATATATAGGCTGACACTAAACTGACGGTTAAAAACATCTTCTTGCCAGAACTGCCAACCGTTGGTTGAGTCTTGTGTAAAGCTAATGTCATTAATTTCAGAATACATGACATACTGAGTATCGCTGATATTAGCTAACGACATGGTGAGATTTTTTATTGCTTCAACTTGTAAGCTGTTATTTAATCTTGAGAACTGAGACTTCTCTTTTAATAACAATCGGGTGTCGAGATAAATACCTTGGTTGTTAATTTTATAAGCAAGCTTAGCCATCAATTTATTATCAAGAGCATAAATTTTACCGATACTCGCTTGCTCTCTATGCATTAAGTTACTACGGGTAATTAATAAAGACTTTCGATAATCAGAAGAGAAGCACTGTTTACTTTGTGGGAAGATGTCAGCACGAATGGTTACGGTGACCAAATTGCCCTCATAATTTTCATCAACCAGCTCAAAAGAATTTACGGTACCGCTGGCGCGAATATTTATTTCATTTTGTGTCAATAATCCGTTAACCGTTTTTTGCACACTCGATACGGAAGCTCCGGCAACGAGTAAGGCTTTTTTTAATGCATTCTCTATGGCTAATGTTTTTGCTCGTTCGGCATTGCCCTGCATTATTACTGACTTTCCCTGAGCTTCATACCACTGGGCATCAGCAGAATGAGTGATAAAAAATAAAAGTAGAGCTGATATAAATAAGCGCATATGAAGTCCGTCAGTAAAAAAGGTTTAATATCTACTGTCGAATATGCAGTTTCTATGCCCACTTATTTTAATACGCAAGTAACTTTATAGATTGGCGCGATTTGTGCTTTATTTATATTAGAAACTATTTGATGTCGTTTATCGATATTACTGCAAAACTGATTATTCGCTTTCAGAGCGATCAAGGGGAGCTCAATGAAAAAGTGGCTTATTCCATTATTTATTCCAACGTTGATGTCGTGTTCATCAATGAATATGATGAGTGATGAAGATAATTTTTATAAATCAAAGCAAGAAGTACGAGGTGAAATTGACAGTTTCAATCTACCTCGACATGCGATAGCAGATGTTGTTAAAGGGCTTACTTATCAGATGCTTGAAAGCAGCTCTTTTGTAAACCCTAAAACACCTATCGCGGTAGCTTCTTTTGTCGAATTAGAAAACCTTGAGTCAACTAATTGGCTGGGTAATCAAATATCAGAGAACTTTGTTCATGAATTACAGCGCCATGGTTTAGTTGTTATTGATTTTAAAACGACGGGACATATTCGTGTTACTGCTCAAGGTGATTATGTTTTTAGTCGCGACTGGAAAGAGCTGCCAGAGCGGCAGATTATTGACTATGTTGTAACCGGTACCATGATGGAACAAGAAAATGGTGTGATGATTAATGCTCGGATGATTGGTATGCAATCACGTGTTGTTGTTGCCACGGCACAATCTTTTATCCCAAGCTGGGTAATTGGTGAACAGATTAATCAAGATGAAAGTGTTCGGATAAAAGATGGATTAATCATTCGAAACAGCGTTATGTTAGCAGAAGACGAACGTTCAATTAAAATTGTTAATTAGTTTTTTATATTGATGTAGGACTAACTTTTGGTATTTATGATGAAAAAAATTATTCTTAATATATTAACCGCTGGTAGTTTAGCTTTGTTACTTGCCAGCTGTTCTAGTGTTTATGACAAACACGTACAATGGCAAAGTGTTAAGCCTGAAACCTTCCCTGTGTTACATGCTATTGGCCAAGCGCCGATAAGTTTGCAAAACTCACAACATGAAACGCAGCGTATGTTGATGGCGATTAATGCCTCAAAGCTTGCCGCTTATGCAGAACTTGCAGAACAAGTTTATGGGCAAAAGATAAATGGTGAAATGACCATGTCACAACTGATAATGGGTAAAAATGAAGTGTCAGCGTCAGTTCAAGGTGTCATCCGCGCAGCTAAAGTGATTAAAAGCTATCCTGTTGGCGACAGTTACACCACAGAGTTAAGTTTAGACTTTGAAGATGTTTATAATATTTATTTAGCTTCTTCACCCAAACGTGAAATTAAAGCGGTTACCTATTATTAAGTGTTAACAGCACACCCTTAAAAATCATATTGCAGACTTGCATAAAAATATGCGCCGTTAAAACCGAAAGGAGCTGATCGGCGTGAATATTTGAATACACCTGTGCTATCAACAATGATATTACCTTGTTGATCTTCAATTGTGCCTCCTCGAGAGTTTCCTATACGATTTTTGTCAGGCATAACATCAAATAAATTATGACTACCCACAGTGACCGCAAGATTTTTTGACATTTGATGGCTAACGCTAATATCAGTTAATAGCTCTGCGCCATAAGTTTGTTTACCACCATCGGTTATTGTATATTTACCATAGTGATTGAACAATATATTGATGGTCCAGTGCTGGTTTTTATAAAGGGTGTTTACACTTATTTTATTGCGTGGTTGCCACTCTTCAATGATAGAAATATCTTGCTGTGAAAAAATTTCTTCAACGCTAATGGTATGCAGTGTGCTGTGATCAGGTGTAAATAACTTGGTTACCTCTGTATTGGTAAAGTTTGCCGCTAAGGTGAAGTTAATATCTCCAGAAAAAGCTTGAGTCTGCCAAGTAGCAACAATATCTGTGCCTTGAGTTGCGGTATCTGCACCATTTAAGAAAAACTGTCCTTTGGTAACAGACTCCTCAGTAAAAGCTTGGTCGAGTAGAGGTGATATTCCCATACCCAATTTACTACTAATGACAATACGATTATCAATATCAATCTGATAAAAATCAAAGCTAATATCTACATTTTCAGTAGGGCTATAGATAAAGCCAACACTGAGGTTGTCAGATTCTTCTTCTTTTAAAGAAGGCACCCCGAGTCGAGTGGTCAAAGTACTATCATTTCTGAATGTTTCCACTTCCTCACTCAACAATGAGCCACTTTCGTCAACAATAAACTGTGTACTGATATTATTGAAATACATTTGCTGCATAGAAGGTGCACGAAAACCTGTGCTATAGGCTCCGCGCAAAATAAGTTGCTGGTGTGCTTGCCAATGCACCGCAAGTTTTGTATTGGTGCTGTTACCAAATATATCATAATCATCATAACGAATGGCCGCACTGAGCTCGATAAAGTCATTGATTTGGGTCACAGACTCCGCAAAAAGTGAAACAACATCACGGCTCTCGTTAACCGCAAGTTCAGGTGCAACCCCCGGAAAACCTTGAATACCACCAGCGGCATCTTGGTCAAACAATGCTTGATTATTGTCGGTATCATAATCCTGAAAGCTGTAGGGGTTACCTGGTATTATTTGGTATATTTCTTGGCGAAACTCTGCGCCTAACGCGAGTGAATAATTTTCATAGTCTTGGCTAAAAAGTAAATTTACTGTCTCAAGTGACAAGGATAGCCCGTAAGCAAAAGCAGACTTTGGTAATTGAGCACGTAATTCATCTACTGTTAAGTCACTGGTTTGTAATAGATAGTTAGTGTAAGAAGCATTAAGTGAATCTTTAGTCGTATAGTCTATTTGGTTCTTGCCATAGGTATATGAAATATCAATGGCGCTGTCATTATCGAAAGCCACTTTATAGCCAAAATTGTATGACATATCTTTTATATCTGAATCTATTTTGGGTAAATAACCCTGAGGAAT
Organism: Colwellia sp. BRX8-4; assembly: GCF_014077345.1. Classification (NCBI taxonomy): domain Bacteria; kingdom Pseudomonadati; phylum Pseudomonadota; class Gammaproteobacteria; order Alteromonadales; family Colwelliaceae; genus Colwellia; species Colwellia sp. BRX8-4. The sequence continues at coordinate 107,183 of NZ_JACGVS010000010.1, forward strand.
CGTTGCTTGACCATCGCTTAATAGTGGGTTTTCATTGTTATTCGCGCTGTGACGAAAGAATGCGGCAGATTGGTTTTCTCGATGTGAATAGGTTAAAAAGCCATAAAGTTGCCCGTTATTCAGTTCAAATGTACTGTTTGCGGCAAAAGAAAGTTGTTGATACGAAGGGTCGCCAATACGAAATGTTGCTCGGTTAGCGGATAACTCTCGAGGATCATCGGTTTGCCAATGACCATTGTCCAATTGAGTGCACTGGCCAAATTGGCAGGCACCATGTAAACCTGAGCGGTTGGTACTTTGATGGTCGACTAAACTTAATGTGGCATTGATAAAGCCATCATCACCCAGCGGTAAACCTTGCGTATAAGATAGCTGAAAATCTTGACCATCACCTTGCTGATAAGCACCAGCTGATGTTATTAAGGTCGCTTGCTCATTACTATCGTTTAGCACAATATTAATAACACCCGCTATGGCATCCGAGCCATATTGTGCGGCTGCACCATCACGTAAAATTTCAATACGTTTAATGGCTCTTACTGGAATGGCGTTCATATCTGTACCAGCTGTACCTCGGCCAACAGAGCTATTAATATGAATTAAACTCGCTTGATGACGACGCTTACCATTTAATAAAATCAGTGTCTGATCCGGTCCTAAACCACGCAATGTTGCTGGCTGTAATACGTCACTGCCATCACTTATTGCTGAACGAGAAAAATTAAAAGAAGGTACTAGTGCTTGCAATATTTGACCAAGGTTAGTCTGGCCACTATTACGCAGAGTGTCCGCAGATATAATATCAACAGGAACAGGTAACTCTTTTACGGTTCTGCCATTAATATGACTACCAACAATAACTATTTTTTCAATGGCTTTGACTTTTTCTGTGGTCTTAATTTCTTGTTTAGATTTGCTCTGCGCTGTAACGTTATTTTTCTGCTTTATCGACCATTGGCCTTTATTATTTATTTCTGCATGAAGCCCCGTGTTTTTAAGGAGCTTCCTCAAAGCCAAAGAAACTGAGTAATAACCCTCTATGGCATTACTGTTAAAACTTCGGGTTAAATCATAAGAAAATATAATGGTCTGATCGGCCTGCTGGGCAAGTTTAATTAATGCTTGATCAACGGATTGAGCGGCGACAGTAAAGTGCGTTATATTGGGTGCAATAGCTTGTACTTTAGCTTGAGTGGTTAAACTAAAAGATAATGGAAAAATAATAAAGAATGAACAAAAAAAATGTGTCAATAGTTTTGTTAAAACGGCACGGTGTTGCTGTTTTTTTCTTTCTTTAAATAAATAGTTTAGCAAGGTGTCAACTAGTGCTTTGATTGTGATCGTTGAATACAGAAAGCTCACCTTCTATTTATAATTTTTATTCATTGTACTTATCTATAGCCTATTTGAGGCGTTGACCATTAAATTATGGCGTCAGTTGCTTTGGTGATAACTACAGTGTTGTGACTTGTCTTGGTATATTTTAGGTCGAAATTATAGCTAATTGAATCTAATAAAGTACCAACATCGTCTGACTTAAAATAACCGGACACTTTCATTTGGGCAAGCGCTTTATCTTTGATGGTAAATTTAACATCGGTATAGCGACTAATTTCATCAAGTGCAGTGGCCAGTGATTCACCATCAAAAATAAGTATGCCTTTTTTCCAGGAAAGTTCCTGAGATAAAGTGAGTGATGAAATTTTATTTGTCGGTGATTGAATTTTGTTGATTATAGTCGATTTTTCACCTGCAACTATAATGCTATTTTTTTGCGGAAATTGAACCGTACTGGCTATTTTTTTCGTTAATGCCGGTAATGTTTCATTCGAATCAGCGATTAATACTCGCCCTTCGGTAACAATTAACTCTAACTGATTATTATCGCTTTTTTGTACATTAAAAATGGTGCCTAAAGCGGTAAATGATTGTTGCCCAGACGTGACACTAAAGGGGCGTAATTTATCTTTTGCGACTTCAAAAGAGGCTTCGCCTTTGATCAAATTTAATTGACGATGTTCTTCACTGAAGCTAATAGTGAGTAAACTATCAGTGTTTAACTCGACATTTGAACCATCGGGTAAGGTCACTTTTTTATGCTCGCCTATTTTTGTTGAAAATTGATCATAAATAACTTCAGATGACGTTGATTGAAAAAACGAAAATATAGGTTTATTTAAAAAAAACTCACTGGTAATGATACCAAAGAAAATAACACTGGCAGCCATTGATAATTGCATGAATAATTTTTTAGAGTGAGGAGAATGTTTTTTTTCTAAAGGAAATAAACCATTAAACTCGGCAAGTAACTTAGAAATTTTGGTCGAAGGTGAGTACTTATGAAGGGCTAAGTGATGATTGTTTTCTTGATTAACCCAAGCAACAAAAGCTTGTCGCTCTTGTTGCGATAATCCTTGTTCAATGCGAGATAGCCAATACTTGGCCTGCACTTCTATTTCATTATTATATTGTATTTTAGCCATAATAAATATTTTGTCTTCATTCAATTCACGCAAACATCGATATATTTATTCGACCATGCCGTGCATCCTAGCGTAATAGCAAACGGTTTTTTATTATCAAGTAAAACTTACTTTACCTAACAAATCAATATGATAATCAGGGCTTTCAAAACTAGAAAACCCTCCTATATTTTCTACTCTACCTTTATTTCTTTTTGTTTGCACGTTTTGCTTGTTTTTTCGCCTTAGCTTTTTTCTGTGATTTACTAATTTTGATCTTAGGTTTTTTCAAGGCAACTTTAGACTCTTTATATTGTGGTTTTAAGCCTTCAATATTTCGACGTGATAAACGCTCGTCCATGTAACGTTCAATCTTGGCAATGACAGGCATATCGTGTGCTTCAACTAAAGAGATAGCCGTACCTTTATTACCCGCTCTGCCTGTACGACCAATACGATGTAAATAAATATCTGCTTTGCGTGGCATATCAAAGTTAATAACATGAGTAATGTCATCAATATCTAAACCACGAGCAGCAACATCAGTAGCAACCAATACTTTTACCATACCTGAGCGTAAACGGTTAATGGCATGATTACGTTTGTCTTGTGGCATTTTACCTTCAAGCCAAGCACAGGGGATTTCTTCAGCGTAGAGTTTTCCTGACAAATGCTGGACCGTTTCACGTTTGTTGGCAAAAACAACCGTGCGTTCAAAGCCTTCTTGTTTTAACAAGTTGATTAATAATTTAAATTTATGTTCTTTGTCATCTGCTAAGTGAAGCCATTGGTGAATTTTGGCTTTTTCTTTTCGTGATGGGTGAGACTCTAAAAATACTGGCTCGTTAAGTACTTCTTTTGAAAAACGTAAAACACCCGCACCTTCGAGGGTTGCTGAGAAAAGCATGGTTTGCTTACGCCAGCGAGCTTCACCAACAATACGGTTAATCGCATCAGAGAAACCCATATCAAGCATACGGTCAGCTTCATCAAGTACAAGAATTTCAATGTCGCGGGCTTCAAATTGTTCTGATTCAAGATATTCAAGTAGACGGCCTGGCGTAGCAACTAGAATATCGGTGTTCTTAGTTAAGACATCTTTATGGCTGTCATAACTAACACCACCAGTGATCAACCCAGTTTTAATATCAGTTAATTCAGTTAATTGTGTACATTGCTCACTGGTTTGAATAGCAAGCTCGCGCGTTGGTGACAAAATAAGTACCCGAGGAAAACCTGGGCTTTTACGCGGGTAATCTAGCAGATGTTGAGCGATAGGTAATATAAAAGCAGCTGTTTTACCTGTGCCCGTTGGCGCTGAAGCTAAAACATCTTTACCTGTCATGGCGACAGGTAAAACCAACTCTTGAATAGATGTTGGTTTTTTATAGCCAGCATTTGTAATGCCGCCTAGTAGTGCTGAATCTAGGTCAAATTGCTCAAACATAAAGTATAATTTCGGTCAGGATAATATTGCCGTGAATTATAAAGCGAAACAGGCTATTTAGCTAAAGCTAAAGCTATTTATTTTTAGTTTTTATTCACTTTCAATAATCTCAGCTATTTCTCTTTGAATTTGTTGACACCACAATGCAATACGTTCATCACTTTGTTCGTATTGATTGTCTTCATCTAATGCCAAACCGACAAATTGACTATTATCTTCGGTGAGCGCTTTAGAGGCTTCAAACTCATAACCTTGGTTGGGCCAAAAACCAATAACAAAACCATCTTGGGCGATGACTTGTTCATGCAACATGCCCAGCGCATCTTGAAACCACTCGGTATAACCAATTTGGTCACCCATGCCATAAAGGGCGATAATTTTTCCTGATAAATCTAAAGTCGCGATATCATCCCAGTGGCCCTCCCAATCTTCTTGAATTTGACCATAATCCCAAGTAGAAATACCCATGATAACCAGATCGAAATCGTCAATCTTACTTAGTGGTGTCTCTTTGATATTAAACAATTCAACGTCGAACTCTGTCTTGAACTTTGCTTTGTCAGCAAAATATTGTTGAATTTTCTCCGCCGCCATTTCAGTATAACAAGTGGTAGAACCGTAAAATAAACCAATTTTCATGAGGTAGCCTTTAGCATCTTTTTTGAGCTTAGAAGTAAGATATTGACCGATTAACATTAGGGTCACTATTTTTGCGAGAGTTTAACAGATAGTTTATATCAAGGCAGTAAAATATATATATCGTTATAAAGTGGCTGTTTACACTTATTAATAGAGTGATATGACTAGGTTTATTGCATTTTATTTCAATTCCCTGTAATTTTACTCACTAAGAAACGGTCATGTTATATAGCTCAATTAATCTTGTGTAATCACTGAGATTACCGATTGTTAGTTCTACTTTTAGGAAGTCATTAATGTTTAAGAAAATTTCCCTTGCCCTTACGGCGGTTTGTATCGGTGTTGCTGGTTTAGTGTTTGCTGTAGAGCAGCCGACTGTGGTTGCAAGTAGCGCCTCAACCACCACATCTACCATCAATAATCCTACCGAATTCGATGCGGTTCAATTAAAAGCAAAGCTTAGTTTAATGTTAGGCCTAGAAATTGATGCGGTTAAACCATCAGCTATGCCTGGTTTAGTTGAACTTATCACTAACCAAGGTTTATTCTATGCGAGTGCCGATGGTCAATTTTTCATTCAAGGTAAACTTTATGGTTTAGGCGGCAAGGTTGTCAATTATTCAGAAGCAAGTTTAGCGCAAGTTCGACTTGATGGTTTGGACAAGTTTGCTGATGCGATGATTGTCTATCCAGCAAAAAATGAAAAGCATGTTGTTACCGTATTCACCGATATCACTTGTGGCTACTGCCGTAAGATGCATGAACAAATGGATGAATATAATGAAAAAGGTATCACGGTACGTTATTTAGCTTACCCTCGTTCAGGTGTGAAAGACCGTTCGGGTCAATATTCTCAAGGCTTTAAAGATTTACGCTCTATTTGGTGTCACGAAAATCCAGCAGATGCGTTAACAAAAGCTAAAATGGGTTCAAATGTTGCACAACGTATATGTGATAAACCCATTGAAGATGAGTTTGATTTTGGCCGTCAAGTTGGGGTTAGTGGCACACCGGCTGTTATTTTAGAAAACGGTATGATGTTACCTGGCTATCAAGAACCGGATGCGCTTGTTGCTATAATTGAACAGATGAAAGCGGCAGGATAAATTATAATCGTTTGTTAATGATTTAACCTAAGTGGCAGGCCAAATAGCCTGCCATTTTGCTCTCTTAACCTCATTCAATTAATCATCAGAAACTCTCCTTATGCAAAAGCAAATAGTACGCCGTGTCAAAGTTGAAGATAACCATCTTCCCAATCATCTTCATCCACTTATTAAGCAGATATATGCCAGCCGCGGTATTGATAAGGCAATTGAACTCGAACTTAATGTCAGCCAACTCTGTGCCATTGAAAGTTTAAAAGGGATTAATCAAGGCTGTGAGGTTTTATATGAAGGCTTAGTCGCGAATAAAAACATTGCCATTATTGGGGATTTTGATGCAGATGGTGCGACTAGCACTGCATTAATGATGGAAGCTTTACGTTTGTTTGGCTGTGATAATTATCAATTCCTAGTACCTAATCGATTTATATATGGTTATGGTTTAACACCTGAAATTGTCGAAATAGCTGCTAAGCAAGGCGCTGAGCTATTAATAACCGTTGATAATGGTATTAGTTGTGTTGCCGGCGTCGCTAAAGCCAAGTCATTAGGATTAGGTGTTATTGTTACCGACCATCACTTACCGGGCATGACACTACCTGATGCCGACGCTATTATTAATCCAAACCAAGTTGGCTGTGACTTCGCCAGTAAAGCGCTGGCGGGTGTTGGTGTTGCTTTTTATTTTATGATGGCAATGCGTAAATATTTACGTGACAAGAACTGGTTCGTTGACAAAAAAATAGCAGAGCCTAATATTGCTCAACTCCTTGACTTAGTTGCCTTGGGGACCGTAGCCGATGTTGTTTCTCTTGACAACAATAATCGAATTTTGGTTGAACAAGGCTTGAAAAGAATTCGTGCGGGAGTTACGCGCCCAGGCATTCAAGCGTTGCTCGAAATAGCCGGTAAAGATCAGAAAAAGATAGTTGCTAGTGATTTTGGTTTTGCTTTGGGTCCAAGAATAAATGCCGCAGGGCGTTTAGACGATATGTCTTACGGTATTAATTGTTTGCTTGCCAAAGACCTTGCTTCTGCTCGAGTAATGGCTGCTGATCTTGATGATTTAAATAAGTCGCGCCGAGAAATCGAGCAGGGCATGCAGCAAGAAGCAGAACAAGTGCTGAAAAGCTTAAATTTTTCTGATGATAACTTACCGCACGCGATTTCTTTGTTTCAAAAAGATTGGCATCAGGGGGTTATCGGTATTGTTGCTGGTCGTTTAAAAGAAAAGTATCACCGACCCAGTATTGTTTTTGCTGGCACGAGTGATGACCTTTCACTTGAGAAAACAGGAAAAACCAGTGAAATTAAAGGTTCAGCACGCTCTATTCCTGGTTTACATATTAGAGATTTACTGGAACATATTGACACGCAGCACCCAAATATCATTATTAAATTTGGTGGCCACGCCATGGCAGCTGGCTTATCAATAGCAGAAGAAAACTTTGAAGAATTTCAGCGCTTATTAAATCAATATGCCGAGCTTTGGTTAAGCAGTGACGATCTCAAAGGTACGCTCGCCTCCGATGGCGAACTACCCACCAATGAAATGACCTTATCTTTTGCTCAGCTATTACGTGATTCTGGCCCTTGGGGACAAAACTTTATCGAACCTTTATTTGACGATAAATTTAAGCTGGTTCAGCAACGTATTGTCGGCCAGAAACATCTGAAACTGGTTGTTGAAAAAGCGGGGCAAGTTTTTGATGCTATCGCTTTTAATGTTGACTTAAGCCGTTGGCCTGACCATCAAACTCAACAAGTCCACCTTGCTTACCGTCTCGATATTAATGAATTTCGTGGCAAGCAAAGTGTGCAATTTATTGTGGAATACCTTGAATAAAAGCCTGGCGATTCATTGCTTTATTTTCAGCCAGTTTAGTCAGTTAAATCGTTTATTTAGCGATGAAATTACGCTATAATGCGCGACTATTTTATTTTATTCTTTCGGGCGTGCATCTTGACGCCAAATTTGCGATGTAAAATTATAAACTATGATTGAAGCTAACCCGGTATTAAACAAGATTAAAGACATCCGCGAGCGTACAGATATGCTTCGGGGGTATCTTTGACTACGACCAAAGATCAGAACGTTTGGTTGAAGTGGTGCGTGAATTAGAGTCACCTGAAGTTTGGAATGATCCTGAACGAGCACAAGCACTCGGTAAAGAGCGCTCTTCTCTTGAAGCCATCGTTGAAACCATTGATGAAATGGATCGAGGCTGTGAAGACGTTGAAGGTTTAGTTGAACTTGCTCTAGAAGAAGACGACGAAGAAACCTTTAACGATGCGAACGATGAAATTCAAGCGCTAGAAAAAAGTTTAGAAAAATTAGAATTTCGCCGGATGTTTTCTGGTGAACATGACGAAAACAGCTGTTATTTAGATATTCAATCGGGCTCTGGTGGCACTGAAGCACAAGACTGGGCTGAAATGTTAATGCGTATGTATTTGCGTTGGGGTGAAGCACACGGTTATAAAACAGAAGCGATTGAAGTGACTGACGGTGATGTTGCCGGTATTAAAGGGTGTACGATTAAGTATACCGGTGAATACGCTTATGGCTGGTTACGTACAGAAACAGGTGTTCATCGCTTAGTAAGAAAATCACCATTTGATTCCAGTGGTCGTCGTCATACCTCATTTGCTTCGGCATTTATTTATCCTGAGATTGACGATAATATTGAAATCGATATTAATCCTGCTGATTTACGTATTGATACCTTTCGTGCCTCGGGCGCTGGTGGTCAACATGTTAATAAAACTGATTCAGCTATTCGTATTACCCATGTTCCAACGGGCGCTGTTGTCGCTTGTCAAGCTGACCGCTCTCAACATAAGAACCGTGCAACGGCGATGAAGTTGTTAAAAGCTAAGCTCTTTGAAATGGAAATGCAAAAGAAAAATGAAGGCAAGCAAGAATTAGAAGATGGTAAATCTGACATTGGCTGGGGTAGTCAAATACGCTCATACGTTTTAGACGACAGCCGAATTAAAGATTTACGCACAGGCGTTGAAAATCGAAATACCCAAGCAGTTTTAGATGGCGATTTAGACAAATTTTTAGAAGCCAGCCTAAAATCTGGTTTATAAAGTAGAAGAGCCTTGCGTGGCAAGGTTCGACAATCAAAACTTAAAAAGTTAACGAGAAAAAAAATGACCGACCAAGCACAAGTAAATCAGCAAGATGAAAACAAATTAATCGCCGAACGTCGCGGTAAATTAGCGAAAATTCGTGAAAACTGTCCGGCTAATGGCCACCCAAACAAGTTTGACCGAAAACACTACGCTGCTGATTTACAAGCTGAGCATGGTGAGAAAGATAAAGAAACACTTGAAGCTGAAACCGCAACCTATAGTATTGCTGGTCGAGTTATGGCTAAGCGTGGGCCATTTTTGGTACTACAAGATATGTCTGGTCGCATCCAAGCTTATGCACATAAAACAGTGCAAAAAGATATTAAAGAGCGTTGGGGCACTTTAGATATCGGCGATATTATCGGTGTTACCGGCACTATGCATATGTCTGGTAAAGGCGATTTATATGTCAATATGGACGAATATCAATTACTCACTAAGTCATTGCGTCCGTTACCTGAAAAATTCCACGGTTTATCTGATGTTGAAACTAAGTATCGTCAACGCTATGTTGATTTAATCATCAATGAAGAAACGCGTAATACTTTCCTTATTCGTTCAAAAATTGTTGAAGGTATTCGTCAGTTTTTAACTGTTCGTGGTTTCATGGAAGTTGAAACGCCAATGTTACAAACTATTCCTGGTGGCGCAACGGCTAAACCTTTTGAAACTTTTCATAATGCCTTAGACATTCAAATGTATATGCGTATTGCCCCTGAGCTTTATTTAAAGCGCTTAGTCGTTGGTGGTTTTGAAAAAGTATTCGAAATTAACCGTAACTTCCGTAACGAAGGCTTATCTTCACGTCATAACCCAGAATTCACTATGATTGAATTCTATCAAGCTTATGCAGATTACATTGATTTAATGAATATCACTGAAGATATGTTACGTACTCTTGCTGAAAACGTACTAGGTAGCTCTGTTATTCGTAACACAGTTAAAAATAGTGATGGCGAAGTCGTTGAAGAGAAATTTTATGACTTTGGAAAATCGTTTACGCGCTTATCTATGGTTGATGCTATTTTATTATACGGTAACGACCTAGACGAAAACATTTTACGTAACCCAGAAGCAAACTTCGACGCACTTAAAGCTATGGCCAAAACTGTCGGTGTTAAAGAAACAGAAGCATCAAAAGTATGGGGCCCAGGTAAATACATTTGTGAAATATTTGAAGAAGTTGCTGAGCATATGCTTGATCAACCTACTTTCATTACAGAGTACCCTTGGGAAGTTTCACCATTAGCACGTCGTAATGATGACAACCCATTTATTACTGACCGTTTTGAATTTTTCGTTGGTGGCCGTGAATTAGCGAATGGCTTCTCTGAGCTTAATGACGCAGAAGACCAAGCAGCACGTTTCCGCAACCAAGTTGAAGGCAAAGATGCTGGTGACGATGAAGCGATGCATTATGATGAAGACTATATTCAAGCGCTTGAATATGGTTTACCGCCAACTGCGGGTGAAGGTATTGGTATTGACCGTTTAGTGATGCTGTTTACTGACTCACCAACGATCAAAGATGTTATTTTGTTCCCTCATATGCGTCCTTTAGCTGAGTAACCTTTATAAAGAACGCTTTTAGAAGCGTTCATTTTATTTTATAAAAGCCGGATAAGTTAATTACTTATCCGGCTTTTCTGTGTAGAAAGAACGAAGGTGTTATCAAAATGACTGAGCCTTATCCCTTTATCGTCATGCTGAATTTATTTCAGTATCTGCTTTTTGTGTTGTTAACGACGAGATCCTGAAACAAGTTCAGAATGACTGAGGCTTATCCCTTTGTCGTCATGCTGAATTTATTTCAGTATCTGCTTTTTGTGTTGTTAACGACGAGATCCTGAAACAAGTTCAGGATGACGGATGCTTATCCCTTTGCCGTCATGCTGAATTTATTTCAGTATCTGCTTTTGTGTTGTTAACGACGAGATCCTGAAACAAGTTCAGGATGACGGAGGTGTTATCAGGATGAAGGAGGTGTTATCAGACTAACAGTGTCTAGTTATCCCTTTACCGTCATGCTGAATTTATTTCAGTATCTGCTTTTGTGTTGTTAACGACGAGATCCTGAAACAAGTTCAGGATGACGTAGGTGGTATCAGGATGACGGAGGTGGTATCAGGATCTCGTAGGTGGTATCAGGATGACGACGGATACGGTATCTGGTTGACGGAATCCATATCAGCATAACGGGCTTGTATCAGGGCAGGGTAACTGAAACTGTTAGTTAAATATCTGTTAAGCCCCAAACGAAGGCAATTACACCTGTGAAGCCAATAAGTATCATATAGGCGGTGCCGATAAACGAATATTTGATAAAGGTCAAAAAATAACCCTGTTTATAGACGCGCTTTTGCATGATAAATAAATATATCGGGATCCAAATTAATAAGGCTTTACTGGCAAATTCAATCGAGCCAGTAAGTACAGGGAGGACTGTTTCACTATAGCCAGCAAACACATCTAGTAACTCTACCAACAATATAGTAAAGAAAATAAAACTATGGCTGTGCAAGGCAACCGTTAAATGTTCCATATACAGTCGTTTGGAAAATATAAACATTATTTTTAATAAAACAGCAAAAAGAGGTAGTAAAACAAACATTAATTGCGGTAATTTTCCAATAACTTCTTGCACTAGTGGCGTTGCATCAGAGCGGAAGGCATTTTCTGCTTTCTTGATCAAAGACTTTGTAAACACATTAAGGCTTTTATTATTCTCGTCACTTAAAAAATCAAAAGACAAGGTACCATCGGCATTATTGCCTATGGTCGTAGAAGTTTTTTCTACATTATCTAGTTCCTCACCATTTTTAAATTTTGCAATATTTGAGGTTAATAAATCATAACGTTCTTTTTTATTCCCACTAAGTGCTTGTCCATCTTTAAATTGTCTTAATTCTAAATCGACAAGTGTTTTGGTCATATCAATTAACCGTTTATTTTTTTCAATACTGTAATCTTTATTAATATCGGTTAAATAGGTTTCAAATTTTGCGATACTTTTTGTTGTTTCTGACAAATCAACGGTATTGTCTGGTGAGCCATCAATGGCTTTAAGCTTGTTTTTTTCAAGTAAAATAAGCTGATCTTTGATTTGAGTGATTGATGTCTGATTGTCGCTTACCGCGAGAAGAGTATTACTGTCTGAGAGCACAAAAAATTTTAAGGTAATAAAAAAGACAATACTCACAAAAAGGTACAGACGTAGCGGAGGCACGTAATGCACGCGTTTTCCCGCAATATACTCATTAGTTAAAAAACCAGGACGAGCAACTAATGGCAATATAGTTCGGGCGGCACGAGAATCAAAACTAAAAATATCATCAAGAAGGTGTAATATCACCACCCAAAAATATTTCAATGTTGATTCTGCTTGTTGACCACACTGACCACAAAAAGGACCGTTGAGTGGCTGATGACAATTATCACAATTGTTATTTACTGAACTTCTCATGGTATCAGGCTGTTCAGAGACTGATGGCGTGATATCAAGATCACTATTTTTTTTAACTAACTCGGTATTTTGCATAAAAGTTTCAGAATAAATACAAACAATAGAACAAAATCATAGCATTATGTTTATAAAAGTGTGAATGAAAAGTTATAAATATTTACAAATTAATTGAGTTAACTGCGTGCTGTTTGTATAACTATCTGCTAAATTTACTCTAATAAGAAAAATAGGGTTGAATGTACTATGTTTACTATTATGCAAAAAAGTAAATAATAAACAAAGTGTAGTAATAGAAAAGCCAAATACAGGAGAATTATAATGGCGTTTGAAGTTAAATTTGAATTAACAGAGTCAGACTTAGACCACTTCCGTGATGTAATGCGTAAAGCACAATCAGGAGCTGCTAAACTTAGTGAAGCAGTTATTTTAAGTAACGCTAAGAGTATTAGCCAAGATATTAAAGGAAGTGTTCCAGAATTTGTCAGCGAGCGCATTAAAAAACTAGAAACTTTAGTGGCGATGATAGAAGACTCTGAATGGAAAATTCCAGCAGAAGAGCGCAGTGATGTGCTAAGTGCATTGGCTTATTTTAGTGATCCAGAAGATTTAGTACCTGACCATATTCCTGTATTAGGCTTTTTAGACGACGCCATCATGATTGAATTAGTTGCCGAAGAACTGAAAGACGATATTGAAGCGTTTCTAGAGTTTTGTGCTTATCGTAGCCGAGAAGAAGGTCGTAGTGGTGATGCTACAGTGACTCGTGAAGAGTGGCTAGATTCTAAACGTCGCGAACTTCATAGTCGTATGAGAAACCGACGCTCTACACGTCGTAGCGGTCGCTCATCATTTCGTTCAGTTTTTTAAACACTACTTTAAAAACATTGAATTCTAAAAGCTTACTCATTTTTTGAGTAAGCTTTTTTTATGTGTTTTTTATGAGGAGATCCTGAAACAAGTTCAGGATGACGGATGTGGTATCAGGATGACGACGGACGCGTTATCAGGATGAATGAGGTATTATCAGAATGACTGAGGCTTATCCCTTTACCGTCATGCTGAATTTATTTCAGTATCTGCTTTTGTGTTGTCAACAACGAGATCCTGAAACAAGTTCAGGATGACGGAGGTGGTATTAGGATGACGGACTTGTTATCAGGATGATGGGTGTGTTATCAGGATGACGACGGACGCGTTATCAGAATGAAGGAGGCTTATCCCTTTGCCGTCATGCTGAATTTATTTCAGTATCTGCTTTTGAATTGTTAACGACGAGATCCTGAAACAAGTTCAGGATGACGGATGTGGTATCAGGATGAAGGAGGGGGTATCAGAATGACTGAGGCTTATCCCTTTACCGTCATACTGAATTTATTTCAGTATCTGCTTTTGTGTTGTCAACGATGAGATCCTGAAACAAGTTCAGGATGACGGGTGTGGTATCAGGATGACGGAGGCGGTATCAGGATAACGGCGGTGTTATCCGAATGACTGAGGTTTATCCCTTTGCCGTCATGCTGAATTTATTTCAGTATCTGCTTTTGTGTTGTCAACGATGAGATCCTGAAACAAGTTCAGGGTGACGGATGTGGTATCAGGATGACGACGGACACGTTATAAGGATGACGGAGATGTTATCAAAATGACTGAGGCTTATCCCTTTACCGTCATGCTGAATTTATTTCAGTATCTGCTTTTTGTGTTGTTAACGACGAGATCCTGAAACAAGTTCAGGATGACGGATGTGGTATCAGGATGACGACGGATGTGGTATCAGGATGACGGAGGTGTTATCAAAATGACTGAGGTTTATCCCTTTGCCGTCATGCTGAATTTATTTCAGTATCTGCTTTTGTGTTGTCAACGATGAGATCCTGAAACAAGTTCAGGATGACAGAGGTGTTATCAGGATGACTTAGGCTTATCCCTTTGCCGTCATGCTGAATTTATTTCAGTATCTGCTTTTGTGTTGTCAACGACGAGATCCTGAAACAAGTTCAGGATGACGGAGGTGGTATCAGGATGATGGAGTTGTTATCAGGATGACGACGGACGCGTTATCAGGATGAAGGATGACGGAGTTGTTATCAGGATGACTGAGGCGGTATCTGGTTGACTGAGGTGGTCTCATAACGATGGATTTGGTATCAGGATATCAGCAGTCGTCATCCGTGAGTAACGTATATCATTACCACTAAAAATCCAATGAGTACGGTATTTAAAGCAATAATATAAGCAAAACCTTTCACACCTTCTTTTACACTAAAGCCTTTAGCATCTAGATATCGCCACCAAAAAAGGCACATGATAATAGGGAGTAGAAAGAACAGTTTAATCATATTAATTCCTCGGTTTTATTTTTTGTTTCGAAAGGGACTTTTTCGCTCCAAGGAGCAACTTTAAATAACATAAGCATTCCTGGGATCGCGAGGAAAGTACAAAGAAAGTAGAACGATGTCCAACCTATTTGCTCTACAATAAGGCCAGTTGTTGCATTGGCAAAGGTTCGAGGCAAAGCGGTTAGCGCCGTAAATAGTGCAAATTGCGTTGCAGCAAAAGCGGGGTTGGTTGTTCTTGCTATAAAGGCAGTAAATGCCGCTGTACCTAAACCAACACCTAAGTATTCAAAGCCCATCGCAAAAGCTAAAGCATAAGTATTATGACCTATTTCTGCTAAAGCGGCAAAGCCTAATATGCTGATGATTTGCACAAAGCCAAACAACCATAATGCCTTATTTATACTGAGCTTTATCATTACAATGCCGCCAACAGCAAGCCCGATAGTCATCGCAATAAGCGACGCTGTTTTAGCAACCACACCAATTTCTGTTTTAGTAAAGCCTAAGTCTATAAAAAAGGGAGTTTGCAGGGCTGTAGCCATACTGTCGCCTAATTTGTATAAAAATAAAAAAATGAGAATTTGTAAGGCACTTTTAAAACCTTTTCGTGAAATAAAATCTCTAAAAGGCAATACAACAGCATCATGTAATGTTTTAGGAGCAAGATGTTCGCTTTTACTCTCTTTAATACATAAGGTCAGTAAAATACCGATGAGCATAAACGCAGCAACAATAAGAAAAACTGATTGCCAGCTGATATGGTCAGCCAATATAAAAGCTAACGAGCCCGGCACTAAGCCAGATAGACGATAAGCCTGTACATGGATAGAATTACCTAAGCCCAGTTCGTGTTCTTGCAATAACTCCCTGCGATAAGCATCAAGAACAATATCTTGGCTTGCACTAAAAAAAGCAACAGCAGCGGCAAGATAAGCGACAGACCAAATATTTATAGTAGGGTCTATAAAACCAAAACCAGCGATAGAGAAGAGTAATAAAACTTGCGTAGCGAACATCCAGCTTCGACGTCGACCTAGCATCGGAAAAGAATACCTGTCCATCAATGGTGACCAAATAAACTTCCAAACATAAGGAATGCCAATTAATGAGAATAAACCTATCTCAACTAGACTTACTCCTTCTGATCTTAACCAACCAGGTACCAGTTGATATAAAATAAATAACGGCAAGCCCGAAGTGAATCCGGTGAAGATACAAATCAACATTCTTTTATTGAGAATAGCTTCTTTGAATGTTTGTTGAGTGGTCATGCAATTGCCTACAAAAATCTTAGTAGGCATAGGCTATCAAAATGTTATTGAAAACAGAAGTTTATTCTTGAGTTCTGTGAGCAAGTGTCGAGGATTTTACTAACGTTAGCCTAAGGTAACGGACGCCAACCAATACAGTCAATAGGATAACTGCCAGTACCTGTGAAGAAATCTAAACAGGTCGTTATTTCACTTTTAAAATACAAGTCATGGCTCAGTGATTGTGCTCCATGTAAACTCATCTCATGGACTAAGTGCCAAAAAACGCGCTCTTTTGCACTACTCGGCATTTCATCATTTACCTTGAGCAATGTCCATTCCTCCATGGTATCAAGGATGAATGTGTCGAGTTCGGTATAATGCAATGATTGGTTAATCACAGCTTTAATATAGTAAGCTATTTGTTGTGTTTTTTCGTTGATAAACGGCTCAATTATCATGGCATCCTCAGTTCACTTTCGTATTTAAATCATTCGAGTAGGAAAGTAGCTACCACTTTATTGAAATGGTGAAAATAGTTGTTATTGTTTATTTACTACCTTATATATCGTAGATTAAAAACAGTTTGTCAAAGGTGTAGGCAATTTAATTTTCATTTAATTGTAAGAACGTACAAAAAAGAATGTTTATTATGGCATTATTATAGTCAGAAATATTGCCTCCTGACTATAATTTACAGCTGAAATTTTATTGGATAAATTTATTCTTCTGGTAATAAAGTGGCTTTAATTAAGGTAATAGGTTCTACGGGCACATCGTCCCAGCCCATCGCATCGCTATAGTGTGTTTTAGCTAAATTCATAGCATCAACAACTGCCTGACCTTCAATAATGGCGCCGAATACGGTATATCCCCAGCGACGGCCTGGATCTAAACTTTTATTGTCAGCCATATTAAAAAAGAATTGACGATTTGCGGTATGTGGGCGATTTTCTTTTGCCATAGCAATAGTGCCACGTTCATTTTTTAAACCATTACCTGATTCATTAACAATATTTCCAGTGACTTTTTTAAAATTGAAGTCCTCATCATAGCCACCGCCTTGTACGATAAAGTCTGAGACAATACGATGAAAAATCGTATTGTTGTATTCACCTTTAACCACATACATTAAAAAATTATCAACAGTTAATGGCGCACGAATGCGGTCTAATTCAACAATGATGACTCCTTTTGATGTTTCTAATTTCACTTTTGGAAATAAGTTATTAGGATCAATGGCAATATTATTCGCTGATAGAGTGCCAGATAAAAATATAAGTAAAAAAAATAAACCTTTCATTATCATTTCTTCTTTTAAAGGAGCTGTTAAAAATTACTTTATAAAACGCTGAATTTCAATGTTATTAATAACTTGAGATAATAACTGAGTAAGTTGTTGACTAAAGTCTCGCTCTAATACCGCAATATCTGCGCCCAATGGGCCTTCACTAGTTCCGCGAACTTTAAAGGTGTTGCTCAACGTTTGTGAGCCATTGTTTACAGTTACGCGGATCACAAGTTCATTGTTAACTTGATATTTCATCATTTCTTGTTGCACGCTGCTCAAGCCATTATCAATAATTATTTCAATTGCATTACCCGCTTGAGCGTTAATGTCTAAGCCCTGTTTTTTAAATTCAGCGGCTAACGCTTCCTCAACAATACGGTTTAATGGTTGCTGACTAGAATAAACCTCTGCTGCTTCATCTTTTCTTAATACTTGCACAACATGCTGGGCACTTCGCAAATCAGTGACCGTTAAACTCGCTTGTTTATTTTGATAAGCACTTTGGCTAGATGCACCATTATTTATGCTTAAATCTGGAGCAATAACCACGTAAGTGGGTTTGTTGGCACAAGCCGTCAGTACAAGCAGTAAAGTTGTTGCGGCTAATGTTTTAATTTTATTGTTAATGAATATATTTTTCATGATCTGATTAACTCCATTATTTTATTGATGAAAGCGTGACAAATTTATCATTGCTGGCAATGAGTTTTTCATTACCAAAAAGTCGTTTAAGTTTAATATGGTATCCGAGTTGCCGATTACCAATAATGCGTAACTCACCACCGTTCTTTAATGCTCTATGGCTATCGCGAAACATCTGCCAAGCGATATGGTCTGTGGTTGCATTTTGCTGGTGAAAAGGAGGGTTACACAAAATCAAATCAACACTATTAGGCTCCATATCGGCTAAGCAGTCATTTATCATGAACTGACACTGTTCGAATTGCTCTGGTAAGTTTTTACTGATATTAGTCTTAGCAGAATCAACAGCCATATAAGATTCATCAACAAAAGTAACTAATGCCTGGGGTTGCTCTGCCAGTACGGCTAAACCAATCACACCATTGCCGCAGCCTAAGTCAATAACACGACTACCTGCTTTGACTTCAGGAAGGTGCTTAATAAAGTGGCGAGCACCAATATCAAGTTTTTCACGAGCATAAACCCCTGAATGATTACTGATAATAAAAGCGCTATCTTCTAACGGCCAAACTGTTGGAAAAGGTGAAGATAAAACTTGCTTGTTATCAAGTTGAGAGAATACTAAACGTGCTTTCTTTACCGCTAAAGACGTTTTTGTTGTCCCTAAATATTTTTCAAATAATTTTAACGTCGAGCTATGGATATCTTTGGCTTTATCGCTAGCAATAAAAATAAGCTCTTGATTATATTTAGCTTTAATCGATAAAAGTTGATCGATCATTAATGACTTACTTTTAGGTATCTTGTACAACACCACGGTAATATTATCGGGTAGGTCATCCAAACTCGTTATTTGGCTAATATTGTCAAGCGACAAACCGTTTTGCTCAATATTATATCTTAACCCTTGGTGGCTTATCCAAGAATCGGAAACCGTAGTCACATTTGACTGAGTAAAGTTAGCGGTAATAGCGCCAAAGCTATCATTGAAAATTAGTAAGTTGTGCTGGCTATCCGCTAAACTTTGCTCATTAACATAATTAATTAAATACTCGTCGGCTGAATCCCAAGCAACTAGTGCACGGTTAACTTGACCAACGGGGTAGCGATCTAAAAAAAGGTTCTTGTCATAAACGCCATCTGCGTTAACAATAAAAGGGCTGATCATAATAAAGAGGTTCGATTTTCACCTAGAAGAATGTCAGCTATTGTGACAAAATATAGGGAATTGAGCCAGTGATAGTTGCCTCGAGCGCTTAAAAACTATTTTATAAATAAATGAATTTTTTTTTATCAATAATGGCAACTGTTTACTCGCCATTAATGCCAATGAAACGACTATAGCCATCCAGACTGATGGCATATTGTCTGTAACAAACTAAAATTACTCCACTACAGAAAAACACATCAGGGATTTAATAATGACCATTGAAGCTGTAATAGAACAAAAACTTCTTTCCGCATTTTCTCCAATACATCTCGATGTTATTAATGAAAGCCATCAGCATAATGTTGCACCGGGCAGTGAATCTCATTTTAAAGTGATTATTGTTACCGACGACTTTATCGGAGAGCGCTTAATTAAACGTCACCGAGCCATTAATTCGTTGCTTTCAACAGAGCTTGCCGAAAAAATACATGCGTTAGCGCTTCATACTTATACTAAAGATGAGTGGGACAAGTATTATGCAGATAATACCCCTTTGTCGCCTAAATGCTTAGGCGGTGGTAAAAAAACAGCGTAACTTTTGCTAATAAATGGGGTAAAACGCTAGCTAACCATGATTCGCGATTTTATCCCTAATTTATTCTACCCTCATAATTGTATTCACTTTTCGTGAAATACCTGTTATTTACTCTTATCATTATCTATGTAAAATGAATAATATTTGGCAACAGCTATGTTACTTAATGGGTTAATTTAGCTAACAAGGTTATTGATGGGTCACCGATAACCCGAAACAATCATTTCAGGATTATTATGACTGATGGTGTGATTTACTTTGCTCATTGTGGTGTTGCGATTTAACTTTAATGTTGGTGGGATGCGGTACAATATTTTGCATTGTACTTCCATGCTAGGGTCATTATGTTAGGCGCTGTTTATACGTTAAAAGCTGATGGCCGGGTTTAGGCAGATGTTTTTTATTAAAATAGCTAGCGGCTTTAATCCTTTATTTTGAGGTAAATGTTTACTGGTCATACCTCGTATTCTTTTTAGTAGCGTAAACTATGCGACAATTTTTAAATTTATGTCGCAATAAATATTGAATAATTACTAAATTGCCGAGTCGTTTGGCGATAAAAATAGTATTAATTAAAAGGTCTTCTTATGGTTATTAAACCTAAAATTCGTGGTTTTATTTGTACAAATGCACACCCAGCGGGCTGTGAAGCTCATGTCAATGAGCAGATTTCTTATGTAAAATCTCATCAACAGGCTAATGCCAAGCCAAAAAATGTTTTGGTTATTGGTTCATCTACTGGTTATGGCTTATCGTCACGTATAACCGCCGCATTTGGTAATAATGCTAAAACATTAGGTATTTTCTTTGAGAAACCGCCCACTGAAAAGAAAACAGCAAGTGCAGGTTGGTACAATACTTCGGCGTTTCAAAAGGCTGCTGAACAAGAGGGGCTTTGGTCTAAAAATATTAATGGTGATGCGTTTTCACATGAAATTAAAGCAAAGGCTATTGAAACAATTAAAGCTGAATTAGGTGAAATTGATCTAATCGTTTACTCACTTGCTTCGCCTCGTCGAACTGATCCAGATACCGGTGAAGTTTATTCATCGACGCTTAAACCTATTGGTCAAAGTGTAACCACTAAAAACCTAAATACCTCAAAGCGTGTTATTGATGAAATTTCTGTTGAAGCAGCAAATGAAGCTGAGATACAAGGTACCATTGATGTAATGGGAGGCGCTGACTGGGAACTATGGATTAAGGCATTGAATGAGGCTGGCGTTCTTTCAGAAGGATTTAAATCAGTAGCTTATACCTATATTGGTAAAGAATTAACTTGGCCAATATACGGAAAAGCGACCATAGGTAAAGCGAAAGAAGATTTAGACCGTGCTGCATCGGCAATTAACAAAGCTACTGCTAACCTTAAGGGCGAAGCCCATGTTACCTCATTAAATGCGGTCGTTACGCAGGCGAGTTCAGCAATACCTATCATGCCACTTTATATTTCAGCAATGTTTAAGGTGATGAAGGCAGATGGCACTTATGAAGGGTGTATCGAACAAATTCAGAACCTATTTGTTGATAACATCTACAGTGAAACACCTCGCTTAGATGATAAAAATCGTTACCGTCAAAATCATAAAGAGCTTGAAGATAGCGTTCAAAAACGCGTGACAGACATTTGGAATACCGTTGATTCTGATAATATTGATGAGTTAACTGACTATGTTGGCTATCATCAAGAGTTTTTAAAGTTATTTGGCTTTAGTGTTGCAGGTGTTGATTACGAAGCTGATGTCGATACAATGGCAGAAATTAAGCATCTTTTATAACGATTAACTTTCATTATTTACGATTAGCATCAATAATAAAAAGCCGACATAAAATGTCGGTTTTTTTAGGTCTGACAAAATTTTTGGCTGATAAATGAGCGAAATCAATAATATTCAACTAATTTGTAATTTAAGTAACTGAGATCGTAGATAGCCTTAGAGTTTTTGTGTTAAAATCGCGCTAGAAATTTTAACTTAGAGCCAGTGGGTCTTTTTTATTCTAAAGCAACTTCCTTTGTTGCCAAGAAAGAAGTACTTACTGAAATACACTGAAATCGATAATTTGCTTTACCTAAATAATATTGATTACAAGTCATCGTAAAATAGTTTGTTTAGGTAAGTAGATGATTGGTTTTGATACTCCCATCAAAAGTAGTGCATGTGTTTATGATTACAATAAAAAAAGGTCTGGATGTTCCTGTCGTTGGTTCTCCCCAGCAGGTAATCCATGATGGCAACGCCATCAAAACCGTTGCAGCATTAGGTGAAGAGTTTGTGGGTATGCGACCAACCATGTTTGTTAAAGTGGATGATCGTGTTAAAAAAGGTCAGATTCTTTTTGAAGATAAAAAGAACCCTGGCGTTAAATTCACAGCTCATGCTGCCGGTGTTGTTAAAGAAATCAACCGTGGTGAAAAACGTGTTTTGCAATCAGTCGTTATTAAAATTGACGGCGATGAGCAAATTACATTTCCTTCATACACAGCGAATGAACTTAACTCAATAAAACGTCAAGATGTTGTTGATAACCTTGTTAATTCAGGTTTGTGGACAGCATTGCGTACACGTCCATTTAGTAAAGTTCCTGCCGTTGATTCAACGCCAACCGCCATTTTTGTTAGTGCAATGGATACTAATCCGCTAGCCGCTAACCCTGAAGTGATTATTAATGAACAAAGTGAAGCCTTTAAAAATGGCTTAACAATACTTACTCGTTTAACGAGTGGTGAAGTGTTTGTTAGTAAAGCGCCGGGTGCTAATATTCCCGTCGAAGCTAATGTGCAAGTTAACGAATTTGCAGGAAAACATCCTGCTGGTTTAGTTGGCACACACATGCACTTTTTAAAGCCGGTTAGTGCAGAGAAGTCTTCATGGAACTTAGGCTATCAAGACGTGATTGCTTTTGGACAGTTATTTACTACTGGTGAGTTAAATAACACCCGTATTATTTCACTTGCTGGTCCTGCTGCTAAGAACCCTCGTTTAGTGCGTACTATTTTAGGTGCAAATACTGACGAATTAATCGCTGGTGAATTTGCCGACGGTGAATTACGTATTATATCGGGCTCTTTACTTTCAGGAGCAAAAGCAAAAGGTGTTCACGCTTATTTAGGTCGCTACCATGTGCAAATTTCGTTGATTTTAGAAGGTCGCGAGAAAGAGTTTATTGGTTACATGTATCCTGGACCTAATAAATTCTCGGTAACACGTGCATATATGTCTCATTTCTTCCCAAAGAAATTATTCAATATGACCACAACAACTAACGGTAGTCCTCGTGCCATGGTGCCAATTGGTAACTTTGAACGTGTGATGCCATTAGATATTCTCCCAACAATGTTATTGCGTGATTTATGTGCCGGTGATACCGACAGCGCGCAGCAACTTGGTGCTTTAGAGCTTGATGAAGAAGATTTAGCCTTGTGTACATTTGTTTGCCCTGGCAAAACAGATTACGGCGTTATTCTTCGTGAATGCCTAACCACAATAGAGAAGGAAGGTTAGACATGGGCTTGAAAAAGTTTATTGAAGATATTGAACCGCAATTTGAAAAAGGCGGTAAGCTAGAAACGTGGTACGCTTTGTATGAAGCTGTAGCCACCGGTTTATTTACTCCTGGTCAAGTGAACAAAGGTGCTACTCACGTTCGTGACAGTATTGACTTAAAACGCATCATGATAACGGTATGGTTAGCTGTTTTTCCTGCTATGTTTTTTGGTATGTACAACATTGGTTTTCAAGCAGCTGATGCCTTAGCTGCTGGTTATGCTTTACCTGATACTTGGCAAGTAGGCTTGTTCGAATTCCTTGGAGGTAGCTTATCTGCTGACTCGAGTGTCTTCGGTATGATGCTTTATGGAGCAATGTTCTTCTTACCTATTTATGCGACTACCTTTATTGTTGGTGGCTTTTGGGAAGTTCTCTTTGCTTCAGTACGCAAGCATGAAGTTAACGAAGGTTTCTTTGTTAGTTCAATCTTGTTTGCCTTGATCTTACCTGCAACAATTCCATTATGGCAAGTTGCTATTGGTATTACTTTCGGTATTGTTATTGCTAAAGAAATCTTTGGTGGTACAGGTAAAAACTTCTTGAACCCTGCGCTAGCGGGTCGTGCATTTCTGTTTTTTGCTTATCCAGGTGAATTATCAGGTGATGCTGTTTGGGTTGCTATTGATGGTTACTCAGGTGCGACACCATTAAGTGCAGCAGCAGCAGCCATTCCAGGATCGGTTGATTTTGCAATCAATACTAACTGGTGGAATGCATTCTTGGGCTTTATCCCAGGTTCTATGGGTGAAGTATCAACAGCTGCTATTTTCCTAGGTGGTGCATACATTCTGTATAAAGGTATTGCTTCGTGGCGTATTGTTTTAAGTGTTTTCGCCGGAATGGTGTTCACTTCATTACTGTTTAACAGTATTGGTAGCGATACTAACGCAATGTTTGCTATGCCATGGTACTGGCATTTAGTCACCGGTGGTTTTGCTTTTGGTATGATGTTTATGGCTACTGACCCTGTCACTATGTCTTTTACTAATACGGGTAAATACTGGTTTGGTG
The DNA here is from genome assembly GCF_014077345.1 of Colwellia sp. BRX8-4. Classification (NCBI taxonomy): domain Bacteria; kingdom Pseudomonadati; phylum Pseudomonadota; class Gammaproteobacteria; order Alteromonadales; family Colwelliaceae; genus Colwellia; species Colwellia sp. BRX8-4. The sequence continues at coordinate 131,267 of NZ_JACGVS010000010.1, forward strand.
CATTAGTTGGTGTAATGGTTGTACTCATACGTGTAGTTAACCCGGCATACCCTGAAGGAATTATGTTAGCTATTTTATTCGCTAATTTATTCGCCCCTCTTTTCGACTATTTTGTTGTTCAAGGGAATATCAAACGGAGGCTCGCTCGTAATGTCTAGTAATAAAGAAACTCCAATTAAAACAATCGGCTTTGTGTTTTTAGTTTGTCTGGTTTGTGCTGCGTTAGTCTCTGTTGCTGCGATTAGCTTAAAACCGTTACAACAAGCTAATAAACTACTTGATAAGCAAACTAAAATTCTTGAAGCTTCCGGCTTATTAGAAAAAGCAGGTACTGATATTGTTGGTACTTACAACAAGTATGTTGTTGCTAAAATGATTGACCTAGATTCAGGGAAAATTATTGAAGGTAACACCGATATATTTGACGAACGTGCAGACGCTCGTGATGCTGCTAAAAGCTCAAAGCTTACTAACGATACCGCAGGTATTAATCGCCGTGCTAACCGCGCTGTTGTTTACTTAGTTAATAACGAGCAAGGTCAGCTAAATACTTTAGTTTTACCTATTGTTGGTTCAGGGCTGTGGGACTTAATGTACGGTTATATTGGTTTAGCGCCAGATTTAAATACCGTTCGTAGTCTTATTTATTCTGATTTAAAGGAAACTCCGGGTTTAGGCGCTGAAGTACTTAACCCTAAGTGGAAAGCTTTATGGCCAGGTAAGAAAATTTACAATGATAGCGATGAAGTGGCTATTAAAGTGATTAAAGGTGGTGCTAAAGCCGGTGATGTTCACGGCGTTGACGCATTGTCAGGCGCTACATTAACCAGTAATGGCGTGCAAAACACCTTACATTTTTGGTTAGGTGAGCAAGGTTATGGACCTTTTATTACTAAATACCGCAGTGTTGCTAGCGAAGGAGAGATGAACTAATGTCTTCAGATACTAAAAAAGTACTATTTGGACCTATTGTAGACAACAACCCTATCGCTTTACAGGTACTAGGTGTTTGTTCTGCTCTAGCGGTAACCAGTTCAATGGCAAACGCTTTGGTTATGACCATAGCGGTAATGCTAGTTACTGGCTTTTCTAACTTTTTTATCTCACTTGTGCGTAATCATATTCCATCAAGTGTGCGTATTATTGTGCAAATGGCGATTATAGCGTCATTAGTAATTGTGGTTGACCAAGTATTAAAAGCCTTCTCTTATCAGTTGTCGAAAGAGTTGTCAGTTTTCATTGGTTTGATCATTACTAACTGTATTGTAATGGGCCGTGCAGAAGCCTTTGCTATGAAAGAAAAGCCGGGTGTTAGCTTTTTAGATGGTATTGGTAACGGTTTAGGTTACGGCGCAGTTTTGATGATTGTTGCTTTTTTCCGTGAATTATTTGGTTTTGGTGAGATCTTTGGTATTGAAGTGTTTAAATTAGTTCAAAACGATGGTTGGTACCAAGGTAATGGCTTATTAGTCTTACCATTTAGTTCATTCTTCATTATTGGTTTAATCATCTGGGCTGTACGCCAGTGGAAACCAGAACAAGTAGAGAAGGATTAGCCCCATGGAACATTATTTAAGTATTTTTATTAAAACCATATTTATTGAGAATATGGCGTTAAGCTTCTTCTTGGGTATGTGTACTTTCTTAGCTGTGTCTAAGAAAGTAAGTACAGCCATTGGTCTAGGTGTTGCGGTTGTGGTGGTATTAGGTTTAGCTGTTCCAGCTAACCAAATTATTTATCAAGCTATTTTAGCGCCAGGTGCTTTAGACAGCATGATGGGAATTACTGAACAGAAAGATTCAATTGATTTAAGCTTTTTATCATTTATTACCTTTATCGGTGTTATTGCTGCTTTAGTACAAATTTTGGAAATGATTTTAGATAAATATTTTCCTGCTTTGTATCAAGCCTTAGGTATATTTTTACCTTTAATCACTGTTAACTGTGCAATTTTTGGTGCGGTTTCTTTCATGGTAGCGAAAAACTTAACTTTGGGTGAAAGTGTTGTTTACGGCATTGGCTCTGGTGTTGGTTGGATGTTAGCTATTGTGCTATTGGCTGCCATACGTGAAAAGATGAAATATTCTGACGTACCAGACGGTTTGAAAGGTTTAGGTATCACGTTTATCTCCGCTGGATTGATGGCTTTTGGCTTTCTTTCTTTTGGTGGTATTTCACTTTAAAAAATATCGGTCTAAGTCACTTATTACCAAAATAATTTGAACTTAGGCCCTAGATAATTTAAGGAAAAGTCGATGGAAATCATTCTCGGCATATCGATGTTTACCGCGATAGTGCTAGCATTAGTTTTAGTTATTTTGTTTGCTAAATCTAAGTTAGTCTCTTCAGGTGACGTAACAATTAGTATAAATGGTGACCCAAATAAATCAGTAGTAACCGCTGCTGGTGGCAAGCTTCTTGGCGCTTTAGCAGATCAAGGGATTTTTATTCCTTCTGCTTGTGGTGGTGGTGGTACTTGTGGTCAATGTCGTGTTGACGTGCATTCAGGTGGTGGCGATATTTTACCAACTGAAACGGGTCATATCACTAAGCGTGAAGCTAAAACAGGTTGTCGTTTAGCCTGTCAGGTTGCTGTTAAGCAAGACATGGTTATTGAAGTAGAAGATGAAATCTTCGGTGTTCAACAATGGGAATGTGAAGTTATCTCTAATGATAACCAAGCAACTTTCATTAAAGAACTTAAACTTCAAATACCCAATGGGGAATCTGTTCCGTTTAAAGCCGGTGGTTATATACAGATAGAAGCTCCAGCTCATCATGTGAAATATAGTGATTTTGATATTGATGATCAGTACAAAGGCGATTGGAACCATTTTGGCTTTTTTGATGTTGAATCAAAAGTTAATGAACCAACGTTACGTGCTTACTCAATGGCTAATTATCCAGAGGAAGAAGGCATTATTATGCTTAACGTGCGTATTGCTACGCCTCCTCCAGGACGTTTACATTTACCAGCAGGTAAAATGTCATCATATATATTTAGCCTTAAGCCTGGCGATAAAGTCACTATTTCTGGTCCGTTTGGTGAGTTTTTTGCTAAAGAAACAGATAATGAAATGGTGTTTATCGGTGGTGGTGCTGGTATGGCGCCAATGCGTTCGCACATCTTTGATCAACTTAAACGTTTACAATCTAAACGTAAAATGTCGTTCTGGTATGGCGCTCGCTCTAAACGTGAAATGTTCTATGAAGATGATTACAATGGTTTAGCCGCTGATAATGATAACTTCAAATGGCATGTTGCGTTATCAGACCCACAAGCTGAAGATAACTGGGAAGGCATGACAGGTTTTATTCATAATGTACTTTATGAAAACTACTTAAAAGATCATGAAGCACCAGAAGATTGTGAGTACTACATGTGTGGTCCTCCAATGATGAATGCTGCCGTTATTCATATGCTTAAAGATTTAGGCGTAGAAGACGAGAACATCATGCTAGATGACTTCGGCGGCTAATCGTTTATTTTAACTTGCCTATTGGCTTTATTTCGTCGGCTGCTGTGCTCATTGACTAACGTCAACTCCGCGCAGCCTTCTCGAACTAAAGGCAATATACAGCGTTTAAATTAAACATTTACTCAATGAATGAAAGCTTCAAATAAAAGACGACTTTGGTCGTCTTTTATTATTTATATAAGACGTTTTCCCTAGACGTTTTACCTAAATAATAAATTTATAGGTATCAAAATGATTAAAGTAAAAGTATTGATGATCAGTTTTATGCTGGTGTTTTTTGCCGGTTGCTTTCCAAGTAGTGATTTAAGTAAGCAAGAAGTCTTGTTGCAAGGTCGTACTATGGGGACTACGTATAATATTAAAGTGGTCATCGAGAATAATGCGATTGATACTAAACAAGTCCACACAGGCATTGATGCACTATTGGTGCAATTAAATCAAGAAATGTCGACCTATATCGTTGACTCTGAATTATCACGATTTAACACATCGACATCACTTACGCCTGTTGCAATATCTGTTGGTTTACAACGCGTTATTAAAGAAGCGATTCGCTTGGGGCAATTAAGTGAAGGCAATCTTGATATTACTGTCGGGCCTTTAGTCAACCTTTGGGGATTTGGCCCAGAATATCGGCCAAATACTATACCAACGGCGGAGGATTTACTGTTAGCGCGCCAACAAATAGGTTTGTCAAAGCTGGTGTTAGACGGGAATAAACTTTCTAAAAAAACGCCTAGCCTTTATGTTGATTTATCAACCATTGCCAAAGGTTATGGGGTCGATTTAGTCGCAGAATATTTAGAAGAAAAAGGCATTAATAATTACCTAATAGAAATTGGTGGAGAAATGCGTTTAAAAGGTTTTAAACACACCGGTGAACTTTGGCATGTCGCGATAGAGAAGCCTATTCAGGATGCAAGTGGTGAGCATCGCTCTGTTTATCAAGTGATCATTCCAAAAGACAATGCAGTGGCAACATCAGGCGATTACCGTAATTATCACCAAGCCAAAGATGGTCAACGTTTTTCACATATTATTGATCCAGCGACGGGCAAACCCATCAATCATAAGTTAGTCTCAGTAACGGTCATTCATCCGTCTTCTATGACCGCAGACGGTCTGTCTACCGCGATGATGGTTATGGGTGAAGTAAAAGCCATCGACTTTGCAGAGAAAAATGGTATAGCTGCTTACATTATTGCTAAGACAGAGCATGGCTTTGTTGAGCAAAGCACGGTAAAATTCATGCAGTATTTAAAGTAACTGGTTAAAGCGAGTTACTGTTTATTCATCTTAATAGATAAAGAAAATAAGTAGGTTAGTTTATGATGATATTTATGATCACTTTAGGTTTTTTCCTTGTAGTTGTTGTTGCTATGTCGGTTGGCTATATCTTTCAACAAAAGTCGTTAGCAGGCAGTTGCGGCGGATTAGCAACAGTGGGTATTGATAAGTCGTGTAATTGCGATAACCCTTGTGAGAAACGCCAAGAGCGCGAACGTATTGCTGCGGCTAAAGAGCAAATGATTGATATTAAAATTATCTAGCTGAGTAACACTTTTATTTTAGCTTGAGAAACATAATCAGTATCTGCTAACTGTGGATACTGTTTAACACTAATGATTTTAATAAAATTGGTTATTAATTTACAACACCAATAACTTGCTAAGCCACACTTAACTTATTCATAATAAGAATTACCATCCCCTCCAATGCTACATTTCGCCTACGATTAAAAATTATATGATTAACAAGCTCGACAGCATACTTGCAGGTATGCGCAGTTAATAAACGACTACAAGTATCGACAAAGCTTACCTGAATATTCATCTTCTAAGTCATTGTTACCCGGGGTGATGAGCGCTTTTGCAGTACTCAACTATAAACTTAGATAAGCATTACTATATAGGTTAAATCACTGCGTAATTTAGGTGATAGCTAGCATGTGTAAACGTCTTAAAGAAGTGCTTAGTTATTACTTAGTCGCGATTATGATGGGTGTAACACTAAGTGCAAGATTGTTGAAAAGTGGTAAATCATTGAAGTCCGCAGATGTGTCTATGCGCGTTATTGTTATTAGAAATTTACAGCGAACTGTTTAATACCATCGCTTAATCATCATAGGATAGAATTAGGCGACTTAGATAAAAATCGTCTTCTCTTACTAGGCGCGATAGTGTCAAATGTTTGTACTTTTTAATTCTTGCCGATTTTTTGTGATAAATACGGAAAATTGTTATTGTGTTCGGCTTACCTAGCCAAATTAAATTCACCTCTATTCTTGTATCCTACATCGTTGATTTACTGTTCAAGCCCGCGTATACACTGGATCCTACTAACTATACTTATAGATGTTAGTTTATTTTTTTATGACCACTTCCCTTACTGGGCATAATTTTTGCTTTATTATTTTTATATAAGCTATTATCTAGATAACACATTATTTTTAATGATATTTCTTACTGATGTTATTTCATTACAAATTAATTTATAGTAGATTTACTACATAGAAAGTAAATGATTATTTCTTTCAATTCATTGCATATCACAAGTGTTACTAAAAGAAATTAAAGCAGATATGACTACAGATTTTTTAAAGTACCAAAAGATAATTGAACAGTTTCGTGGGAAGGTTTTAAAGAACGATTTTGAAACAAATTTTTCTGCGATGACTCAACATATCCCCAAAACAGAGCGCTTTTTGCTTAAAATGGAGCTCAAGCGTTTAGCTGTTCCATGTACGCGTCTAATCGATTTGCGTGGTCATGTTGATGGTGAATGTCGATCTTTTGAGCATGATGGACGCGTTCACTATCTTGATGATATTGCGATTAAAGTTTATCAAGAAAATATAGGTTTTTATCAGGGATATACTTTTGGTGTTTACGAAGCAGTAATGAACACTGAAAATAACTTTCGGGTTATATATCAAAAAGAAAAAAGTAACATGGGTAAACCGGTACAAGTTGAGACGACTAAAGCCAGTAAGACCTTTGAAAAAACGCAGTACCCAGCAAGTTTGTTTACTTTTGGTCCGTATCATAATCGTAGTGAAGAGCGAATGAATTTCGCTATTACCTTAGACATACTGCTTGAAAACGATAAAAATGAATACGAGTGTACGAGTTCAGATATCAGTGTTGAAGGGTGTAAGTTTCGCTTTAATTTCAAAAATACAATTACGGTTGGACAACATATAAGTATTCGGTTTCGAGGTCTCGAAGACGAATTTCAATTTGGTAAAGAAAAAAGTTTTCATTTTGAAGTTAAAAACATACAAAAAATTGAGAAAACTCAGTTAATTGGCTGTCAGAGAGTTTACTCGAAAGATAAACGCGTTGACGGTTTTCAAACTTTTCTTCAGGGCTTCATCCAAGGCAATAAACGCCGTTATAAAGTTAACCTAGACAATACTATTCATGCTATTCAATCACGTAGCTTTGAGCAATATAGTTTACCTAAATTAAATGAATTACCGATTTTTGTAGAAGATAACAAAGGCGATCTTTTACCTAGATACGCGCTCACCTGTCATAATAACCAAGCCACTTTTCAATATTGGCAAGATGAAAATCGCCACTCAACCTTATACTGTCTGATAACACCTGAACGCTTGCTCAGAATGAGAAAAGCCCATGCTTTAGGTAAGTCATTATTAGTCTATAGTTTCGTGCACAAAAGCCAAGGTAAATCATTTTTTTATACGGCAGATGTGGAGCAATTAAATAATGATAGTGATTTTAAGGTACAATTTTTAGGATTTGCTGCGTCAAAGCCGAGCTTTGCTATTACTCAACTATCGATTATGGACGTTGATAATGATAAAGCGCATTCGCCGTTAACGTTATCGAATACGCTAACAAAAAAGAATGAATACTTAAATCTCCCTATCCCTAGTGATGCAATAGAAACCCTTCATAATCTGCAAAGTATCGTGGTCGCTAGTGATGTAACCAACCCAGCATCAACTAGGCAGTATCAACAACTATCATTTGAAAACATTGATACAATTCGGTTAAAAAACTTTGGTCATAAACGACTTACATTACCGCTATTGATGGATGAAGTAGGCATTAATTATAAAAATCAACGACAAGAGTCAAGATTTAAATATGTTACTCCTGTTGAACTTGAAATTGCAGGTGTTCGTTGCTCAGGTAAATCGCATGATTTTTCCATTTTAGGTTTAAAACTAGAACTTGATAAACCTTCGGTATTAAACAAAGGAGACGTTGTCTATTTAACTTTTCCTGGCTTGCAAAAAATTACCTCTGCCTTTGATTTAAAAGGTTTGCCTTATGAAGTTATGCGAGTTAATAAAAAGAAAAACATACTTAACTTACGGGTTTATGTTGAAAAGCATCAACACATGGGAAGAGCATTCTTTAAAGCATTAATTACAAAAAATCGTGATAAGTTAACGCCAGATGAATATGCCTTAATGATACCTGGCCTTGCTAAGGCATTGAGAAATATTTACAGTAGAAGTTTAACTATTCCGACATTAATGGTACAAACCAGTGGCAGTCGCTATAAGTTAGAAGCTATCGTTTGTGGTACTGTTAAAGATAAGTTATTGCCGGTTATGAAACAGTTAAGTGATTCGCCATCACAGTATAATCTATACCCATTACTCAATAATTTACAAGCAACTAGTACCTTAACCTTACCATTGAAGAAAATGCAAACCGATGATACTCCGGTGCTTGAAACATTATATATTGCTGTAAATTTAGATAATGAAATCATTGATCAAGCGGTTACGACCAAAACATCAAGCGAATTAGAGTCGCCGATGTTGCAGCGAATGTTTATATCGCGGGCATTAAATCGTGGTTTATTCTTTTGCGTACAGGTTAGATTATCTCGAACAGATGACCCCGATATGGACCATCTTAACCCAGAATTAAGCTACATAAGTTCCTATGCTATTCACCGTGGTAAACAAATAGAGCAAGATATTTGGAGTGTTGCTGGGGTTATGCAGTTTCTTGATATTACTCAAGAAACTTTAGTTCGTCATGAGCTATTAAGTAACGTTATTTAAAGGGTCCTACGCAAGCCAATGTAAAAGACAATCAAGACCATCGGCATTAATGGCAGTGTCTGCCTTTGCTAAAACTAGTGGCTTAGCATGAAATGCTACGCCCAAATGTGCAGCGGCCATCATGACTAAATCATTGGCACCATCACCCATAGCGACGGTTTGCTCCTTAGCTAAGTGATATTTCTTTTGTAAAGCGACTAAACAATCTGCTTTTGCTTGTGCATCAACAACATCTCCTAAAACTTTACCCGTTAACTTGCCATCAATAATTTCTAAGGTATTAGCGTGGGCGGCATCAAGTGCCAGTAAATCTTTTAAGTGATCGGCAAAGTAAGTAAAGCCACCTGAGGCAATCGCAACTTTCCAACCATGGGATTTTAATGTACTAACAAGTATCTCTAAACCAGCCATTAACGGGATATTCTTAGCAACCTCAGCCAAGATGTTTTCTGAGGAACCTTTTAAGGTGGCGACCCGTTGATGCAAGCTTTGTGCGAAATCAAGTTCACCAAGCATAGCAAGTTCAGTAACGGCTGCCACTTGTTCTCCAACACCTGCAAGTATTGCGATCTCATCGATACATTCAATCTCTATGGTCGTGGAGTCCATATCCATAACCAAAATACCTGGTTCTGATAATTTTGGCGCGTTTTCAATCAGTGCGGCTTCGATTTTATTGCTGAGGGTAAAGTTGACTAAGCTTTCTCTTGCAGTTTTTAAGTTTGCACAAGTAACGCTAAAGCGATAGCTAGTAAGATTATTCCTTAGATTGATAGCATTTACCGCCCAAATTGATAGTTGGCATTGACTGATTAAATTACTGAGCATACTAAGACTAATTTCACTAAAAACTACAAGCTCTAAGGCTGTTTTAGCGTGTCTCTTCTCGGCTAAACATGTTTGACCACCTTGTTGTTGGGTAAGGCGCTGATCAACGCACCAGTCGCTACCTTCGAAAGTGGTAAAGCAAGGTAAACATTTTTCTGATGTTGTTGAAGAAATAAACTCAGCCAAAGTAAGTTGTTGAATATGCTCAAGGGAAAAACGTTTAATAGCAATGGACACAGTACCGCCTTTTATGTGAATGTTAGTTTTAGCGATTATTTTCAATGAATAATGCTATAGTATAAAAATGAACGTAATGATAAATTTTATACATTTGTAGTGCTTATGACACAAATAGAACAGCCTTTATACCCTAAATTATCATCCATTTATAATAAAATTATGCAATTAGCTATAGCGATTGTCTTTATTGTCGTGCTAATGAATCTATGGATATACAGCCAGACACAAAATAAGCAAACTATCGATCAACATTTTTATGATGTTGGTCAGCAGTATTTGCAACAAGCTTCAGCAGGTTTATCTGTATTAATCACCGAGGTTAACACGAAAGAGAGTCGACAATTACTGCAAAACTACGTTGATGAATTGCAACTGGCCGAGGTAATAAAAGAAATTCATCTCTATGATTTATCAGGGCAATTAATTATTAGCAGTCAAAATGCAAAAAGTGTCAAAGCTCTTTTTGGGCTGTCTGAATATAAATTAAATAAGAGTGAATTCGCCGTGCCTTTCGTTAGTGAAATCCGTAAAGAAAGATTAATTGGCTACGTTCGCTTAACCCTAGACAAAAACTATTTAACCACTAAGTTATTAAAAAATAATGATCAACAGTTTACGCTGTTACGTTTAATGATGATAATCGCTGGCGTCGTTGGCTTTCTGCTTACCAGAGGTCTCAACCGGTTTAGTCGTCAGGGGTTTAGATTAGTCGATAAAGATAAAAGGCTGACTTAAGTAGGCATCATTGATGGAGCTAGTTAATCCGTTTCATCGCTGAGCCAACTGAAAGAGGGTTGAAATATTATCTTCAATTTTTTCGGCTATTTCTTCTTTGCTCTCTTGGCGCAATTCGGCTAATCGTTCAAAAACATCAATAACACGCAGAGGTGAATTATCTTCGCCTTGAAAACCATTTAGCGGCATCGAAGGTGCATCTGTTTCTAATACTAGGCTACTCAAAGGTAAGCGCTTAATGGCTTTTATTGTTTTCTCCGCTCTAGGGTAGGTGATAGTGCCACCGATGCCTAACTTAAATCCCAAATCTATATATTGGCAAGCCTGCTGGTAGCTTCCTGAAAAAGCATGAATAATACCTCCTCGGGAAACTTTTATTTGTTTTAACAGTGTGATCGTTTCGTTGTGCGTGCGCCGGTGATGAACAATAATCGGCAGTTGATGCTGTTGTGCAAGGTTAAGTTGGAATTCAAAAAATAACATTTGTTGGTTAATATTATCTTGCTGCTTTGCGATAACGCCATCAAGCCCAGCTTCGCCAATTGCAATTATTTGCGTTTTATTCTCTAATATTTTTTGCGCTAAGTCATCGAGATTTTTTTGCGCTAATCCCTCTAAAAACCAAGGATGAATACCTAAGCAGGCAAAAACATTGCAACCACTCAAAGGTTGGTTTTTATTATGGTGGGCTAAGGCTAAAACATTTTGCCAGTTATCTGGTCTAACCGCAGGAACAATAATTTGATGAATACTTTCTTTTGCACATTGCTCAAGCAGTAAATTTGTTGAAGCACTACCTTTATGGGTAAAAGCTTTGAAATCTAAATGACAGTGGCTATCGGTAAATTTCATAAATTAATCGGCTTTACTTGAAGTGTAAATAATGGATGTGTGAAATTATAGCTTATCTAAAGTTTAGCTTGGTGATTACTGTCTTAGCTTTGCTGCTCTTTTTTCCAAAGCGCCAAGCACATTTTCTAATTTAAAATGCTCGATAAATTTTGGCTCGGGTTGTTGCTCTCTTAATAATATATCGGCTAGATAAACGGCTTGTGCGATACCAAATGATTTTTTTAAGAGCTTATCCGGCTGATGATGCATAACTACCGCCTCAATTAAATGATAAGAAAAGCTCCACAGGTGCAGGAGATAGCCACCAACATGGTTATGATCTGTGCCAAATATTTTTTGCTCTAAGGCATTATTGTTGGCATTTTTAAGCCGATATTCAAAATATGTTTTTGTAAGTGTTGGGTCCATCTCAAATAGTACAATTTTACCAATGTCGTGCAATAAACCCGCAAGTAGAGCATCTCGCTTAAGTTCTACTTTCACCATTGAAGCGGCCAAGCGGGCCGTTGATAAACAGTGTAGTTGTTCTTTGATCAATGAAAAGTCAGCAATGTCGGGTTCATAAGAAAAAAGTTCAGCCGTCATAACAATACAGCAGAGTGTTTCTAGTCCCATACGTGTTATTGCTTCGCTAATATCGTTGATTGGCTTGCCTTGGTTCATAAAGGAACTATTGGAAAACTGCAATACTTTAGCGGCTAATGCTGGGTCTTGAGAAATTATCTCTGATATTTTTCCTGAATCGGTATTACTTTCTTCTAAAATTGCATTGAGTTGTAAATAGACTTTGGGTGGGCTTGGTAATGTTTTAACTTTGGCAACTGCCTTGATAATATGATCTTTGGTGATCGCTTTATTATCATCGCCAAGGGCTGTGATGGTTTGATGAATATTTTCAACGTTAAGCGGCAGTGCGTAAGTGTAATGGCAATTATTAGCGGCTTGACCATTAAGCTGGCTCTGTGCAATGTTATCATTAGTAATTGCTATTCGTATCATAGCAGGATGTTTAAGTGCTATGGCTTTAAGAAGATCTAAGCCACTTATTTGTCCTAAATCCAATACGCTAATAATAGCGTCAAATTTATATTTCTTTAAGGCTTTCAGGGCATGTTTGCCGTTATCAACATAAGCGGTTTGGCAAGGACCATTATAAAATGCCTGCTTTAATGGCAAGAGTTTTTGGTCTGTATTATCAACGATTAGCACTTTCATTTATTGACACTTCCTACCTTAATACTTGCTCTATGCTGAAACTATTTCAATTTTTTGGCATTGACCCTTGAGTAAACAAGGGCTAATGCCATATGTGCTTTTATGCAGACTACATGCGTTCCATAACGTCAATGCCAAGAATATCTAAGCCTTGTTTTAAGGTTTTCGAGATACTTAAACAAAGTGCTAAGCGAGACTGTTTTACATCTTGGTCAATACCCTCTTTGAGAATAGGGCAAGCCTCGTAGAAGCTCATGTATAAACTCGCTAACTCATATAAATAATTACACAATAGGTTAGGCATAGATTCGCTAATGACCGCATCTAGCACTTCTTCGAGCTGGAGTAATTTTAACGCTAAGGCTTTTTCTTGTGGTTCAATAATGGTGATATCAGCGCTAAAGTTTACTTGTTCAATTTTTGCCTTGCTGAAAATACTTTGAACACGTGAATAAGCATACTGCAAGTAAGGAGCCGTAGCGCCTTCAAAACTCAACATGGTTTTCCAGTTAAAAATATAGTCGCTGGTTCTATTCTTAGATAAATCAGCAAATTTAACCGCACCAATACCTACTTTTACTGCAATTTCATTTAGCTTATCTTCAGGATAATCTGGATTTTTTTCTTTAATGACCGCTTTTGCACGAACAATGGCTTCATCAAGTAATTCTGCTAATTTTATAGTACCGCCAGTTCTTGTTTTAAATGGCTTACCATCGTCACCCATCATCATACCAAACGGGCAGTGATCATAACCAACATGTTCTGGCAGTAACCCTGCTTTACGCGCTACAATTTCTACTTGTTTAAAATGTAAGCTTTGACGGGCATCGGTAAAAATAATGATACGGTCAGCTTTTAGTTCATTGCTACGGTAGCGACAAGCAGATAAATCTGTGGTCGCATATAAATAGCCACCACCGGTTTTTTGGATGATAAAAACGGGGGCATCACCGTCTTTATTCGCCATTTCATTAATGAAAACCACTTTTGCGCCTTCGCTAACTTCAGCAATACCCTTAGTCATTAATTCATCAACAACCTTGGGTAAATCTTCGTTATACGCACTTTCGCCCATGATATCGTCGCGGGTTAAAGTAACATTAAGTTTTTGATAAATATCTTCACTGTGGGCAATAGATATATCAATGAATAATTTCCATAAGACTAAGCAATCTTTGTCGCCACCTTGCAGTTTTACCACATAATTACGAGCACGGTCAGCAAAGCCTTCTTCGTTATCAAAACGTACTTTCGCTTCGCGGTAAAAGTTTTCTAAATCAGAAAGTGCAGTTTCAGCAACTTCGTTGGCATTGAGTTTGTCGCTTAAGTGCGCCAATAACATGCCAAATTGTGTGCCCCAGTCACCCATGTGATTCTGGCGGATGACTTTGTCACCACGAAACTCTAATGCACGTACTACTGCATCACCGATAATGGTTGAACGCAAGTGGCCAACATGCATTTCTTTGGCAAGGTTTGGCGCTGAATAATCAACAATAACCGTTTGTTTTTTGTCTTCTTCAGTGGCACCACGTTGGGTTACACCTAATTTTTCATCATCAGTCATTTTAGCGAGTTGAGCGGCTAACCATGATTTGTCTAAATGAATATTAATAAACCCCGGTCCGGCTAATTCTATATGGTCAGCAATACCAGCTAAATCTAAGTGGTTAACAACGGTGGTCGCTAATTCGCGTGGGTTCATTTTCAGTTTTTTAGCTGCACCCATAACACCATTTGCTTGGTAGTCACCAAAATTAGGGCGACTTGACAGGCTTACCGCTGGGTTAGTGCCTTCAGGCAATCCAGCCAAAACCATGGCCGCAGATACTTTTTCACTTAGTAATTGCTTAATATTCATTTTGATCTCTGTTTTCTTTTAATAGAAATTATTTGCTCATTTTTTGCAAGTATATGGCATTTTAGCAAAGCGTTTGTTACTTTTTATTGGTGAGTTTAGTTTACTAAATAAGCCAATAAAAAGTATCGAACAACGCGGGTAAAATACCTACTACGCAGAAAAACTTAGTGTTCTCGGGTCTTGTGGAACTGAATGTCAGGATGACGCTCTTGTGCCAAATTCAAATTCACCATAGTTGGAGCAATATACGTTAAGTTATTACCACCATCTAGTGCTAAATTGTCATAAGCTTTTTTGCTAAATTGCTCTAGTGTTCTTTCATTATCACAAGTACACCAGCGTGCAGTTGCTACACTTATCGGTTCGTATATAGCGTCAACTTTATATTCAGTTTTTAAACGTTGTACAACGACTTCAAACTGCAATACACCGACCGCGCCAACTATCATCTCGTTTGAGTTGAAAGGTCTGAATACTTGCACAGCACCTTCTTCTGAAAGTTGTATTAAACCTTTTTGTAATTGTTTAGCTTTTAATGGATCACGTAAACGAATACGACGAAACATTTCAGGGGCAAAGTTTGGAATACCACTAAATTTCATCATTTCGCCTGAAGTAAAGGTATCACCGATTTGAATACTACCGTGGTTATGTAAACCGATAATATCGCCGGCATATGCTTCTTCTACATGTGCACGGTCTCCAGCCATAAACGTTACGGCATCGGCAATTTTTACATCTTTGTTAATACGTACTTGACGCATTTTCATGCCTTTTTCGTATTTACCTGAGCAAATACGCATAAAAGCAATACGGTCACGGTGTTTTGGATCCATGTTCGCTTGAATTTTAAAAACAAAGCCAGTGAATTTTTCTTCTTGAGCGGTTACTTCTCTAACATCAGTTAAACGAGGTAAAGGTTTTGGTGCCCATTTAGTTAAACCATTAAGCATATGGTCAACACCAAAATTACCTAAAGCCGTACCAAAGAATACTGGCGTTAGTTCACCTTTTAAAAACTCTTCCAAATTAAATTCATGTGATGCACCCGCAACCAGTTCTAATTCTTCACGTAAATCGTCAGCATAAGTTCCAATGACCTTATCTAACTCTGGGTTATCAAGCCCTTTGATAATTCTTTCTTCTTGGATCATATGGCCAAGTCCTGACTTATATAAAAATATTTCGTCAGTTAAAATGTTATAGACACCTTTAAATTCTTTACCCATACCAATCGGCCAAGTAATAGGGGCACATTTTATTTTCAGCACATCTTCCACTTCATCCATAACTTCCATTGGGTCACGAACATCACGATCCATTTTATTCATAAAAGTAATGATGGGCGTATCACGTAAACGCGTTACTTCCATTAACTTAACAGTTCGTGCCTCAACACCTTTAGCTACGTCGATAACCATTAAGCATGAATCAACCGCGGTGAGTGTTCTGTAGGTATCTTCTGAAAAGTCCTCGTGACCAGGTGTGTCCAGTAAATTAACTAAACAACCGTTATAAGGAAATTGCATTACAGAGGTCGTGATAGAAATACCACGCTCTTTCTCCATTTCCATCCAGTCAGACTTTGCATGCTGGCCTGATTTTTTACCTTTTACCGTGCCGGCTCGTTGTAAAGCCTGACCAAAAAGTAATACTTTTTCAGTGATGGTGGTTTTACCCGCATCAGGATGAGAGATAATTGCGAAAGTACGTCTTAGATTGACTTCATTAGCCTGTAGCGTTGTCATGTTTTAAAAGTTCTCTTTGGTGTACATGCTGATGCACATAAAATGCTTTTTTTAAATACTGAAAGGACATGTGAACAATCCTAAATTTTGCGCGCATTGTACCATAAATATAAATAGCCGCATTAGGGGACTGTCTTTAAATGATTATTTTTAGCAAGAATCCGAGACATTAACACTTTTTCTTTTGTTATTTGATTAAGTGGTAAGTGATCGTGCAGATAATAATTATTTGATTGGTTATTTTTAAGGTTGAGATTCAATAATAAATTCAATACAAGCTGGTTTTTTTGAATTTAATAAAGAGATTAATAGTCATGTTATTTGAAAGTCTTGATCGAAATCAATATCTCACCTTCGAGTATAAGATAAATTACTCTTTGGGTAGAAAGTCTGAAATATGATGTAAAAATAACGAGATAGCATGGTTGATTTAGCTAGAAGAAACTTTTTTAAAGCAAAAAAATTAACAACCGCTCCGGCAATCAGATTGCCTTGGGTGCTCAATGAAGCCACTTTTATTGATGGCTGCACACAATGTGGTGACTGTTTAACGTCTTGTCCTGAAAATATCATTCAAAAAGGTGATGGCGGTTTCCCTGAAGTTAACTTTTTAAAAGGAGAGTGTACTTTTTGTCAAGCGTGCGTTGAAAGTTGTCAACAGCCACTTTTTGCCGAACGTGCACTTGCTCCAGAAGTAAATGCTTGGGATTTAGATATCTCCATAAAGGGCGATTGCTTAGCGGTTAACGATGTGTTTTGTCAAAGTTGTCAAGATAGCTGTGAGACAGAAGCTATATCTTTTAAATATATAAATTCATCAGTACCACAACCCCAGATAAAACTTAGTGACTGCACAAATTGTGGGGCCTGTGTTGCTATTTGCCCGCAATCATCTATTGAATTAACACCAAAAAATTCTGTGGGTGAGCAACCCACACATACTAATAGGAGAGTTATATGAGCGCTCTTGAACAAATGATTTGGAATATCTTAGGATATTCATCGATGCCTGTTATTTTTTTAGCTGGTTTTGCCGGTACCGCTTTAGTCGCTATCGCACTTTTAAAAATGTTAGGTATTAAGCCGGCAGGGGAATAATCGTGATCAATCTACTAGAAGAAAAACCTATTAATATTGCTGGTGTGCTTTTTGTTGCTCAGCCAAGTAATACCGCGAAAGTGGCCGAAGAACTGGGCGGATTTCCTGGCGCTGAAGTGCATGAGATTGCTGATAACGGCTCTATGGTGGTTACCATAGAAGAAAATGATTTAAACAGAGGTGAAAAAGGCAAAGGCCTTATTAACACCATTACAGATATGAGTAATTTACCGGGTGTGATCTCTTCATCATTGATTTTTCATCATAATGATTATGGGCTACCACAACATCAGGGGATAAAGGTATGACATTAACAAGACGTGATTTTATAAAAGCGAACGCCATTGCAGCAACAGCTGTCGCCGCAGGTATCGCCGTGCCATCTTCAGCTTCAAACTTGCTGACTAAATCGTCGGATACTACCATTAAATGGGATAAAGCCCCTTGTCGTTTTTGTGGCACAGGTTGTAGTGTGCTTGTTGGAACACAAGAAGGAAAAGTGGTGGCGACTCAAGGTGACCCTCAAGCAGAAGTTAACAAAGGTCTTAACTGTATTAAAGGTTACTTTTTATCCAAAATTATGTATGGGAAAGACCGATTAACTCAACCGTTATTACGGATGAAAGATGGTGTTTATGCCAAAGAAGGTGAGTTTACACCGGTAAGCTGGGATACCGCCTTTGATGTTATGGCTGAAAAATTTAAAGCCGCTTTAAAGAAAAAAGGCCCGACCTCAGTTGGTATGTTTGGTTCGGGTCAGTGGACTGTTTGGGAAGGTTATGCCGCTTCAAAATTAATGAAAGCGGGCTTTTTAACCAACAACCTTGATCCTAATGCTCGTCACTGTATGGCGTCAGCTGTGGGTGGTTTTATGCGTACCTTTGGTATCGACGAACCTATGGGTTGTTATGATGATTTAGAACACGCCGATGCATTTGTCCTTTGGGGTTCTAATATGGCGGAAATGCATCCTATTTTATGGTCGCGTTTAGCTGACCGTCGTTTAAGTCATCCTCATGTAAAAGTAAACGTATTATCAACGTATAAGCATCGAAGTTTTGAACTTGCTGATAACGGTATGATTTTTACACCACAAACAGATTTAGCGATATTAAACTTTATTGCTAATTATATTATTCAAAATAACGCCGTTAACGAAGATTTCATGAAAAAGCATGTCAATATTCGCGAAGGTGTTACTGATATTGGTTATGGTTTACGTCCTACTCATCCATTACAAAAAGCGGCTAAAAATCCTGACAGTGGCGCATCTAAACCGATGAGCTTCGATGACTTTGCTAAATTTGTTAGCACTTATAGTATTGAATATACATCAAAACTTTCGGGTGTTTCTGAAGATAAATTATTAACGCTGGCTAAACTTTATGCGGATCCTAAAGTTAAAGTGACTTCGTTTTGGACGATGGGTTTCAATCAACATACTCGTGGTGTTTGGGCAAATAACCTCATGTACAACGTGCATTTATTAACGGGTAAAATATCTGAACCGGGTAACAGCCCGTTTTCATTAACCGGACAGCCGTCAGCCTGTGGAACGGCGCGTGAAGTAGGGACTTTCTCACATAGATTACCTGCCGATCTCGTTGTTAAAAACCCTAAGCATAGAGCGATAGCTGAAAAAATATGGAAATTACCTGAAGGCACTATTCCACCTAAACCCGGTTACCATGCAGTTCTGCAAAATCGTATGCTTAAAGATGGCGAATTAAATGCATATTGGGTTATGTGTAATAACAACATGCAAGCCGGACCAAATATTAATGAAGAAGGGATCCCTGGCTATCGTAATCCAGAAAATTTCATTGTCGTTTCAGACCCTTACCCAACGGTAACTGCACAGGCGGCTGACTTGATTTTACCTACTGCTATGTGGGTAGAAAAAGAGGGAGCGTACGGCAATGCAGAGCGCCGTACACAGTTTTGGCATCAACAAGTGAATGCGCCAGGTGAAGCGCGTTCAGATTTATGGCAAATAGTTGAATTTTCTAAACGTTTTAAAATTGAAGAAGTATGGCCTGAAGAATTACTTGCCAAGAATCCTGAATACCGTGGCAAAACTATGTTTGACGTGCTTTATGCAAACGGTAACGTAGATAAATTCCCAATGAGTGAATCCAAAGGTGATACTAACTTTGAAGGTGATTATTTTGGTTTCTATATTCAAAAAGGCTTATTTGAAGAATATGCAACCTTTGGCCGAGGACATGGTCATGATTTAGCCCCCTTTGATCGCTATCACGAAGAGCGTGGCCTTAGATGGCCGGTTGTTAATGGTAAAGAAACTAAGTGGCGTTTTCGTGAGGGGCACGACCCTTATGTAGAGAAAGGCAGTGAAGTGCAGTTTTATGGCCATAAAGATAAAAAAGCCAATATATTTGCCTTACCCTACGAACCAGCGGCAGAGTCACCTGATGAAGAATTCGACTTATGGCTGAGTACCGGTCGTGTTCTTGAACATTGGCATTCAGGCTCTATGACTGCGCGTGTACCTGAACTTCATAAAGCATTTCCTGATGCGGTGTTATTTATCCACCCTGACGATGCTAAAGCAAGAGGTTTACGCCGTGGTGATGAGGTTTTGATTGAATCTCGTCGAGGTGAAGTGAAATCTCGTGTTGAAACTCGTGGCCGTAATAGACCCCCGAAAGGTTTAGTTTTTATGCCTTGGTTTGATGCAAAACAATTGGTTAATAAGTTAACCCTAGATGCTACCGATCCCTTGTCTAAACAAACTGACTTCAAAAAATGTGCGGTGAAAGTGAAAAAAGTCACTGTTTAGCACTAATTAAATTTACTTAATCTACCGGGTAGAGGTAAAAAATGAAAATATTATCAATAATAATGATAACAGCCAGTTTAGCCATGGCATTAAGCGTACAAGCTTATCAAGAAGTAACGACAGGCGGTTTAGAGACTATTCGTGGCATAGCTAAAATTAATGAAACCAAAAGTGCAGAAGCGCTTAAACGTGTCATTAAAGATAAAAATCCTATTCAGCGTAATTATGTGCATCAACCACCTGTTGTGCCTCATCAAACACGTGGTTATCGGGTCAATAAAGACAGTAATAAGTGTTTAACTTGTCATGGTTGGAAATATGCGAGAGAAACCGGCGCAACCAAAATAAGTTTAACGCACTTTGAAACACGTGACGGTAAAACACTGTCAGATGTTTCTCCGCGTCGCTACTTTTGTTCTCAATGCCATGTTACACAAGCTGATGCACCTGAGTTAGTTGATAATCTTTTTAAACCCGTTGAATCGTTAGGTAATGATTAAATAATGGTTTATCTAAACGTAATTTAGGGGATTAACATGACTAAAAAATCAAAAATAAAAAGCTTACTTTCGTATTTAAAGTCGCCAAGCAGTGCCGCCTTATGGTTTATTTTAGCTATCGGCTTTGCTGGCGGTGTTATCTTTTGGGGGGGATTTAATACCGCCCTTGAAGTGACCAATACCGAAGAGTTCTGCATTAGTTGTCATGAAATGGAAGATAATGTTTATGAAGAATACAAAGAAACTATTCATTACTCTAACCGTTCTGGCGTTCGTGCTACTTGTCCTGACTGCCATGTTCCCAAAAAATGGACTCATAAAATCGTTCGTAAAATTGCGGCGAGTAAAGAAGTTTGGGGTATGCTTACTGGCTTGATCGACACAAGAGAAAAGTTTCAAGATCATCGCCGTGAATTGGCAGAACGTGAATGGAAACGCATGAAAGAGAATGATTCACTGGAATGTCGTAATTGCCATAACTTTGAGTACATGGACTTTTCAGAACAAGGTAATCGCAGTGTTAAAATGCACTCAAGTGCACTGGCTTCTGGCGAAAAAACCTGTATAGATTGCCATAAGGGTATCGCCCATGAATTACCAGACATGAAAGGTGTTGAAAATTGGTAGTTTACTTACTTGTGTGAATAGCTTAAACGCTTATTCGTGAAACCGTGATATGTAAAAGCCTCTTTAATTGTCATGATTAAAGAGGCTTTATTTTGTTTCGTGTATGATGGTTTTAACTCTTGTCGCTCTTATTGTTGAAGCAGCTTTTTTACTGAACCCTATTAACTGGAATCTCATTTATGCCTGCTTTATTAGGTATTAGAGCACTTTTTTCATGACTATAGCGTCTTCATAACCGAAACCAGAGGCACTTGGGTAGTAACCTGTTCTTCTGCCAGTTTCAATAAAACCACTATTGATATACATCATTTGAGCACTGATGTTCTTTGCTCGAACTTCTAACCAAATAACTGTATTGTTAAGTTGTTTTGATTGCATAAAAAAGTGTTCTAGTAATGCTTTACCATAACCCTTGCCCTGCAGTGTTGGTAATACACAAACATCCATTAACGTTGCTTCACCAGCGACATGCTCGCCAATATAAAACCCCACTAACTCATTATCCACTTGTAAGTAATGACCAAAATATCGCGCGCCAATACAGCTGTTAAAGGTTTTTTCACTCCATGGGTGAGAGTGACAAGCATTCTCTATAGGGATTAATAAGTCTACGTCGTTACTTGATATTTTATGATAGCTAAAGGTCATTTTATTGAATTTCTTGTAGTTTTTGCCAAAGTGTTTGTTTTAATAGCGGAGAATTTTTCAAAACGTTAATCGACGGGGTAACCAAGTGATGCTTTGTTAGTGATATATCAGTCTGTTCACTAAATTGCCAGGTTAATAAACCTATCGATAAGGCATTATTATTGCAACTTACTTCACCAATAGAGCAACCTAAAGAATGCAGGATGTCGGTAAATATATGAGTATCAACTAATGTAGCAAGTTCAATGTCTAAATAAAGAGGGTGGTCGCTATTGTTCGTTTTTTCGCTATTTTTTAACTGCCAAAGTTCAATACCCATAGCCTGCAAGTGCGAAAACTGTCTTTTAGTCATGGTCATAAATTAAGGCGATAAAGCATAGCGTAAGTAAGAAGCACATAATGACAGAATTTTCACTTAATACCAAATATACCCGTTATTATTGGTGGTGTATTAATCCTGTGACTCTCAATTAATCGCAAATTAAAAGATAAAGCCATTGTACTTTATAGCGTTTTGATTTGAGTCATGACTAGTTGCTCTAACTCTTTAAAACCAATGGCTTTACTGAAATAATAACCTTGATACTCCTGACAGTTTAATTGTTGGAGAAACGCTAAATGCTCACTTAATTCCACGCCTTCTGCGATAACACTTAAATTTAAATTATTAGCTAAGTTAATAATAGAGCGAACAATACTTTGATCGATTGAAGATTCATGCATTCCCATAATAAACGAACGGTCAATCTTGAGAATGTCGATAGGAAATTGTTTTAAGTAACTTAAAGAAGAAAAACCTGTACCAAAATCATCTAATGAAAGCTTAAAGCCAAGTGCCTTAAGCTGTTGCATGGTTAAAATAGCGATATCTATTTTATCCAGTAACATGCCTTCAGTAATTTCAATTTTTATCCTGGCGGGAGAGATGCCATATTGGTTTAGTTTCGCTTTTAAAAGTGCAATAAGGGCTGCTGAATCAGAAAACATTTTTGCTGATAAATTAATGGCAATAGGTCCAAAGTCTAACGCTTGTTTTTGCCATAAAGCAACTTGAGCGAAGACCTTATTTATTGCGATTTTATCAAGTTGGTCTATTAGACCAAGCTTTTCAGAAAAGGGAATAAAACTGTCAGGGTAAATAATATTACCGTCCGCTTCAACCCACCGGATTAAGGCCTCTGCCCCCGAAATCAAGCCAGATTTAGTATCAACAAAGGGTTGATAATAAAATTCAAAGGTCTCATTTTTTATTGCTGTGAGTAGCCTTTGTTCTTGCGCTAATTGTTCTGCAACTTCACTGTTCATGCGCTGTTCAAAAAATTGATAATTATTCTTTTTTTGAGCTTTAATATCAAAGATTGCTAACGCTGCTTTTCTTAATAGCTCCTGAGGAACATCAGCATCTTCAGGGTATCGAGTAATGCCAATGCTTGCGGTAACAGGCAACTGGTGGTCATCAAATACATATGCAGTGTCAAAACAAGACAGTATTTTCCGTGCAACAGCGATAGCGCCATAATTAGGGTCAGAAAGCTCAACTAAAATACAAAATTCAGCACCATTAATACGTGCAATAACGTCTTTTGGGTATAATACCGTACTTAAACGATCGGCAATTTCACGGATAACTTCATCACCGGCACTATGGCCATAAGTGTCATTAATTTTTTTGAAACTATTTACATCAAGTAATAGTACGGTTGGTGACTTTTGAGAGCGTTGAGAGTTCAAAGAAGATTGGACAATCAATTCATGCAATAGGGTTCTATTAGGCAATTCGGTTAAATCATCGTGGGTAGCAAGCTTACTTAATTGCTGTTGTATTTTTACTTTTTCAGTAATGTCTCTAAAAACACCAAGATAATGGATAATTTCATTATTATCGTTTGTTATCGCTTCAATCTCTAATTCTAAACTATAAATTTCACCGGTAGATTTTTGATCAAAAAGCTCTCCTAACCAACTACCATGCACCATAGCCTGAGCGCGCAATTTTTCAGATAAATCAGCAGGCTGGCCATTTATTTCTGCAAAAACTACCTTTTGACCTATTACTTCAGACTTATGCTTGTGGGTGTGTGTCACGTAAGCATTGTTTACTACTTCAATTTCGAAGTTTTTATTGGTTATCCATACTGCATCAGCTGTATTCTTAAAAGCAATAGACAATAACATCAACTGTTCTTCATTGGCTCTGATTTCATTATTGTGGCGTGTTAAACGTACTTTTTCTTTTCGTATATAATGACGATTTACCGTAAGTAATAAAATGATTAAGGAAAATAGACTAATAACAATGGTCACAACACTTTGATTTTTTGCTGACTGTAGCTCTAATGTTTGTAATTGATTTTCAGCTTGTAATAAGTTGATCTTTTTCTGTTTTACTTCTGCTTTATATTGATTTTGTAGGACCCTGATTGATTTTTGCTGTGCTTCGTCATTAAGTTTATTAATTAACAGGATATGTTTTTCATAAAAATTAAAGGCTTGTTGCCATTTTTTCTGCGCTTGATAAGCTTTGCTGATGCGTTTATAAGTCTCTGCTTCAAGTTGTTGAAGTTTGGTCTCTTGATAGTAAAGTAATGCGCGATTATAAATGGCTAAAGCTCGAAGAGGCTCTCCCTGCAGTAGATAAATATCGCCAATAAAGCCTTCCGCACTAATTTGTGATTTTTTATTCTTAGTTGCTGCAGTTAATTGCAACGCTTCTTCTAATTGCTTTTTTGCTAATGTTAATTCATTAATTGTAATGTAGGCATCGGCGAGACCAATAATGGCGCCTAATGTCTCTTTAGGAAAATATTTACTGTCAGGGTGATTAATCGCTTTTTTATAGGATACGATTGCATTCTCATACTGTTTGAGCTCGGTATAATAAATACCTTGATTTGAAATGTTAATGATATAAAGCGCACTGTCGTTAAGCTGTTGTGATATCTCTATAGGTCTCTCTAAATATTTTAAGGCAGCATGAAAATCTTTTTGTGCCCAGCTAATTAGGGATAAATTATTAAGCGCCGCCGCGACACCTTGTAAAGCCTGCAAGTCTTCATATAAACGCAAACTAGTAATAAAATACTGTTGTGCTTGGTCATAGTCGCCAATTGAGAAATACGAAATACCAGTTAAATTATTAATTTCAGCAACATCTCGGTTGGTCAGGTAGACATCATCATTTAAAATACTGTTATTTTTTTTTATTATTACGTTGTTCATCTGATTAAATAACGCCAAGGAAATCTTTAATGCTGGCAGATGTTGTTGATCATTTTGTAACTCAAGCAGCTGATTTTTTTTTGATAGAAGATTTAACGCGAGTAAGGATTTTTTTGAAATGATTTGATTAAGGTTTTTTTTAAAGCGATCTAGCCATCGTTGAGCATTAACAGTATCTCCTTGTAAGATAGCATTGTAATGCAACTGATTAATAATTAGTGCTTCAAAGCGCTTGTTTTCAAACGGCGTTACTTGTTCAAGCAGTTTAGTATAGCTATTTTCTTTTTCTTGAAATGAAATCGACGTATTATTACGGATAGACTGATAATCGGTATCTAAATTTACTTCACTGGTTATTTCTGTGGCAACAGCGCTAAATATTATAAAATATAAAGAAAATAATAAAGAGGGTGATTTTATTTGGGGCACAGTACTAAAAAGTGTCAAATTATTCCAGTCAGATATTATTAGAAGCAATAAATATATTATAGGTTATATTTTTATTTCTTCACCTAAATATAAATTATACTTTAATAAGTATAACGACCGCTCTTATTTAGATATGACAGAGTAACTATTAGGTTTACGATGATTTATAAAGATAATACTATTGATCTTAGCTAGAAATAGCTAAGAAAATAATTGGCAGGGGTGGAGAGATTCGAACTCCCAACCGTCGGTTTTGGAGACCGCTGTTCTACCAATTGGAACTACACCCCTGCAACGGATTCGAATTATACGCAAGCAATAGCAAAGGTAAAGCGCTAAAGTCAAAAAAAATGAAATAAATGACTGTTTGCTTAAAATAACAACATTGCGTTTGTTTTAAACTCAATTATTGTCAGGTAAAGCAAACAATCACAGATACAATATTAATTATTACAAAAACGTAGTGCCTCTGGGTAGGGGAATACATCTTCAAATTTACCCGTAGCCACACTTTTTTGGCATTGTTGCCAAAAACTGGCTTCTAACAAATCGGCATGATGTAATAAAAAAGCATTGCGGTATTTCTTATTTGCCAACGCAAAAGTCGCAATTTCCTCTGGAAACATGTCGCCAGGTGCTACCGAGTACCAAGGTTCTGCTGCATAAATTTGTTCCTCGGTAATGGCTTCTGGTTTCACCCTAAAGTTAACTTCATCCATATAGGTTATTTCATCATAATCGTAAAATATGACTCGTCCGTGTCGGGTTACGCCAAAGTTTTTGAGTAACATGTCGCCGGGGAAAATATTGGCAGCAATTAACTGTTTGATCGCGCTGCCATAGCCATACATTGCTTCTTCAATTTCCTCATCACTCGCTTTAGCTAAATATAAATTGAGCGGTGTCATACGACGCTCAATATATAAATGTTTGATGATAATTAATTCATCTTCAAAACGAATAATAGATTGAGCAACATTGAGCAGCTCTGTTAATAATTCTTCACTAAAACGGTCTTTGGGAAAAGCAACTTCAGAGTATTCCATGGTGTCAGCCATTCGTCCAACTCGGTCATGTAATTTAACTAAGCGATATTTTCCTTTAACTTCTTGCTTAGTCATGGTCTTACTTGGGGCAAATTTATCTTTTATAATTTTAAAAACATAAGGGTAAGAGGGTAAGGTAAATACTGACATCACCATACCTTTAATACCTGCAGCTAATTCAAACTTGTCATCACTTGCGTCGAGGTGATTGAGAAAATCGCGATAAAACTGTGTTTTACCTTGTTTATGAAAACCAATGGCTGAATATAAATCGGCTAAGGTTTTATGAGGAATTAAGCGTTTTAAAAATTGCACTAAAGCAAAAGGGTGCTGACAGTCGACAAAAAAGTAAGCGCGGGCAAAACCGAAAACTACCGCCATATTTGCCCCTTCGGTTAACAAAGCATCTATGTATAATCCTGCTGCTTTTCCTTCTTTTTCATTATTAACAATAGGGACAATAAAAGGTGTTTCACCGCCAGGAGAAATAACGCGACCAATAATATAAGCCCCTTTGTTACGATAGAATATAAAATCAAGAATATCGAACTTCAATTCGCTAAGTTTATATCGTGTTTTATGTGCTTGAACGCGAAAAGACTTTATAAGACTTTTCATGTCTCTTTCTAAGTTAACAAAGGGAATGTTGAAGTTGGCATTATTCATAATAGCCGCAATAGTTTGCTCTAGGCCTAACTCACTTGGCAAATAGCGCGTGTATATAACCGGACTGGCAATGTTTTCTATTTTTTCAACGGTACTTTTTACAAAAATAAAAGCATTGTGGTAGTACTTACGTTCAAATAAATGACAAAAGATAGAGTTATAAAAACTCTCTGCTAGCTCTGGTTGATGGTGTTCTTTTAATAAATCGACGTAACTTACCTTAACGTTTTGCCATAAAAGCTCGTCAAGATTCGAGACAAAAAAATCTTTTTTAATGGTCTCAAGTGTTTCTTCAACACGTTTATCATAAAAGTCTGTTCTACTTTTTGCTGCATCTTGAACCGCTTGCCATTGGCAGAGTTCAAAGCGTTTTTTTGCGGATTGAGTAATTTCACTAAAAAGATAGATATGTCGCTCAAAGCCATTCAGGATGGTTTTAGCGAGAGCAAAAGCAATATTGTTCATGATATTTTCAACTATAAATTTATCGATAATCTCAGCATACGGTAAATTGTCAAAAAGGGGAGATAAAGTTTCCAATATGATGATTATAAACAAGGTAAATACAGAGCTGTTTTATATTTAAGGTCTCTTGACCCTTTATTGCCACTGTATCGGCGTTATTACTTGCTATTGTTGGCGCTGAACACTAAAATTACGCGTTTTTTATTCTCTTAAAATAGATATTCTAATTGGTATTTACATGCGCGTAGCTGACTTTTCTTTTGATTTACCCGAAGAACTTATTGCCCGATATCCGAAAGCGGATCGTACCTCAAGTCGTTTAATGTCTGTTAACGGTAATAGTGGTGAAATCCTTGATCTTGGATTTACCGACATTATTGAACAACTTAATGCTGGTGATCTACTTATCTTCAATAATACCCGCGTAATACCCGCACGTATGTTTGGACAAAAAGAAAGTGGTGGGAAAATTGAAGTTTTGGTTGAAAGGATCCTCGACGAAAAACGTTTTCTTGCTCATATTCGTGCCAGTAAGTCACCAAAAGTGGGTAACAAACTTATTCTAGAAGGCAAAGTCTCTGCGACTATGCTTGGTCGCCATGGTGCTCTATTTGAATTAGAAATACAGGGTGAACAATCAGTTTTATCTGTGCTTGAAGAAATTGGCCATATGCCATTACCTCCGTACATAGACCGTCCTGATGAAGACAGCGATCGTGAAAGATATCAAACTGTTTATAATGAAAAACCTGGTGCGGTTGCTGCACCTACCGCAGGTTTACATTTTGATGAAAATTTATTAGAAAAAATAAAAGCTAAGGGTGTCGATCTCGCTTTTATTACCTTACACGTTGGCGCGGGTACTTTTCAGCCAGTAAAAGTCGATGAAATAGCCGACCATATTATGCATGCTGAGTATGTTGAAGTATCTGACGAAGTTGTTCAACAGATAGCCCTTACAAAAGCGAATGGCGGTCGCGTTATCGCAGTTGGTACAACATCGGTACGTTCTATAGAAAGTGCCGCTAAGGTGGCTAAAGATAAAGCTTTACCGCTTAGCGCTTTTTATGGTGACACTGATATCTTTATTACCCCAGGATATGAATTTCAAGTGATTGATGCCTTAATCACTAATTTTCATTTATCAGAGTCAACACTGTTAATGCTCGTTAGCGCCTTCTCGGGTTACGAACACATGATGTCTGCATATCAACATGCAGTGCATGAAAAATATCGTTTTTTCAGTTATGGCGATGCGATGTTTTTAACGAAAAAAGATTACAATATTTAAGATGACATACAAAGCGTTTAATAATTTATAATAAACAACCGCTAGCCTGTTTCGCTAGAGGGTTTGGAGAAAGTCTATATGACAGATAAAACAGTAGCACCAGTGACTAAACCAGTAAAAAGCAAGATGAAGTATCAATTAATCAATACTGACGGTAAAGCACGTCGAGGCCGTTTAACGTTTGATCGCGGTACAGTAGAAACGCCAGCGTTTATGCCAGTAGGGACTTATGGCACGGTTAAAGGCATGAAAATGGAAGATGTTGAGGCAACAGGCGCTGAAATTATTCTAGGCAACACTTTTCATCTTATGCTACGTCCTGGTACTGAAATTGTTGAACAGTTTGGCGGTTTACATAATTTTATTAATTGGCAAAAACCAATTCTTACTGACTCTGGTGGTTTTCAGGTGTTCAGTTTAGGTAAAATGCGTAAGATTACCGAAGAAGGGGTTAAGTTTAGTTCTCCTATTAACGGTGATAAAATAATGCTAACCCCTGAACGTTCAATGGAAGTTCAGCGCAGTTTAGATGCCGATGTTGTGATGATTTTTGATGAGTGTACGCCATATCCTGCATCACATGAAGAATCAAAAAGTTCGATGGAATTATCACTACGCTGGGCACAGCGTTCTAAAGTTGCTCATGGCGATAATCAATCAGCTTTGTTTGGTATTGTACAAGGCGGCATGTATGAAGACTTACGTGAAGTTTCTGTTAAAGGTTTAAAAGACATCGAGTTTGATGGTTATGCGATCGGTGGTTTATCAGTAGGTGAACCCAAAGAAGATATGATCCGCATTCTTGATCACACCACCCCCTTGATCCCTGAGAATAAACCCCGATATCTTATGGGTGTTGGAAAGCCTGAGGACTTGGTTGAAGGTGTGCGTCGTGGTATTGATATGTTTGATTGTGTTATGCCAACACGTAATGCCCGAAATGGTCATCTATTTGTGACTAACGGCGTTATTAAAATCCGTAATGCCAGCCACAAAACAGATACAGGGCCATTAGACAGCGAATGTGACTGTTATACCTGTAAAAATTATTCACGCGCTTATTTGCATCATTTAGATA
Source organism: Colwellia sp. BRX8-4 (assembly GCF_014077345.1). NCBI lineage: Bacteria > Pseudomonadati > Pseudomonadota > Gammaproteobacteria > Alteromonadales > Colwelliaceae > Colwellia > Colwellia sp. BRX8-4. Next base: position 161,146 of record NZ_JACGVS010000010.1, read on the forward strand.
AGTGTAATGAAATTCTAGGCTCACAATTAAATACCTTACATAACTTACATTTTTATCAACGTGTTATGAAAGGATTGCGTGCGGCTATAGAGCAAGGTAAGTTAGACGACTTCGTGAGCGAGTTTTATGCGTTACGCGGATTACCCGTTCCAGAACTAAAATAGCTATTTACACAAATTAAAAGAATTATCCATTTATTAACAATAAAAATCAGAGGAAATTATGAGTTTATTTATCAGTGAAGCACACGCAGCAACCGGCGCACCAGCAGGTGCCGATGGCACATCAATGTTGATCATGCTAGCCGTTTTTGGTTTAGTTTTTTACTTTATGATTTACCGCCCACAAGCTAAGCGTGTAAAAGAGCATAAAGGCCTAATGTCAGCATTATCAAAAGGCGATGAAGTTTTAACACAAGGCGGCATCGTCGGTAAAATTGTGAAAGTTTCAGACGAAAAAGATTATATCGTAGTAAGTGTTGCTGAAGGTACTGAAGTTGTTCTTCAAAAAGCAGCAATCAATGCGGTATTACCTAAAGGCACAATGAAGTCATTGTAATTCGTAGTGGGTTAGTTATTTGCTTAGCTTCTTGCTAAACAAGTTTAGCATTATGACTAACCTGCAATGATTTAAAAGAACGTTAATAAAAAGGATGAACTTGTGCTAAACAAATACCCCTTATGGAAAACACTGATGGTGCTATTTATAGTCGCTTTTGGTGCTTTATATGCTTTACCTAATTTATACCCTGAAGACCCTGCCGTGCAGGTTTCAGGTTTACGTGGCGTTGAAGCCAATGCTGCAACGCTTGATAGCGTAAAGAGCGATTTGACTGCAGATAATATTTCATTCTCAAGTATTGTGCTTGAAAATGGCCAATTACTTGTCCGTTTTAGTGATACCGAGCAACAACTTCGTGCCCGTGATTTGCTTGAGGAAAGTTTAGGCGATAAATTTTCGGTGGCGTTAAATCTTACGCCGGCAACACCTGCATGGTTAGCAAGTGTTGGTGGTACACCGATGAAGTTAGGTTTAGATTTAAGTGGTGGTGTTAGCTTTCTAATGGAAGTGAACATGAGTGAAGCGATAGTTAAAGCGCAAGACGCCTTAGTTGATGACTTTCGTACTGATTTACGTGGCGAAAAAATTCGTTACCGCAGTGTCAAAAAATCGAACGACTCCATCAATGTTCAGTTTCGTAATGCGGAAGACTTAACTACAGCACATGACTTTTTGAAAAAACGCTACCGTGACTTTTTAATGTCAGAAAATGCGGATAATTTAACTTTGTCTGCAAAAATGACCGATGAAAAAATTAAAGAAGTTCGCGAATATGCCTTGCAACAAAACATTACCATTATTCGTAATCGTGTTAATGAATTGGGTGTCTCTGAGCCGCTTGTGCAACGCCAAGGCAAAAAACACATCATCATTGAATTACCCGGCGTGCAAGATACAGCTAAAGCAAAAGAAATTTTAAATGCAACGGCAACTATCGAATTTAGACTCGTTGATACCGACGGCGATTTAAGTGCTGCACTCAATGGCCGAGTGCCAGCGAGCTCTAAGTTATTATATGAACGTGACGGCAAACCTGTTTTATTGAAAAAACGTGTGATGCTAACCGGTGATCATATTGTTGATGCAGGCTCAAGCTTTGACGAATATAGCCGTCCACAAGTAAATATTTCGCTTGATTCTGCCGGCGGTGGAAAAATGTCCAATGGGACTAAAAGTAATATCGGTAAGCCAATGGCGACCGTATTTATTGAATATAAACCCACTGACCGTAAAGATGCTGAAGGGAATACTATTTTTGAAAAAATAGAAGAAGTTATCTCAGTAGCAACCATTCAAGCACGTTTAGGTAAAACCTTCCGCATTACTGGTGCGGGTAGCCAAAGTGAAGCACATAATTTAGCACTATTGTTACGTGCTGGAGCGCTTGTAGCACCGATTCAAATTGTTGAAGAGCGAACGGTTGGACCTACATTAGGTGCTGAAAATGTTAGGCTTGGTTTTGAAGCTATTTTAATGGGCTTTGGCTTAGTGTTTATTTTTATGATTATTTATTACCGTGCTTTTGGTGTGGTAGCAAATCTAGCGCTTGGTGCTAACTTAATCTTAATTGTTGGGGTGATGTCGTTAATTCCTGGGGCAACGTTAACGTTACCCGGTATGGCAGGTATTGTACTAACAGTTGGTATGGCAGTAGATGCCAACGTACTTATATTCGAACGTATACGAGAAGAAATACGTGAAGGTAAGTCGATTCAACAATCTATTCACCAAGGATATGAGGCAGCATTTTCAACCATTATTGATGCCAATATTACCACGCTTATTGCGGCACTTATTTTGTATGCTGTTGGTACAGGTCCGATTAAGGGTTTTGCGATAACGTTATCTATCGGTATTCTTACCTCAATGTTTACAGCGGTTGTTGGTACACGAACCGTAGTTAATGCTGTTTGGGGCGGAAAACGTCTCGACAAACTTTCAATATAGGGCGTAGATATTTATGCAAATTTTACAATTAAAAGAAACTGTCGCCTTTATGAGTTACCGCAAGGGAGCATTGATGTTTAGTGTTTTATTGATGCTTGCTTCTGTATTTTCTTTAATGACCAATAAATTAAACTTTGGCCTAGATTTTACGGGTGGAACATTAATTGAGGTGGGTTTTGAAAAAGCGGCTGATTTAAACAAAATTCGTGCGGTAATGGACAGTAATGGCTATCCAGATGCGGTTGTGCAGTTATATGGTACTAGCCGTGATGTGGTTATTCGTTTAGCAGAGCGCGAAGGTTTAAACGTTGAAATGCTCGGTAATGAAGTACTTAGTGCCTTACAAGAAGGCACAGGGCAAACCATGGAAATGCGCCGTATTGAATTTGTGGGTGGCAGCGTCGGCGATGAATTAGCAGAGCAGGGCGGATTAGCGATGTTAACTGCGCTAATTTGTATTCTCGTTTACGTAGCATTCCGCTTTGAATGGCGTTTCGCTTTAGGTTCGGTGTTTGCTTTATTTCATGATGTATTGTTAACACTGGGCTTGTTCTCGGTATTAAAACTTGAGTTTGACCTGACGGTGCTTGCAGCGATATTGGCGGTTATAGGTTACTCACTCAATGATACGATTGTTGTATCTGACCGTATTCGTGAAAACTTTCGTAAATTACGTGAAGGCGGGCCAGCAGATATTATCAATATTTCGTTAACACAAACCTTAAGTCGTACTTTTATAACGTCAATAACCACGTTATTAGTATTAGCTGCACTGTTTTTTAGAGGTGGTGAGCTTATTCATGGTTTCGCAACCGCGTTATTGTTTGGGGTCTTTGTTGGTACTTATTCATCTATTTATGTAGCAAGCTCAGTTGCACTCGCTTTTGGTATTTCTAAAGAAGACTTGATACCAGAAGTGATTGATAAAGAAGGCGCAGATCAAGAAGAGATGACGCCTTAACGTATCAATCAGATAATAAAAGTTGTTAACTAAAAGCCGAGTATTCTTACTCGGCTTTTTATTGTCTTATCAAGAAGATTAACTGATTAGCACCGTTTAAAAGGGCTTATTAATAACTATTAAGATGATATTTGAAATAAAATTGTGCTAATTTTCAATTTTATTAGTGTATGGTATTTACATTAAATAGTTTATTAGTATAATTACTCTAGTTCTTAAGGGCTATGCTCTTACCAAACTTTTGTTATTCCCTTACAAATGTTTTTATGCCGCGTAACTTACGCGGCTTTTTTTTGCCTAAAAAAGGACATTTAAGGTACGTTAGGCTTTATTGGCAATGTCGTGTATCAGTTTAGCAATGTTAATATTATAGTCTTCAGCTCGGGCCGAGCCAACGATGGTAATAGCGACAAGTGAAAGGTCGCAATCTTTTGAATTAATATAATTTTGGAGTTTTAAGCTATAAAAAATTTTTACTTTAGGTTTTAGCGGGTCAGCTCTGTTGCCTTCAACTACAATGGCTATTTTATCATTTGATAGTTTAACCAGTGAGCCCACCGGATGGACACCTAAATATTTAATAAACTGTTGAACAAGTTGCTGATCAAACTTGCCTTTTTCTGCTAATAAATAACGTAACGCGTTAATGGGTTGTTGACCTTTTTTATAAGCTTTATCACCTGTTACAGCGTCATAAACATCAATAATTGCAGTAATACGAGCAAGTTTAGAAAGCTTTTCTTTTTTTAAACCCCTAGGGTAGCCAGAACCATCTAATCGTTCATGGTGATTAATCAACATATCCATAATAATAGGATCATTAAAGCCATCTTTTTTACAAAGCTGATGTCCCCATGCAAGGTGTTTTTTAACAATATCCATTTCATTAATTGTTAGTTTATCTGGTTTTTCAATGATCCCTTTGGGTATTTTTGCAACACCAATATCATGTAATAAAGCGCCTAATGCCATTTTTTCAGCGGTTTCTTTATTTAAGCCAAGGAAAAGTGCAAAGCCACAGACTAAGATGGCGCAGTTAGTGGCATGCTCCCATTGATAGGTAGAATGATGGCGAATACGCGTTAAAATAGTTATGGCATATTGATTACGAATAACCGAATTGGTTATCTCTGACGCGAGCAAACTGATTGCCTGTGGTGATAGATTTTTTTGACTTTTCGCTTGGTTGAATAAATCTTGAATTTTTTTATTACTATCATCATAGATTTCACACGAACGTGAAAATTCTTCATTTAATGAGCAAGGTAAAGTCACTGACTCTGCAGTTGATAATTTTGCTTCTTTAGCTGTTAAATTTTGATTTTGTTCCTTATCAGACTCAAGTTTGATAATAACTTGAGTAACGCCTTGTTTTTTTAAAGACATTATTGTGCTTTGAGAGTTAACTCTGCCTTGGTTTTTTACTTTTGTTTTGCTGTGTTTAAGCATTACGGTGGTAACGAACATACCAATTTCTAATTCATCAATGCTTAATGTCTTCAATCTAACTTCTTCAGTCATATAGTATTTTTATTATTATTGTTCCATATTCATTCATACTTGCTTATTTTTTATACTTTTACAATAAATTGTTATATTAGCAAATGAGATGGTGTGAGATAATTAAAGACTGCTCATTAATTAATTGATACCAATAATCATGAATTCAACAATCTTAAGCACCTTTTTAGTCGACGTTAAAAACAATCAATCGTTCTGGGCACTGCAAGAAAAGTCAGCAGAAGATTGGGTGGTACTTGACTCTATTAATTTTGAAAACACTGAAGTTATGCCATTATGGTCAAGCCAAGAACTCGCTCAGAAGCATTGTGTTGATGAATGGCAGGAATATGTACCGACTAAAATAACTTTAAGTGACTGGTTGGAATTTTGGTTAGAAGACCTTAGTGAAGACGGCGTTATTGTTGGTATTAATTGGCAAGAAGAAACTAGTGATACAGATGATAATACATATGTTGAGTTAGATTTAGCCGAGTTTAGTCAAGCACTCGCTGAAATTGAAGCTTTGTAACGTTTAGAAAAAGCAGTATGTTGACTTTATTATAGAGCTCAACGTGCTGTTGTTATTCGCCTGGTACATCTAAATAAGTTAGTAAACTTATTCGACCATTCTTGGTCGACGCTATTTTATTTTTATTGATTAAATCTTTCCAGGCGGTCACTTTGCCACCCGTATTGAGCCGCTCAAAGCTTGCCGACTCATTTCCTTGCGCTAAAGATAAAAAGTTGAGTAATTTCTGATAACTGTCTGACTCGCTAACATCTATAGTCAGTAAGTCTTGTGGGCGAGCAATAAAATATTGCCCAACCTCACTCTTATGCCGCTGGTAGCATAATGATAAAAAATTATCATCTTCAATATTATCTGACGTAAAAGGTGAAAATGTACTCTGGTAACAGCGTTTAATGATCGTATTAAAACCACCATCATCTCGGGTGACATTGATATACATTCGTTGAAGTAATTGCTTAATCGACGGTAACCATTTTTGTGACTCACGGGACAAATAGATAAATTTACTGTTAGGGTAAAATGTATCTAGACGTTTAAAATCAGCAAAAATGGGCGTATCGGCGATCACTTGTGCATGATCAAAAGTTTTTTGCGTATAAGCTGTGTGTGCGACGGTATAGCCGAGTTCAAGCATAGCGGCACAAATACTGGTGGTGCCGGTGCGAGGTAAGCCGATAATGAATATTTTAGTGCTGTTCATCTCTTAGTTACATCCAAGATTTGTGGCTGCTTTCTACTTGGTAAAGTGCATTATCAAGTAATTGGTAGGCAAACTCTTGTTTGATAAAAGGAATATCTTGAGCGCCTGCCGCTAATACTATGCTTACTGAACTGAGTTGGTGGCGCTTTTGAAACCAACTTTGTTTAAACTGAACTTGTTGAGTTTTAAAAATAGGAAAACAGTAATAGTCGACGCCAAAATAACCTTTACGGATATAAATAAAATCTTCATCTTTAGCATAGCCCCAACGAAACCAACGCATAAAAATTAACAAACCAACAAATAAATAACCCGGAATTATAGCCATTAATAAATTAGTTTTATCAACAGTGATGAAAAAGACTAACAGTGAAATAAATATCGGGGTGAGAATATAGCCAAGATTACGCAAAAGAAAGCGTTTACTAATGCTTTGATAATCAACAGTCATCATTTTATTACTTGGGTATACGTTGTTAACCAACGCCAAACATTCGCTAGGATTAATTGATGGAACAATAATACGATTATTTTCTGCACTCGCATGATACTGATTTAAAGCACTATTGCTTTGCTCAAATTTAAGGTTAATTCGTTTGAGTATCACATCAAGCCAATCTTGTTGACGAACTACCATTTGCAGGCGGGATAACCGCATGATCACTTCATACTTGGTTAACAGACCACTACGGCGAATATAACGATCGTCGACTTTACTTAAGGTGAACTGGTAAAAAGTAATAATAGAACCGGCGATAGAAAATAAGGTAAAAGGTAATAAAATAATAAAAGTTAAGGTCAGTGCGTATAAACCAACTTGCCACATGGGTTTATCAGCAAACGTTAAGAATTTTTCAAGGTCGATACCTAAGCCATTAAAAAATTCAACAATATAGCGACCAAAATCATCAAAAAATGGTGCTAAGCCACCGAGGAAAATCCAGATTCTGTTGTTAGTTAAGCCATGAATAATAAGGTCTGTAATACTGCGTGTGTTTAAAATAGTTTCGTTGTTTTGATCCTTAGATGCTAAGTCATTAACTGTTTCGGTCTCGGCATCGGCGACTGTTGAACTTGCTATTTTATGCTGAGCTAAAATTTCTACTTTAAGTTGTTCGGCAAAGTCTACTTTTAAAGCGACGACTTTAGCTTCTTGCATAGCGGAGCCTGCAGTATCAAGCTGGAGGCAGGTAAAACCGAATAGTCGATAATACAACGGCTGCTCTAGTTTTACGTTTTGAATTTTAGCAAAGGGTAAATTAACGTATTTCTTTGAAATTACGCCAGAGCGTATTTCAATATGATCCTGATATAATCGATACTGAAAGAAGTAGAAACTTAAAAAGGTCGAGATCATAATAATGGCGAGTATGGATAAACCTATTGGTAGCCACAAATGGGGATGTGCAATAAAATTATCGTAACCTAAATATAATGCGGGTAAAAAAACGACGATATTACTTAAAAATCCCATCACAAATTTTGCTAAAAAATAAATAATAGCGATAGGTGATATACGCTGCCAGTCTTTGGTGTTTTGTTTCGAGCCAAGAGGGGGAATTGTTACTTCTCCGTCGCTCTCTAGCGTCGGTGTTGATTTATCCATGATGGTTAACATCTTTGTGATCAAGAATAAATTGGCGAATGCTCTCTGCTTTCTCTAACGGTAAACCTGGGATTTCAAAAGTGTGCAGTGCACCACCAGCGCTGAAAACTTGCAGTTTAGCCAAACCTATTTTTCGATCAATAGGACCACGCTTTAGCTCTACATGTTGAATACGTAGCATGGGTTGGCTAACAGTTTTGAGAAAAATAACGCCACTTTGATAACTAAGATCTTGTTGGCGAAGTGCGTAAAACTTTCTTTTATCAGCAACTATAGTGTAAAGGGTACTCATAAAGCCAACTAGAGCTACTACCCAAATAACATAACTTACAAAGTTACTTACTGCAGTAGTTAAGGTAATAAAGTGTTGTAGCTGAACGATAAATAAAATACTTATAATAAACAGGGTGAGAAATAAGGTGATATAGCGGTTACTTTTTGCATAAAGCGGCGATAACATTTCAAATTTTAGAGAGTCTAATCTTGGTAAATCGTTACTCGTTAAACCTGTGTTTGAAAAGTTAACCGTTCCTGGGATATTCTCGGTGCCCTGCATAATCGCTATTCCTATTATTTTTATTATCAAAAGAGTGGGTAATTGTTATTATAATTATTAATATAAACCGAACAATATGATTAATATTGGCGCAGTGCGGAGCTTGATTTTCTTAAAAGATTTTTTGGGTGTTTAGTATTATTCTGGTGATAAATAACCTAAATTCATCAAGCGCTTCTCATCAAAGGTGTTAATAACATCACCAATAATGACTAATGTTGGTGGTTTTATATCATGTAATTCAACTAAGTGGTTCAATCCCGCTAACGTACCATGGTAAACTTGTTGTTCTGGATTTGTTCCTTTATAAATCAATGCTGCGGGTGTTGAAGCTTTACGACCCGCCTTGATTAGTTGCTCACTGATAATGGGTAAGCTTTTGATCCCCATATAAAAGACAACGGTTTGTTTATTATCGTTAAGTGTGTGCCATGGCAGTGATAATTCACCATTGTCTTGGACGTTACCAGTAATAAAGGTGCAACTTTGTGCAACTTGTCTATGTGTTAAAGGAATACCTACATAGCTTGTACAAGCAGAGGCCGCGGTCATTCCTGGTACAATATGACAAGCGATGCCATTTTTTAAGGTATATTGTGCTTCTTCACCTCCTCGACCAAAAACAAAAGGATCGCCGCCTTTTAAGCGTAAAACTTTTTTGTTTTGTTTAGCATAATCAACTAATAACTGATTAATTTGATCTTGGGGTACTCTGTGTTCTGCTTGTTTTTTACCGACATAAATTCGCTGACAATTTTCGGGTAATAACGCTAATATTTCAGCACTTACTAATCGGTCATAAATGGCGACTTCAGCTTGTTTAATAAAACGAAAAGCTTGTATGGTTAATAAATCAGGATCGCCAGGACCCGCGCCAACTAAAGCGACTTCGCCACAAGCAAAAGGTTGTTTACTGTTAGGTGAGTCAGGCATTATTAAGGTCATTGGTTATTTACCATTAGAAGAAACGTTTAAGTTCTTCAAAATACCGTCGTGTATATTATAGACAAAGCCGTGTACGGTGACATCTTGATTGGCATTCCAGGCACTGACTAATGTGGTGGTATGACAAACATTGGCTACCTGCTCAATCACATTGAGTTCACAAAGTAAGTTGACCTTTGTTTGCTGGTCTTCAACGGCATCAAGGCGCTCTTTGTGAAAACGATAAACATCTTTAATATGCCCTAACCAATTATCGATTAGCCCATGACGCTTATTATCAATTGATGCTGTAATACCGCCACAGCCATAGTGACCACATACTATTATATGTTTAACTTTTAGGTTTTCTACAGCAAATTGAATAACAGAAAGGCAATTTAAATCGGTATGGATAACTTGATTAGCAATATTACGATGAACAAACACTTCGCCTGGAGACATACCGAGCAATTCATTGGCTGGTACTCTTGAGTCAGAGCAACCTATCCATAAATATTCCGGTTTTTGTTGTTCTGACAAGCGTTTAAAAAAATCGGGGTCTGCTTTTTTTATCTTTTCAGCCCACTGCTGATTATTGTCGAACAAATGTTGAATTGAAGTCACGGAATGCCTTGTTAAATAATCTATTCATTGATTTTATGAGAATACACCAAAAAGTGAAAGATAAATGTGATATCAATTATTTATGATGTATATCCATTTAGTTGGGCACTTAGCCATAACTGCCGATATTATGAAAACTTAACTAGGCAGAGTCATCTCAACCTTATGTGAGCGACAATTTTAGCAATACAAAAACTAAAGCAGTTGTACTAAAAAGAAAAACAATCAAAGTAGCTGAGTTTGGTGTACTGACTAAGAAGAAATCAACTTATCTATTAGCTAAAAAAGGGCGATTTAGGTGAATTTAAGCAAAGCAAATAGCTAAGACTTTTAATCATGTCGTTATAAAGGGAAAATTAAATGGTTTATGTCCCAATAAAAATAAAGTTTGGCTTTGATTTTAGCTAAACTATTTATTGTCTTTCTCTTTTTATTTATCCGCCAGCACTTATCATTATATTATAAGTGCTGGCGGTTAACGTTGAATGTTCGACAATCAATTGTTACTTGGTATAGTTAAAATAACAGCTGATTTTTGTCGAATGGTATAAATTAGTAAATATTATTAGCAAAACTGCTAAATAATAGGTAATTTATAAGGAAATAAAGACAAGTAGCTTTAATCTCAGCTATTTTTTTTAAACTAACATCATGGATACTCTATGTTTACTCGCTTAAGCGTGAAATTACTTATACCGACTGCTGTTTTTGGATTATTAGCTGTATTATTTATTTTGCTATTTACAGATGAGTTAAGTAAGTCGTCTGTTATCGGTATATTGTCTCTATTAGTGATTGCTCAATTAATATCAGGTTATATATTTACTCAAAGTCAGCTGTCGTCTCGATTAACAAAGTTACTTCATTACTTAACGCTTGTGGTGAGTACCAAGCAGGCGCCTCCTGGCCCATTAGTTGATGAAGGTAATGATGAACTCGCTCAAGTCACCAATGAGCTTAGTGCATTTATTGGAGATTTATCCGATGTGCTTGCTGAATTGCGAACCGAGTCTGAATCGTTAAAAGAGGGGTCATTTTTACTGGCCACACAAATGACTGATTCAGTGAGAGCCGTTGATGATTCTGCCCGTCAAATAGAACTTATGGCTCACTCTATTGATGAAGTTGCGTCAACGTCTAGTATACTTTCAGAGAGTGCTTCACAGGTAAGTGAGACGACTAATCAAGTTATTGACATTTTATCGCAAGGTACAACTTCTTCAAATACCAGTCAGCAAACCATTGAAGCTTTTTCTAAAGAAGTTACCGAAATGGCGACAGACTTAGCGCTACTGCAAACAGAGTGTTCAAATATCGGTTCTGTTCTGGATGTTATTCGTGGCATTGCCGACCAAACAAACTTACTCGCATTAAATGCAGCGATAGAAGCAGCGCGAGCAGGTGAGCAAGGTCGCGGTTTCGCAGTTGTTGCCGATGAAGTAAGAGCTCTTGCGCATAGAACACAAGAAGCAACGGTTGAAATTCATTCAATGGTTGAAGGTCTGCAAGAGAAATCAACTAATGCTGTAACGGCGATTTCGCGTGGTCAAGCATTGACGCAAGACAGTTTAACGCATTCAGCCGAAGTGGTTGAAGCGTTAGAGCAAATAGGTCGAGTCTTTAAAGAGGTTAATGCCTTAACCTCTCAAATTGCTAGTGGCACTGAACAGCAACAGCAATCAACTGCAGCGGTTAATACCAATATGGCTGAAGTTGCCTCTTTGAGTAGAGATATCACTAATGGCTTAAGTTCTGTTGCCCAGCATGCAGAGCAACAGCAAAAGGTATCTGTTGATGTTGCTACGACCCTAAATAGGATTTGTGTTTAGAAACTAGCATGTAAAAGCACCGAGAGTAACGTTTTATCATAAGCCCATTTAAACATGGGCTTTTTTATGTTCAGGATAAACGGTGATGATTTTTGCGAAACATCATAAGGTGTGACGATGCCTATAGCAGTAAGACCATTCAATGGCATCATGGCATTATTACTTTCGTATATGTCGATACGGAGTGAAGCTCCACAGACGTAGTATAATGTTTGATATTGGCATCATATACGACAGTTGGCTTTTAATAGGTGATAAACAGATTATCTTGTTTTTTAGAAATTGCATTTTAGTGAAAACCTCTGATCTTCAGCCAGCAATACTAATAATCACTTTATGTACATTATAGTTAGTCATTCATTAATTTCTAAGTCCGCTTTAAGCTCATTGCGGACGGTGCTATTTCACATATTAACGCTAACTAATGCCACAAAGCCGACCTCATTATTAGAGCGTTCAACTCCACTTTTATGTCAGCTATCTTCAGGGATAGCTGACATTAGGATATATACTCTATGGCGCTAACGCCCCCATTGGGCCATAGCACTTATAATAACTTTGCCAAAAGTAAAGTCATATAATATTAATCTTCAGGTATATAACTGCAATCATCTGAATCAAGACCTAACTGATAGTCTTTTGATTTTTCCTCTAACCAATCGACTAACTCTTTGGCCGCAGGTGAAAGGTTGACTTCAGCTCCTCCCCCTCTCCTTTCCAAAAGGTAGGGGGTATATAGCTCTGTTTCATTATTAAATTTAAAGCTCAAAAAACGAATACTTCCAGCGTCAGAACAACGTTTTTGCAATTCAGTAAAATATTGAGAAGTCACCTCGCTAGCAATACTTTGAATGCCCTTGACAACTTCAATATCTATAGTTTCAAGTAAAGTACCAGCCCCACCCATCACTTTAGTGAGTTCAATTTCTGACTGCTCTGCCACATCATCTACAGAAAGATAACCGTCATTCTTCCCTTTATTATGATAATAATGATAAAAGTTGCCTTGAATATCAACAAAAATTCCAGCATGACTTGTCCCCCATGCGTTGTTATCATAAGCCACAGCCAGTAAATATTTTTGTTCAGCTTTTTGTTCTTTCTTTCCTTCTGAATCACCCTGACAAGCGGTAATAAAACAGATAATTACAAGTATCAAAAGATTGTTAATTTTCATTTTATATCTCAATTATTTTAATTTTAAGTCAACCGTTTATTGTACGCTCAGATGATATTGGTCATTATTATACTCTAACAGCGCCTGAGCTTAATTTATTACAAATCGCCACCACCGCCACCACAACTAGCATTTACTAAAGTTGACGTTGCTGTGCCACAGTCACCCATATGGTTACAGACTCTTGCTTTAAAATATTGCAAACCACTAAAATAAATTTCACTGTGACTTGTTGATTGGCTATAGGGTAATATTTTTGCCCAAACACCGTATTTTCCATTACGGTGTTCAAGCTGATAAAATATTATTAAGCCACCCATAATAACTTGTTTGTTTTTTCAACAATAAACTACACTTAATTTACCCCTATTAAGTGTGGTGATTGTTATGCCTAAGCCTCGTTCACAACAAATCAGTTTATCTGATACGCCGTATTATCATATTTGCAGTCAAACCGTTCGCAAAGCCTTTTTATGTGGTGTTGATAAAGAAACCGGTGTCAGTTATGAGCACAGGCGTCATTGGATTGAACAGCGCATTTTTAAATTATCTCAGGTCTTTGCTATTGATATATGTGCTCATGCTGTCATGAATAATCACTTACATTTAGTCCTTCATGTTGATAGTGAACAAGCTAACAACTGGACGACGCTAGAGGTACTGTCCCGTTGGCATAAGTTGTTTAAAGGCACCCTGTTGACCCGTCAATTTCAACAAGAGCAATCATTAACTACATTAACTCCATTCGAAATGGAAATGGTTGAAGAAACAGCACAGGTCTATAAACAGCGTTTAATCGATATCAGTTGGTTTATGCGGGCATTAAACGAGCCTATTGCTCGACAAGCC
>NZ_JACGVS010000004.1:0-244509 GCF_014077345.1 Colwellia sp. BRX8-4
CAAAAATGTTTTGCCAGTGTTTGATTTTTTGCTGTTTATTCATAATTACCTCATGTTAATTTACTAAGATAATTATGCGCAGGCTCGATTAATATTGGTATGTGGGGCTAATTACGCGCTTACTTTTATACGGCGTAGGTATCAGTGTTAATAAAGAGATATATAAGGGATATAACACCCGAGTAATGCCTTTACCTTTATTGGGATATCAAGGAGAAAACTTATCGGTATTTGGACCATTTATTAATTATAAGTTAATAAATGCGAATCGATTAACTCTCTCCGCAAAATTATCCCCAAGATTCCAAGGGTTTGATGAATCTGATAGTGCTATTTTCGAAGGGATGAGAAAAAGAAAAAGTTCATTTGATGTCGGCTTTGGTGTTGATTATCAACAAAATGATTGGAAAATCGGCTTTTCTTCGATGTTTGATGCACTAAATCGCTCAAATGGTTTTGAGATAAAATCAACGATTGGTCATGTTTTTAGGTATGGGCCAATATTTTTCGAACCCTCAATTTCACTCAGTTTCTTAGATAAACATCATGTTGATTACTATTATGGTGTTTCTAAAGACGAAGTGAATCAAAATAGGGGGGCTTACCTTGGTCATAGTGGCGTTAATAAAAATCTTGGATTTTCAATCGCGACCCCTGTTTTTTTTGGCGGATATACCCGCTTAAATCTTGAATACACTTGGTTTGATAAAAGTATTACTGACAGTCCTCTAGTTGAAGATAAAAGCAGTTTACAGTTGCTTTTAGTGTTTACGAAAAACTTCTAGCAGCACCATCAAGCTATACTAACTCGTAAGCTTTTAATCCTTTTGTTGTAGTAAAACCATATTCACTGAGCCAGCTAATCGCTTTATCTTGATCAGAAAATATTCGCCTCTCAAAGTTACTGCGTGTTTCAATTGCCATTTTATCGAGGTACATTTTTTTCATCATTGATTCATTGGCGACTTGCGCTGATTTTTCTAAACCATTTAAAATACAAAAAGCGGCTAACTCATCAACAACAGGGACAATTTCAGGAACACTTATTTGCCAGTCATCTAAGAAGACTAAATGCGCCCATTTTTGTATTTTTAACAATTTCACTTGCGCTATAAATGCTTGTGAAAAATTTTCCGCACACTCTTTATTCCAGGATCCCGTTAAGCGCGCGATAATTATATTATTGCTCACGTGTAATTTGAATTCACCATGAGGTGCAAAATAATCATGCATTGATAATCCCCCTGCTATTCCAAAGCTAATCTGCAGTTAATACCAAAATTATTTTTAGTATAGCGTTTATTTTTAACTTTTCACTTTATATATTTGATATCCATACTGTTTGATAAGGTGACAAAGTAAGCTCTTGGTTTAACTCTGTTATTTTTACTGCGGTAATAAGTTCAAACCATGATTCGGTAATAATTAAGTTCAGCTCACTCAAGGGTAATACTACCGGTTGATCAGAAATATTACTCACACAAAACATGCTTTGTTTTCGGTCTTTACTTTGTCGCCAAAAACCAAACAATTGCAAACCTAAATGCAGGGTAAATTGCGTTGCGTTAGGATGAAAGGCGGGTTGTTTAATTCTTAACGCCAATAAAGATTTTAATGATGAAAGCACTTTTGCATGGTGTAAGTTACTGTCATTAAGTGCTTCTTCTAAAGCTTCTACATGCCAGCGACGCCTGTTAATTGCACGGTTATGATGGGTATTTGCTAATTTTTGATAATCATTTTGTGTGCCTAGCATGCTGTGAATGTAGATACCTGGTATGCCTTCGAGGGCAAACATAATGGCATGTGCACAAATAAAACGCTCAAAATTCCACTGATCTTTACCTCGCACTGTGCCTTGCATTGCATCATAAAGTGATATGTTCATTTCATAGGCTTTTTGTTGGCCGGTATCTGTAGTGCGCCAAGATATTTTTCCACCGAAATTTTCTACTGCCTGTACTAAATTATCCAGCTCAGCTTCATCTAATAATCCTTCTGCCGGGCGTAAACCAATACCGTCATGTGATGCAATAAAGTTAAAATACATAGTGCCATCTTGCGCAGGAGGCATACTCATTAGCCAGCGTTTAAGGTATAAACAGTTACCCGTTAGCAAGGTATTTAATAACAACGGCGGTAATGAAAAGTTATATATCCCATGGGCTTCATTGGCATTACCAAAATAAGTGAGGTTCTGCGTATTGGGGATATTGGTTTCAGTGATAATAACAGCATCTTGTTTAGCTGACTCAATAAGCGTCCTTAATAACCTGACCACCTCGTGAGTTTGCGGTAAGTTAATACTGGGTGTTCCTACTACTTTCCATAAAAACGCGATGGCATCTAGACGAAATATTTTTACACCCATATCAAGGTATTGTTTAATAATAGAAGCGAAAGCTTTTAAAACTTCAGGATTACGAAAGTCAAAATCAACTTGGTCATGACTGAATGTGCACCAAACAAATTGTTTGCCTTTGCCAGTTTCAATTTCCTTTAAGAGGGGCGATGTCCTTGGTCTCACAACGGCTGACAAGTCATCATCAGCAAGAGCCGTAAAAAAATAATCGCTGCCTTGTCCTTCACCTTTAATGAAGTTGTCAAACCATGCACTTCTGCTTGAACAATGATTGATGACGAGATCAGACATTAAACGATAATGTTCACTTATCTGGCCAATATCTTGCCAAGTACCTAACGACTCATTTACCGATGAATAATCGATAACTGAAAAACCATCATCAGAACTATAAGGAAAAAAAGGTAAAATATGCACGCTGTTAATCGTATTGCTAACGTTAGTGTCTAAAAAAGTCTTCAACGTTTTGAGTGGTGCTTCATCAGCCTTAACGATACTATCGCCATAGGTTATTAAGATAATATCTTCTTCTGACCAATGGTTTGAGAAAGGCTTCGCCGCCATTGTTTCTTTAGATAACCCCATAATATCAAGCAGAGATTGGGCAATATCACTTACTGGCTTTTCAAGCGGGACATCGTGATAGATAGTCGAAAGCTGCTGAACTAACTTTTCTTTTAAATTACCCTGCAATTTAGGTGTTAACTGATTATCTTGCGTTGGCATGTGGCACCTTTTTTTATAATGCTTGTCTGAATTCTTCGTTATCTAACTCTACCGCTTCTTTTAGTTGCGATAAAATATCAGGTATGGCGCTAACTACTCTATTCCAAGAAGGAATAAACGGTGTGTCCATGGGTTGATCTAAGAAGGTATTGCCCGCGGTTAATATATTCTGTGCGAACATCTCAACTGCTTTTTCTTCATTATGAATATCAAGTTTAAGGCCATTCATCATGGCATCATTTCGATAAGTTTCGACATAATCCAACGCAATACGATAGTAAGTCGCTTTCAATGTTCTGAATTTTTCTGCCGTGAACGTTTCGCCTTGGGTAGCAAGTTTACGAATAAAGGCTTTACTGATATCAATCGACATTTTTGATAAACCACCATCAGTATTATCCAAAGATAAATCTTGATGCTTATGATCGTAGGTCGCCGCAATATCAACTTGGCATAAACGGTTAGGCGAATAGTTGCGATACATTTCTGAGAGCACACCAATTTCAAGGCCCCAATCACTAGGAATACGAATATCGTTTAATACATCTCGACGGAAAGAAAATTCACCCGCTAAAGGATATAAAAAACTGTCCATGTATTCTAAATAGTCACAATGACCGACTGTTTTTTTCAACGCTTTAATTAGCGGTGTTACTAATAGACGAGATACACGGCCATTTATTTTTCCACCGGCAACTCGTGCATAAAAACCTTTAGCAAACTCGTAATTAAACATAGGGTTAGCAACAGGATAAAGTAGTCTATCTAGTAGTTCACGTTCGTAGGTCAAAATATCACAATCATGTAGGGCAATTGACTCCGCTTTACCCGAAGCTAAAATATAGCCCATGCAATACCAAACATTACGGCCTTTACCCAACTCTTTGGGGGCTAACCCTAGGGCATGTAATTTTGCATCTATCGCTTGTAATCTTGGACCGTCATTCCATAATACTCGGTGATGTTGCGGCAGTTGACCAAAGAAAGTTAAGGCGTGTTTATATTGTTTAAGATCGGCACGGTCAAGACCAATAACTATTTCTGATAAATATTCGACACCTTTAATTTTATTAATAATATCGGGTAAGGCTTTGCCTTCTAATTCAGAAAATAATGAAGGTAAAATAAGCCCTAAAGAGCGCTTTTTAGAGAAGGCTAGTATTTCAGCTGCCATATCTGCTGGTTCACGCTGTGCTAAGTTATGTAGCGTGGTTACTGTACCGTTTTGATAAAAATCAGCCATGGTTTACCTCTTATATAATAGTAGAAGATGAAAGTAGTTGCTTTGCAAGCAGGGTTTGTAGTGCTTGAGCCCAACCCTCAGGACCATAATCTTGCGTACGAGTCGTTTTAAATTGGCGATAGAGTTTGGGGAAGTTATGAACGGGTGAGCGAATTTGTACCGCGATATCTGCGGCTTCTAGCATTGGGCTATCATTTTCACCATCACCCAAGGCAATGGTCAGAATTGCAGGGTTATTAAAATTTTCTCGATATTGCTCAGTTAGCCAAATTAGGGCTTGGCCTTTATCGCAGTAGCCACCGACATGAATGAACCGACCACCTTGAACAACATTGGCTCCTAGATCAATAAGATGCTCTATAAAGCTATTTTTGCTGACCTCATCACCGAACCATTGAATGGGTTCACCATATTGCCTTTGTTGAGCGCGCTTAGCTTCTGTTAACGACAGCCCTGTTATTTCGGTAAGGTCAGCTGCAGACATAGTGGAAAAACCTTGATAATACTTTTTAAATTCATCAGTTTGTTCAGCTAATAAAGATAACCAATGCTGCCTTGGTAAACAGAAAGATTTTACCCAATAGTCACCAACAATTTCAGTGTCAGCAGGTTGTGCTGAAAAAGTAGCTATAGGTATATAAATAGCGGCACCATTTTCAATAATAAAGGGGGTATCTAGTTTGAGTTCACGATGAATAATGGCTAATTCAGCAAGGGTTTTACTGGTATTTAAAATAACCGGAATATTTGCACATTTTAATTGCGCAAGTGTTTTATCTGCGGGCCTTGATTGATAAGTGAAGTGATCGAGTAAGGTTCCATCTAAGTCACTAAAAACAAGTGTTCTTAATGAGCTCATCGTACTTCCTTTAGCGGCACATCTTTGATTTGGCGAGCATAATCTAAGTAAAATATTGCGTCGGCAGATTGTGCGATAGTCGTGCAGCTCTGTACGCTAAGTCTCTGAAAATATTGGGTGAAGTTTAATATTTCTTCAGGAGACATTACCTTTGAATTAGCTAAGTTGATGTTTCTAGCTTGTAATTTTTGTTCTTGCTCTAATCGCCATTTATAAACACAGTCAAATGATGGTGCTTGCAGTGCTAACCAAAAATCCATGTTTTTGTACAAGGGAACATAAGCCTCGCTCAGTTGTTGATTAACGTAATTTCGCCATTCACCTTTAGCGTCATACTGCAATTCAAGTTCATTAATAGCTGACCTTAGTTGTTCTTCAGTTTGAGGCTTTACCCCCCAACACCATCCTTCTAATAAAATAATATCTATTGGTTTATCAACCACAGTCCACTGCTCTTTTGGATAGGGTTCATCGATAGCCTTATTGAATCTAGGGATAGAAAACCCCGTTTTTTTAGCTTTTAATTGCAAAAGTACGTGCTCAAGAGTCGCCATATCATGAGTGCCTGGCACACCTCTTGTCGCTAATAATGGGTGAATGTTTTCTGCAAGCTGCTGACGTTTTTCACCTGTTAGATAAAAATCATCTAAAGACATTACCACCACATTAAGAGGGTATTGTGTTGTTAAATATTCAGCGAGAAAATCTGTTAATGTTGACTTTCCACTACCTTGGCAGCCATTGATGCCGACAAAGTACGGTGTGTTGTGTTTTTTGAATTGCCCCAATATTCGCTCAGCAAGTGGTTGATAATGCAGTCTAACGGTGTCGCTGAATTCATCAGGTAGTTTGTGTTGTTCAATAAAAGCAGAGAGCATAATTTTCACTATAGATAACGATTCATTATCATTAGAGCATCAAGTCTTATGCCAGATCATTAGTAAACAGTGTTTTGCTATTAATCTATTGTAATAAATAGTTTTTTTTGAAGTTAGTGAAGGGAAGGGCAATGATGAGTAATCGAGGAAAGTGCACTGATGTGATTAAGTGCCCCGTTTTGGTGCGGTAAAAATCAAGGGTGAAGTGGTGAGTTAATATGTCGTGTTTCAAAATATTTTGACGACAACGTTGAAGGAAATAAAGAAGCATGGGTATATAAATAGATAAGAATAAACCTTGGGTAAATAGCTAAAATTGGCAAAAAACAGTAACGGTTAATTGCTGTCTCTTGCACAAGTCTCAACAAAGTTACACTAGCTCGATGGCGTTAACTTATCTCTCAACTCATTAAGCGCTGCAACTGAAAAACCGTCATCATAAAAATAAACAATGATGCCATTTTTATCTAACAGTAATACTCGCGCGTTATTAGGGCTTTCATTTCCAGTGAAAGCTTGAACCTTATCACCGTCTTCATAAATTGTAATCACCCCTTTCCAAAGAGGTTTTGGAATACCAGCACGCATACCATTGTCGATAAAAGTACTAAACATTTTTGGGAACAATCCCTGAATAGTCGGGAGCTCATAGACATCGACTTTAGTTTCAGTCATATCTAAACCGATTAACCATCTATCGATATCGAACTGTGAATTCTGTTTGTAGCCTACTAATAATAAAGTAAATTCTTTGTTGAAATCGGCTGGAATATTGACTGTATTTTCTTCTAATGTTTGTCCGGTAACCGCTGGAAAAGCTTTACCTGTGACTAATTGATTTGTATATTTTGTGCTACAACCTGAGGCAAGGCTGATGAACAATATCAATAAAAAAATGCGCATATATTTTTACTCGTTGGTTATTATTTTAAATTAAATCTAACACTACATACGTTAGAGTATTAATTTTAGCTCATTTTTAGTGGTTTTGATCTTAACAAGTTTATTTTGCGTATTTAAAAGGCAATATAGAATACTTAAGTGGAATTTATTGATGCGATTTATTTTAATTTTATGTTTTTTTTTCAGTGCTTATGCCAGTGGTAACAATATTAATAACCAGGCCAATGATAATTCAAGTGGCAATAATAAGGCTTATATGATTGATTTTTCAAAGCAAGAAAACGGACGCTGGCGGATAACCAATGATGGCGTTATGGGCGGCTTATCAAACGGGGAAATGATATTTTCTCAAGATCATGGCATTTTTAGCGGTAGCATCTCTCTAGACAATAATGGCGGCTTTAGTTCGGTTTTTCGTGCTGTCGATAATCTTCCACAATCTTATAAGAAACTTGTTATTAACACCGAAGGTGACGGGCAAGCCTATCAATTAAGGCTAATTATTTATGTAAATGGCTACCGGTTAGCTTATAAACATGACTTTAAAACCGTCGCTAATAAGCGTGAAAATCATATCTTCGAGCTTGCAGACTTTAAAGCAACTTTTCGTGGAAGGGCTATACCAAATGCGCCTTTACTTAACTCAGAAGATATTAAAGAAGTCGGATTTTTAATGACTAAAAAAGTCCCTGGGCAATTTTCATTATCGATATTTACACTGTCTTTTTTGAAACAATAACTTATACACTAAGGTAAAGATGAATAAAATTAATCCCAAAGCCCTCATCAATAGTAAGTGGACTAAAGTTGATATTACCAATAAAGAAAAACACTTTATTATCACTAAGGTGGAGTTTGACGAAGAACAAAAAGTAATTGCCTGTGTTATCGAAGCGGTGATGACTCATAATGAATACACCATAGATTGGCGTGATCTAAAAGTTAGTGATCAATGGCGGGTCGGCTGGAAATAAATTTACAATTAAGTCACGATGAGCCGATTTGAGTGTTTGCTTATCGCTAAAAAATTCATAGGCTAAGTGAGTTTTTATAGTCAATGTTATAAAATAAATTTACGAATCGATTTTTTAATTAATTGACTCCTTTGAGTGTCAAACGAATGTTTGTTTTGGCAAAGATATAAGGTTTCACTGACCGGTATCTCCAATGTGTGTACTTTTATCAGGCTTTGCTCAGGGAAAGCGTTTACCGCATGCAGGGGTAATACGGTAAAACCTAATCCTTGGCTAACGGGCAATAAAATCAAACTTATTTGATTAGAAAATCCTTTGTGCTTAAATTGACTTGTATGTTCAAATTCAAGGTAATTTTTACTCAATAATTGTTGTGCATGATGTTCTGAGTCAGGGTGGCTGATAAAACCTATAGAAGTAAGCACTTGCCAGTTGATACTTGTGATATCACTTGACGTTACTAAAACCAAAGGCTCAATGGCTATTTTTTTGTAGGCTAACTGTGGGCTCCTATTTAACTCAGTGAGTATCCCCAGGTCAATTTTTCGCTCAATTAAATTTTGCTCTATATTTTTATTGGGTGCAAAGGTGTAATCGATAATAAGCGCCGGATAGCGTTGCTGCATATCAAGCATCTTTGGGTATAGTTTTAAGCCGACACTGCCAGGTGTACTTATTTTAATGACACCGATAAAAGCATCATCTTGTTTAATTGAAGCTTCGATATCAGCAGATGTGTCTAATAAATCTTGTCCTTGTTGGCGTAATTTAATACCCGCATCGGTCAATGAGAAAGACTTACCCTCCCGCGTTAATAATAAAATGTCCAACTGCGCTTCAAGTTTTTTTATATGCTGGCTTACGCCTGATTGCGTCATAAAAAGAATTTCTGCTGTTTGGGTAAAATGTCCAACGTCAGCAAGCGTGCAAAATGTTTTTAACCAAATAAGATTTATCATAACAAAATGTACTCATTTATATTACAAATGATAATTTTATATACTTTATAAAGTTCACTATACTTTGTCTATCAAATTTAACGAGGTAATAAAAATGAGTAAAGCATATCCAAGAACTTTTTCCCATATCGGTATTTCAGTCCCTAATTTAGAGGCTGCTGTTGAATTTTATACTGGCGTTTTAGGTTGGTATGAAATAATGAAACCAACAGAAATCATTGAAGATGATAGCCCCATTGGCGCTATGTGTACCGACGTATTTGGTGCTAATTGGGGTAAATTTAAAATAGCCCACATGTCGACAGGCGACCGCATCGGCGTTGAGCTATTCGAATTTGCTAATCAAGAAAATCCAGAAGACAACTTTGAATACTGGAAAACAGGCGTGTTTCATTTTTGTGTGCAAGATCCTAATCTTGAAGAACTGGTGGAAAAAATTGTCGAAGCAGGTGGTAAAAAACGTATGGCAGAGCCGCGTTACTACTATCCCGGTGAAAAGCCCTATCGTATGATTTACATGGAAGACCCTTTTGGTAATATATTAGAAATATACAGCCACAGCTATGAATTAACCTATGCGGCCGGCGCTTACTAATTTAAAGTCATAGCTTATTAACACTGATGATTTAATAACCCAATAGAAAGTCATTTTCTCTTGGGTTATATCAAGATAACTTTAGCGCTTAATCCTCTCTCCAGTCTCTGCACTATGCAAGCTTACCCACTGAATAAATATTGGCTAAATAACGATTATGTCGCAAGCATAATGCCTATTATTAATTTTCAACTACAATTAAACTTTCTGTAATATCATCAACAGTTAAGGTTTATTAGTGAGTAAAAAGAAACCATTACCCGTTACTTCAACGTCAAAGGATAATTTATCCGTAGACGTTAAGATGTTAACGGAAGTGTTAAATAACGTTGGCACTTGTATATTCACTAAAGATATTCATGGTTGCTATACCTATGTAAACCAGGCTGTACTGGATTTATTTAATATTAACTCAACAGATATCATTGGCTTTGATGATAGTCATTTCTTTGATTTAGCGTTATCTCAGCAACTAAAAGAAAATGATCGAAAGGTTATTAAAGAGGCTATAACTGTAGAAAATGAAGAAACAAACTTCATCAAATCCCTACAAGAAACCCGGATATATAAAACGGTTAAAAAACCCTTGTTCGATGATGCTAACAATGTCATCGGTATTTGTGGTGTATCAACAGATATAACAGCAGAAAAAAAGCTCCAAAAAATAATTAAAGCACAGAAAAAATTACTTCATACGGTACTTGATAATGTTGATGCTTATATTTACATGAAAGATAATGAGCGAACATTTAAATATGTAAACAGTAAAGTTGCTGATTTATTTGGTACGACAGCAGAGAATATTATTGGTAAGAAAGACACTGAGGTTTTACCACTTGATGTTGCTGAGCATTTTAACCAATCTGATCAAAAAGTTTTTGATACGGGCGAAAAACAAACCATAGAAGAAACCTCAGCAGATGAACAAGGTAATGTACGCTACTATATTAGTACAAAAATTCCTTATCAACACCAAGGTGAACTTCCAACGTTAATTGGATTTTCTACCGACGTCAGTGAATTGTATGCGTTAAAAGAAGAATTTAGAAAACAAGCAAATACCGATTCATTAACTAAGCTGTATAACCGCCGCTATTTTATTGATCATGCTGAACGAGAGTTTCATCGTGCTAAAAGGCACCTTCGCATTCTATCCTTGATTGCTATTGATATTGACCACTTTAAAGGTATCAATGATAGCTATGGCCATCCGATAGGGGATAAGGTGCTAATGTCAGTGGCTCAATGTTTACTTCCTTGTCTTCGACAAGAAGATATTTTAGCCCGTATTGGCGGTGAAGAATTTTCAATATTGCTCCCTGAAACTACATTGCAGTCAGCAAAGGTTGTCGCAGAGCGTATTCGACTTAATCAAAGTAATCTAATTATAAAAGGTGAGTGGCAGGGCGAAATTAAAGTAACTGTTAGTATCGGTGTTACTTGTATAAGATTTACAGATGATAACTTTGATGATTTCTTTACCCGCGCTGACCGAGCATTATATCAAGCGAAAGACTCGGGTCGTGATCAGGTTTTTTGTTGGTAAATATTATTGCTCGAAATAATTCGCTCAACGCCTTAAGATAAAAACTGACTATGAATTTCGCTATCAAATAAATTCTTAATCAGTAAGGCAAATTCTTTAATGAATGTTTTTTGCTCGTTAGTGACTTTATTGTTAATAACGCCAGAGAGAATCTCTTCTAAATCATAAACAATAGCATCAACTTCTCGAATAATAGTATTGCGCTGATTAAAAGACAACGCTTCGTTCTGGCTGCAAATACTGATGATTTGTTCACTTAATTCTTGTTCAATAACGCTCATAACGGTATCTGAATCAGCACTTACTGAGGAGGAGTTTTCAAATAAACTGAAATGCTCAGTCAAGTATTCGATAATATGGATGTAACCTTCAGTATCTGTAACCATTAAAAATGTAACCTTTATAAAAAAATATACCATACCTCTTATGTAGGCGTTTGATCAAGGTTGGTCACTGCTATTTTTTCGTTATTTATAAAAACAATTTAGATTGAAATATGTCTATTAATTAGTCTTTTTTTTTATTAAAAAAGATATATTGTTGCAAACATTACTGTACGAATAAATAGACATTTATATAAATATCATATGGTTAGCTTAGTCAGCAAAAGTTCAAAATAACTTTGACTTAAAGGCTTGTAATATCTCCATATTCAGGCAGTATCAAGGGGTTGTTAATTAAACGAACGATTTGTTTAAAAGTTAACCTCATGATTTTAAATAATTAAAATTATAAGTTCAGGGAGAAATACTAATAATGAAAAATTCTAATTTAAAGCGAAACTTTAAACGCTCAATTGCAGCTATCGCTGTAACGACTGTTCTAGGTATGAGTACAGCATTTGCAGATACCGGTGGTCTAAAATTCCAAGTAACTGATGCAGAAGGTAAACCTGTAGCGGGTGCCGTTGTAAATGTAAGCACTTCTGAAAGTTTAGTTAGCCGCAAAGGCGTAACTGATAAAAATGGTTACTTAAGATTATCAGGTTTAGACCCATCAACTAAATATGAAGTTGAAATAACAGGTAATGGTTTTGAACCTTTTTCACGTGATAAAGTGCGTGTAGTGTCAGGTAAAAGCTTTGATGTAAATTACATCTTATCTGGTATTGGGGATAATATCGAAGTGATTTCAGTGAGAGGCTCTGTTGCAACCATTGATACTAGCTCAACGACATCAGGTATTGATTTAACTTTAGAAATGCTTGAATCTTTGCCTACTGCGCGTAATTATCAAGCATACTTACAATTAGCACCAGGTACTAAACCTTCTACAGGTGGAAACCCTTCCTCTAAATCAGGTGTTAACTATAGTGATAGTGGTGGCAGTGTAGGGGTATCTACAGATAACGTTTATTATATTGATAATATTAATGTTACCGATAATAACACAGGTACATTTGGTGCAAACTTTAACTCCGAAATTATTCAAGAACAACAAATACTGACAGGTGGTATTCCTGCTGAGTTTGCCGGTGGTGCAGGTTTAGTCTCTCGCGTTATTACTAAGTCAGGTAGTAATGAATTTCATGGTTCTGTTAACTACTACCTGCAAAATGATGGCTTAGTTGCTGATAACAAAAATGAAGATGCAAATAGCTTTTCAACCTTTGATACGGCTTTTACGCTTGGTGGTCCAATCATCAAAGATGAATTATGGTTCTTTACTTCTTATCAAGTCAAAGACCTTGAAGAAGATGTTGCTGATCCAGAAACGGGTGCACTTCAACGCACGATTACTAATGAAGCTGATTTAGGTTTTGCTAAATTAACTTGGCAAGCAACTCAAAATGATCGTTTTGTTGTTTCGTACTTTAACGATCCAACAGAAATAAGTGGTTCAGCTGATGCGTCACTCTTTAATAATCGAGATAGAGCTCGAAAACAAGGTGGTGATAATCTGCATTTTGAATACTCTCATACATGGGATGATTTAATTGTTACTGCAGAATATGCTTCACATGAAGGAGAACTGTCTAGTTTAGCCGCAGACCAATCTTCAAGAAATGATGTGGCTTATTTAGGGGGTAACCCTACGGGTCGTGATCTTTCACTCGGTGGACTCGGTTCTGACTCTATTACCAGTCGTGATGGCACTGAAATGAAAATTACTGCCGAATATTATTTAGATACGAGTGATTTTGGCTCTCATGTTATTAAAACCGGTTACTCACAAACTAAAAGTACCTTTAAAACCAGCCTAGAATATACTGGTGACGGCGCACAATACACATCAATTCCAGGTCAAAATTCAGGTGCTACCTTTGGTAGCTATGTTAGCGATAGCTGGACAGGAACTACCGATATTTCTGATTCAGACAGTGACGTAGATGGCATTCTAGATGCGATGGTAGCAACTGATAGCGCATACTATTTAGGCCTGTTAGATTCAGATAATGATGGTGAAATTAGTCGTGCAGAATTAGATGAGATGACTTTTAATAGTACTACGGGTAATCCAAATGGTTTAAATAATGTTTATCGCATTAATATGACCCAAACAGCTCCGGTTGAAATGTCAATTGAAGGTCAAGTATTCTTTATTCAAGATGAATGGAGCAATGATGATGGTATTTCGGTGAATATTGGCATACGTTCGGAAAAATATGAGCATATTTCATCTGCAGGCGATACGATTCAAACGTTCGACTGGGAAATTGCTCCTCGCTTAAGTGCTGCATGGGACATTAATAATGATGGGGAAAGTAAAGTCTTTGCTTTTGTTGGTCGCTACTATGATCCGATTCGTACCGACATGACAAGTTTTGCGGGTAATCTGACGGGCCCTGTTCGTGAAGAGCAAGTTTTTGCTGGTGACCGCTGGCTAACATTCCGTACACGTGGTGGTCAAAAGGGTGGTCAAGATGCCTTTTTCGCTCCCAGTATTAAAACGCCCTACACGGACGAGTTATTAATTGGTTATACGCAAGCCTTATCTGACGATATGAGTATTGATCTTACTTACACTAAGCGTGTAACCAAAGATATCATGGAAGATTATGACCTAGGAACTTTCTCAGATCCAAATAATGAAGCATTAGTAAATTCACCCTTTTACTTACCTTATTCATACTTTGGATATTCAGAAGCTCCTGAATCAAACTTTGTTATCGGCACACTGTCTGGTGCAAAACGTGAATATCAAGGTCTTGAGGCAACTTTCCGTAAACGCCGTACAGACAATTGGTCAATGCTTGCGTCCTTTACTTATAACGATGCGCAAGGTAATTCAAACTCAGATGGCAACGCTGATTACCAAGGTGATGTATTAGAGTTAGATCCAGCCGCACCTAATATGTGGGGTGATCAACCGGGTAATATTAAATACTTAGCGAAACTGGCAGGTAGTTATTATTTTGACAATGGCATTGAAGTTGGTGCTGTTTACAACTGGAACTCGGGGACACTTTATAGTACTAACTACGCTCGCGGTAGTCGTCACTTCCCGTTACGTGAAGATAATGCTTATGATTTTGGCGGTATTTCTTCACGTTGGGTTCAAGATGGTGTGGTCGCAGCTAACACTAGTGCTTCCTATGGTACTTTAGATCTTCGTGTTAAATATGTTTATGATTTTGATGAATACAAAGCAGAATTTTTTGTAGATATGTTTAATGTCTTGGATGATCAAGCAGGTGTACGTGAACAAGATCTTAAAGCGGGTGACGGTATTTATGCCTTTGGTGAAGCTATTGAATGGGTTCAACCTAGAAGACTATACTTAGGTGCGCGTCTTTCTTTCTAATTAAATGATAACTTAATAAAAATGCCAGCATCTTGCTGGCATTTTTTTTATATATCTAGATACCTCAGTTATTAACTAGGTTTATTTCATGCGTTAACTGTCGTCGCGTAGAACCTTGGCTGCTTGCTCATCTAAACTGATCATTATTTTTCTACTCAACACTTTGCCTAAACATTAACGAAAATTACCCCTTAATCTTTTAACGGGTCATATAAATATGGGAATGAATCAAACATTGGCATTATTTCTGGGCGAGGTGAATCGTTATGTTTTTTAAATCGCTCAGCTACAGAGCTGCAGTTAAATTGAATTGTATTATATAAAGTAGAACTCATTGTTGCTCCCTCAAGTGATTTATAGCTTAATTTGATTACTGATATTTGGAATATTTCAATTAATACGGATATTTTGTATAAAATATTTTTACAAAAAAGTTACAAAAAGGCTTTTTTTTTGTTTATAGCGTCTATAAATCGATACATATTTGGATGTGGCTTGGTTAATAGGTTGATTATTTCATTGGTTAACAGTTGGTTAGGTACTAATAAAAAAGTTCAAAAACATTTTTGTAATAGGGGTTGTAATATTTCTATATTCAGGCAGAATTAATGGATATTGTTACCTAATGTAACAATTTGTTGAAATATTCAAAGAATTTAAAACAATAAATATTTAAACTATAAGTCCAGAGAGAAACACTAATATGAAAAATTCTATTTTAAAGCGTAGCTTTAAACAATCAATTACTGCTGTAGCAGTAGCGATGTCATTGAGTGCAGCAATGCCCGCAATGGCAAATAACACAACAGGTTATATTACTGGTAGTTCTATTAGCCAAAGTGGTCAAGTTCTTGGTTCAGTTACAATTAAAATTGTAAACAAAGAAACTGGTTTAACCCGCTCTGTTGTTTCTGATAGCGAAGGTTCTTTCCGCTTCCCGCTTCTTCCTCCTGGAATGTATGACATTACAGCAATGAAAGATGGCTTCCAAATCACAGCTCAAAAAGATGTTAAAGTTGGTATGGGCGGTAAAGTTAGCCTTAACATGACTCTAGCTGCTGATGATATTGAGCGTATTGAAGTTACTGGTTCAGCTATTGCTATGGTTGATATCACAAGTTCAAGCACAGGTATCGTTGTTGATACTTTAACTCTTGATAGAGTACCTGTTGCACGTGATTTCACTGGTGTTGCTTTATTAGCACCGGGTACAACTAAAGGTGATTCTGCTTTTGGTAACAACCCATCTATTGGTGGTGCATCTGTAGCTGAAAATGCTTACTACGTGAATGGTCTTAACATTACTAACTTCCGTACAGGTGTTGGTTCTAGTCAACCACCATTTGAAATGTATGATACATTTGAAGTTAAAACTGGTGGTTACTCGGCTGAATTTGGTCGTGCTACTGGTGGCGTAATTAACGCAAAAACTAAAAGTGGTTCAAACGAATTTAAATCTGGCGTAAATGTTTACTACGAACCAGATGCTTTAAGAGAAGATAAGCAATCACAAAAACGTGATGACGGTACTTTACGTATTGATAACACTGGCGATGAGAATGACTTCTACGAAGTTAACTTATGGGCAAGTGGCGCTATCATCGAAGATACTCTTTTCTATTACGCACTATACAGCCCGCGTAGCGATGAATTTGAATACAACGGTGGACAAGCTTCTACTCCAGAAGGTATTGCACAAAGCTTATACTCACAAAAAGATGATGATTCTTTCTGGGGTGCAAAAGTAGATTGGTATATTACTGAAAACAATATCCTTGAAATCTCAGCTTTCTCTGATCAAAGTACTACAACTACATTGAGAACTGATTATATTGGTTCTACTGGTGCTGAACCAAAAGAAAGTTTTGAGGACAATGGTGGTTTGAACTACACAGCTAAATTAACGTCTATTATTACTGACGATTTTTCAGTATCAGTTCAATACGGTATCAATGAAACAGACCGTACAGCTGGTAGTGTTTTAGATGCTAACCCAGCTATTTACCGTAACTTTACTAGAACAGGAGCGTTTGTTCCTGGTGGTAACTTTGCTAACTTTAGCATTGGTGAAGGTGATGATCAGCGTCAAGTTGTTCGTATCGATGCTGATTGGTACTTAGGTGATCATGAAATACGTTTTGGTGTTGATAAAGAATCACTAACGGCAAACCAACAAACAATTAACTCTGGTGGCGCTTACTACTTATACGTAATCGGTGAAGATGATACTACGATTGATTATGTGCGTCACCGTACATACAGCAGCGGTGGTTCTTTTGAATCAGAAAACTTTGCATACTACATTCAAGATCAATGGCAAGCTACAGACGATCTAGTTATTAATGCTGGTATTCGTAACGATTCATTTGAAAACAAGAATGGTATTGGTGAATCTTTCATTAAACTTGAAAACCAATGGGCATTACGTTTAGGCGCAGTATACGATGTTATGGGCGATGGCGAGTCTAAAATATGGGCAAGCTACGGTCGTTACTATCTTCCAATCGCTGCTAACACTAACATTCGTTTAGCCGGTGCTGAAACTTATACTCAAGATTACTACAACTACGACGGTATGAGCAGCGACGGGTTAGAAGTTCCTAATCTAACTGGTGGTACTTACGATGGTCGTCCTAGAGATGTATTCTCAAACGGTGATGTTCCAGAAGCAGGCGCAATCGTTGATTCAAGCATCGACCCTATGTATTCAGATGAATTCATTGCCGGTTACCAGTTCCAGTTAAATGACGAATGGAGCATGGCAGTTCAAGGTACTTACCGTGAGCTAGCAACAACTATTGAAGATGTTGCAATCGATTATGGTTTTAATGAATATGTTAATCGTGAATTCGGTTCAGCTTGTACTGAATGTACAGGTTTCCATTATTATGTACTAACTAATCCTGGTACAGATATCACTGTAACTACTGACCCTGATGATAATCAAGTAGATGCAAATGGTGATTACTTCAATGGTCCTTTAGCTAATCAAGAATACACTATTCCTGCATCTGACTTAAACTACCCTGAAGCTATCCGTAAATATGCTGCTGTTGACGTAACTGTTAACAAAGAGTGGGATGGCAAATGGATGTTAACTGGTACTTACACTTGGTCTCATAGCTGGGGTAACAACGAAGGTTTAGTTCGTTCAGACAACGGTCAAGATGACGCTGGTTTAACAACTAACTTTGACCAACCTGGTTTATTAGATGGTGGTGATGGTAACTTACCAAATGACCGTCGTCATTCAGTTAAAGTATTTGGTTCTTACCAAGTTACTGATGACTTGAATATTGGTGCAAACTTCTCATGGCAAGCAGGTAAGCCAAGAAGTGCATTTGGTATTCACCCAACTGATATATTTGCTCAGGCATATGGTTCAGAGTCTTTCTACAAAGGCGGTCAATTAGCTAAACGTGGTTCAGAAGGTACAACAGATTCTCTTTGGAACCTTGATTTAACGGCTAGTTACGACATTGAATTTGAAGACTTTGACTTAAATCTTCGTGCAGATGTTTTCAACGTATTTAACAATGATACAGCATCTGAATTCGACGAGATTTATGATGATGAATCTAGAACTGATTTTAATGAAGACGGTTCAGGTAACTACTTTGTTAGCCCAACTTACGGCTTAGCACAGAACTGGCAGACTCCACGTTATGTTCGTTTAAGCGCTTCAATCCGCTTCTAAAAATTGTTTAAATAATAATTTAGTTGTTAAAAAACCCGCTACTTAGCGGGTTTTTTTATGGTTAATATTTAACAAGCGATATTTATTGTTCACTGAACTTTAACGTTTGCTGTATTTATATAAGGGTAAATGCCATACATTAAGAATTAGAGGGCGTTAAATGAAACGCTTATCTATAAATAGCTGTGTATGCATAGTAAGGGTTGATCCCTTTCAGTCATCAGCGATGCTTTAAATACTGGTCACATGAAAGACTAATTATAATATCGGAAAAGGATAAGTTCTTATTCGAACAAAAGGCTCCGAAATAAGTACCCAAATAGAAAGACTGAACATCAACAAAAGGTTTTTGTTATTTCTAATCGACAATGCAACTAATATCAGTGGAATGAAAGAGGGGGGAACTATGCGATGCAAAGTAATATCAATGTTGTAAAAGTTTAGCGAACAGAGCTTTATTTCTGCTCGCTATAATCTAGCCCATTGATGGGGTGTCGAACAACAATTATGCTGCTACGTTGGTACTTTCAAATATCTTATCTGCAGAAGCCGCAACAAAACCAGCATATAGCTCGCCAGTATCTAATGGGTATCGCTTAGCAAATTCATAAAAACAGCTAGGGATTTCTGCTTCTCCATCTGAGAATTTAACAATAGCTTTATCTGCCATGGTTGACGATTGTTCAAGTTTAACGATTGAGTCGCCTTTGATTTCACCGCCGGTAGTGTTTAATAAAAACCCACCTGCTTTAACGGCGCTATTTACCTCTTCAATAGTCGAAAAGTTATCTAGGTGATTGATACTGACAGTAAAGTGGTTTGCACGGTAACCCCAAGCAGCCACCCAAGCGGCATATTCACTTTCTGCCAACAAGGTTTGGTACTCTGCTTTACTTACTTGCCAATGCGTACCTGAATACAAGAAACTACTCTGTGCAACCTTCTCATCGTCTATAGCACTAACCATTTTTTCGATAATGTTTTGAACATTAACTGAGAATTCTTTGACGCGTAATTCACTGATAAAAACTTTTGGCAAGCTCGCATCACTGTGTTCAAAATGTTTTGCATTAAGTTTTTTGCTTGAAAAGTCATATTCACCAGAATATTTATAACCTAGCGCTATTAAGATCGCGGCTAATTTATCTAAATTTACCTTCGCACTATCAAAGGTTCGATAAGCAACATGATCGTTGATTAAATCGCCTCCTGAGCTGAGTAAATGATGAATTTTATCGGCAGAAGGCGTAACTTCAATATAGTTTTGCCAAATGTTAGTAAACAAGTCAGTAACTTGCTGGTGTTGAATTGAATTAATATTTGTCATGTAAATATCCGTAGTAGGAGTAGGTAAAATTAGTGGCTAATGAATAGTTAAAGAGAGGCGTTCATTTTAAAAGGATTTATGAGAATGCGTGTCACTGCTAACTATTCAGGCTGAATGGCTAGATTTGATCTATATTCTTAAAAAAGCTGGGACGAAGCCCAGCTTTGATTATTAACTTATTAGCGTACATTACTGTAAGTGTGCCTAAATACTCAAGCCTGGGCTTAATGTTGCTGGTAATGACACTTTAGGTGCTTCAACAGAGGCTACTGGGTAAGCACAGTAATCAGCTGCATAGAATGCACTTGCTCTATGGTTACCACTTGCGCCAATACCACCAAATGGAGCCGCACTACTTGCGCCTGTAATTGGTTTATTCCAATTAACAATACCTGCACGTATTCTACGGAAGAAGTGGTTGTATAAATCTTCGCTGTCACTTAATAGGCCAGCAGACAAACCAAATGAAGTGTTGTTTGCTTCATTGATCGCCGCGTCGAAATCTGTGTAACGGTATACTTTTAATAATGGACCAAAATGCTCATCATCAGGCATAGCTTTAATCGATGTTACATCAACAATACCCGGAGAAATAAAACCAGTACCTGCTTCTAAATGCTTCATTTCAACTAATGATTGTGCACCTAAATCTAGTAACTGTTGCTGTGCAGCAACAAGACTTAACGCTGCTTTTTCAGAAATCATTGAACCGATAAAAGGTTGTTCTTCATCGTCAAAATAACCTATTTTAATCGCTTTTGTCGCTTCAATAAGCTTAGCGATAATAGCATCACCTTGTTCGCCTGCTTCAATAAATAAGCGTCTTGAACAGGTACAACGCTGTCCTGTAGTAACAAAGGCTGATTGAATAATATCATGCACTACCGCTTTAACATCGCTAATATCTTTAACGATTAGTGGGTTATTTCCACCCATTTCTAAAGCTAAAATCTTACCCGGTTGGCCGCCAAATTGTTCATGTAATAAATGGCCAGTATTTGAACTACCGGTAAAAAACAAACCATCGATTTGTGGATGTGAAGCAAGCGCTTTGCCTGTTTCAACTTCACCTTGTACGAGATTTATGACACCGTTTGGTAAACCCGCCTGTAACCAAAGTTTTAAGGTTTCTTCAGCAACTTTTGGTGTTAATTCACTTGGTTTAAATACAACTGTGTTACCCGCTATTAATGCAGGAACAATATGTCCGTTAGGTAAATGACCAGGGAAGTTGTAAGGACCGAAAATGGCAACAACACCATGAGGCTTATGACGTATCATTGCTTTTGCGCCAGGCATTGGGTTTTCAACAGTACCCGTTCGCTCATTGTTTGCTTTGACAGAAATCGCTATTTTACCCATCATGGCGCCAACTTCTGTACGGGTTTCCCAAAGAGGCTTACCTGTTTCTTCTGCAATGGTTATTGCCAGATTTTCTTTGTTCTCGCCAAGAAGCACAGCAAATTTTTCAGCAATAGCAATACGTGCTTCAAGGCTCATGTCTGCCCATGACTCAAACGCAGCTCTCGCACTTTTTACCGCAATATCAACTTGTTCTTTAGAAGCAGACTTTCCCTGCCAAATAACTGTGTTTCTTGCTGGGTTTAACGAGCTAACATCGTGACCTAAACCTGCTTGCCACTGACCATTAATTAATTGTATTGCTTTTGACATTTTTCTGTCCTTATACTTTACGACGTTACCAGGTGACATAAAAACCCACCTAATGAACTAATTATTATTTCACTGCGCGCTGCTCAGTGAAATAAAATGATTGCTTAGAGAATCAAGGTTTACTTTAATTGCGAACTAAGCGTACAAAATCACCTTCATTTACATGCAGTGCTTTAGCGATATCGTCTGACATCAACACCTGTTCAGCAGTTGCTCTTAGCGATACCTTTGCTTGAACAGCTCTAAAACCTGCAACTTTCGTGTTACAAATAATAAAATTAGCTTTATCATCTGTCTCACCAATAATGACTTGATACTTGCCACTATTTCGAATTGTTTTTACTTTGGCTGTTTGTGCTTCAACCGTGGGGCCACCATCAAAGATGTCAACGTATCCTCGGCGGGCAAAACCTTCGGCTTCTAATAATCGCAAGGCAGGTAATGTCTTAGGATGAACTTCGTTAATCACTTTTTGTGCATCTTTGCTTAATAAACTGACATAGATAGGATGCTTTGGCATTAACTCAGCGATAAAGACTTTTTTACCAATACCGGTTAAGTAATCGGCTGTTGGAAAGTCCATCGAAAAGAAATGCTCTTCTAACCAATTCCAAAAAGGAGATCGTCCTTCTTCATCAGATATACCACGCATCTCAGCGATAACTGTGTCTGCAAAGCGCTCGTGATGTTCAGCCATAAACAAAAAGCGACAACGAGACAGAAAACGGCCATTTTTATTTTTTCGGTGACTCTCACCCAAAAACAAAGTACAAATTTCAGATGCACCCGTGTAGTCATTACACAGTGACAATGTTTCTACGGTATTATAAATGCCTAACTCACGAGAATTATGGACGACTTTACCTAAATGATAATGGTAAAAAGCATCTTCTAAACCTACAGCGGCTTCAATACCACTTGTACCAACAACCTGACCCGTGTCAGTATCTTCCATTACAAACAGATAACCTTCGCTAGACGGGTGCGACACATCTTTATCGAAAGAATACTCAGAATGAGCGATACGTTGCTTTAATAAGCCTTCATTGACAGGTAGTGATGTAAAACCGTGTCCTGATTCTATCGCAATACGATGTAAAGAGTCATAATCGCTCGCTTGAATAGGGCGTATAATAATCATAGAAAGATCTCATTTTTTACAAAGAAAAATGAAATTGCAGTCATTTTAGAAAAATAACTACAATTTCAACGGTGTAATTGTTTTATTAACGTAATTTAACAATGACTATTTTGCTAGTTTAGCAACAGCTTTTTCAAAACGCGCTAAGCCTTCATCGATATCAGCATCTGGAATAACTAATGAAGGAGCAAAACGAATAATGTTTGCGCCAGCAACTAAGGTCATAACACCTTCTTCTAAAGCAGCGTTTAAAAAGTCTTTTGCTTTGCCATGATACTGCTCGGTTAGTACCGCACCAATTAACAAGCCTTTACCACGAATTTCTTTAAATACTTTATGCTTAGCATTAATTGCGTTTAAACCTGCAACGTAGCGTTTTGCTTTTTCTTTTACACCATTTAAAATTTCTGGCGTATTAACCGTATCAAATGCGGCTTCAGCTACAGCACAGGCTAATGGGTTACCACCATAAGTACTACCGTGAGTACCTATTTTAAGGTGTTTAGCAAGTTCGGTTGTTGTTATCATCGCGCCGATTGGAAAACCACCACCTAATGCTTTTGCGGTTGTTAAAATATCAGGTACAACATTTAGACCCATATAAGCATATAAGTCGCCAGTACGGCCAACACCTGTCTGTACTTCATCAAAGATTAGTAAAGCGTTATGTTGATCACAAAGTTCACGCACACCTTCAATGAACTCTTGTGTAGGAGAAACTAAACCGCCTTCACCTTGTAATGGTTCAATCATTATGGCACAAGTTTTATCAGACATAATTGCTTTTAGTGCTTCTAGGTCGTTGTAGTCAACGTGATCTATATCACCAGGCTTAGGGCCAAAACCATCTGAATAAGCTTTTTGTCCACCAACAGTAACGGTAAAGAAAGTACGGCCGTGAAAACCTTGATTAAATGCAATAATTTGTGTTTTGCCTGCGCCATGAACATCAAGTGCCCAGCGACGAGCTAATTTAAGGGCTGCTTCATTTGCTTCAGCGCCCGAGTTGGCAAAGTAAACTTTATCTGCAAAAGTATGATCAACCATTTTTTTAGCTAAACGTAAAGCGGGTTCATTCGTCATTACGTTAGATAAGTGCCAAATTTTATCAGCTTGGTCTTTTAATGCGCCAACCAATGCTGGGTGACAATGGCCTAAACAGTTAACCGCAATACCGCCAGCAAAATCAATAAATTCACGGTCTTGTTGATCCCAAACACGAGAGCCTTTACCACGTACAGGGATTACCGTTGACGGCGCATAGTTAGGTACCATTACGTCATCAAATAATTTACGGTCTACAGGAAAATGGTTAGTCATTGTTCACACCTCAAGTTATTAAACACTGCTGTGCAGTGTATCTTGGCATTACCGCAAAATAGCTCAGCAGGTAAAAACCTTATATTAGTTTATTTTTCAGCAGACATAAAAATGATGAAGCTAAAAATTAGGCGCTAAGTATGACAGAGAAAACAAGTACTGTCTTGCTCAAAATGACTGCAGACCTTATAAAACAAAGGCTTGCCATGTTTTATTCAGTATAGATGCATAACTATATAAAGAGAGTTTTATAGGCTTACTAACGGAATTGCTCGTGAGGTAACGAACTCAGTGCGTTATTAACAATAGGTAAACTTTTCATAATTAATCAAAAATTATTTAAAATTTAATTTTATGTGATCAATGTCGCTTTTCTTTAATAAATTGATTTCTTGTGGCGTGATTCGTACTGTTGTTAACAGTAACTTAGCTTCATCATTACTGATTAAATCATCTTTAGCTAAGCTTCTAAAAGCAACATACGCTTTTGCTTTGGTGACTATTTGCGCTAGTGGGCACATTTTTTCTAATGTTTCTGTGTAGGCAAGATCAAATATAGCTTCGGTAATTTGCAAGCGGTCTAGACGCATCAACTCCACTAAATCTGCTGATATCTTGCTACTGCGTGTTATTAGCTGTTCGATTAATAAGTCTGGTGAAGCGTCAAAGGCAACTAATGTATCATGAAGTTTTTTATCTTTATTCTCGTAAGCAGCTTTTAATTCTGCGGTATGTAACTCACTGTAAGTGGTTAAAAAGCAGCGAGAAACCGCGATTAGTCCTAGGTGACTAAACATGCCAGCAGCAAAAGCCGAAAATTCATCCATACCTGCTTTTTTAGCCAATACGGAGGAAGACATGGCAACAGCCAAACTGTCATTCCAAAGTTTTCTTTTCATTAACGTGTAAGGAGCCGTGCTATTAGGTAACCAATGTTTGAGCATAAAGGTTGGCATGACTAACTTTAAATTGTCTAAGCCGATATAACTTAATGCTAAACTTGCGTCAGTAACTTGGACATCGGCCCGTTTACGATACTGTGGTTTATTGACCAGATTAATTAGCTCATTTGCTAACCAAGGTAATGATTTAGCTAAAGGAATAATACGATTAATCGAAGCGGCGCGCACTGACAGTATTTCCATAATACTGGGAATGGCATCTTCAATTTTTAATATTTTGTTGTAGAGGTTTTCTTTGTTATCAAATTTTTTGTTCACTTCAGTGGTCACATGGGTAAAAAATTTAGCCATGACTTGCTCAGTAAAGAAACTTTCTCCGTGGGCCTGAATGATTTTATTTTTATTTGCTTCTTCTTCAACCGCAAGTAATTCTCTGCGGCGATTAGCTTGTTCGCTGTTTTGATGGACAGCAACAGACACTTTTCCACTTTGCTTTTCAGCAAAGCCTTTACTGATCATTAAGCTCATCGCTCTTTTATATATTGGGGCGACTAGGTCGTTGTTTTCAAATATCTGCATGAGCTAATAGGGTGTTTTCCAATAAAGTTGAACTTGAATAGTCTTTATCGGCGACATACACAAAAGTATGAATGATGACAAATGAGAGTGATCGCCTGACGCTAATTTTTTTTTATTTGCAGTGAGTAATAAAGTTCTTCAGTAACATCATACCTTGTTCCGTTAAAATCGATTCAGGATGAAATTGTACACCTATAATAGGCAATGTTTTATGGGCTAAGGCCATAATTTCATTGTTTTTACCCTGTTCATCTTTGCTCCAAGCCGTTACTTCAAGGCAATCAGGCAAAGTGTCTTTATTAACAATTAATGAATGATAGCGGGTCACAGTTAAAGGGTTATTTAATTGATGGAATAAGCCACTTTCGTTATGTTTTATTCTACTTGTTTTCCCATGCATCACGACAAGTGCTTTTTCAATACTTGCACCAAAGTGTTGTGCAATGCACTGATGACCTAAACAAACACCTAAAATTGGCACTTTACCGGCAAAGTGTTTAACTATCTCTAATGATAATCCCGCTTCATTTGGAGAACATGGACCTGGAGAAATAACAATATACTGGGGTGATAGTACCCTAATTTCAGCTAAAGTTATTCGGTCATTTCGTGCAACGACGACCTCTTGCCCTAATGCTTGGAAGTAATGTACTAAATTAAAAGTAAAAGAGTCGTAATTGTCGAGCATTAATAACAAAATAGTCCCTTGGGTAGGAAGATAATAAACGCGGCTATTCTAATCGCTCATCATTGACAATTCATTATATATTTCTACTTTGCTGCTTTGCTGTTGTTTTTGTTGGTTTTTTAATAACATAACAGACACCCCACATAAAAAAGGCTGATACTTACGTAACAGCCTTTAATTAAGATGATGTTCAAGCGTAAGTTTCTAGAACTTAGTTGCAACTTGTATCCATAGTTTGCTGGTATCCGTACTCAATTCATCAGCACTGTAACGGGCAAATTTTACCAGTAAGTCGTAATCCTTTTTAAAGGTATAGGCGGCGACAAGATCTAATTCTGTACCATAGTCTATATTGCCTTCATTTGCCGCTAGGTCATGGAATGTTGCCGCTAACTTAACTCCAGCCAATTTTGTTTTAACGGTAATGTATGTATCTTCAACACCATTTGGCATGCCAGTACTGCTACCCGTATTTAAGAATTTATCTGAAAAACCTTGGAATTTATGTAAGGTCGCAAAAGGTGTACTAAATGCTGCTTTAGCGTTATCACTGCCTAAAACCTCAATGCCTGCTAATAACGTAACTTGACCTAAGTCAGTGGCTATCTCAGCATTGTAGTAGTTAGCATCGTAATTTACGGGGTTATCACCGGCGTCGCTTTGCATTGCTGCACTTAAGTTAACGCTTACCGCGCCAAATTTACCATTGTAAAGAGCGCCGAAGGTGCTTGAAGACATTGCATGTGCTCTATCAAAGTCTAATACATAGGCAAATGCTGATATTTTGTGTTCGGTATTAATTTTGTAGGCAGCATTCGCAAAATGAAAAGCACCTGAAAGATCGTCACCTTTTTTGTCATCGCCAAAAATGCGGTTTGCGTTATAGATGTAGCTGTAATCGAGGGAAAGTGCAGCGCTTGCGGTATATTCAATACGGTAACCGTCATAGGTTTGTTCATTTTGACGCCAGCCAACACCACCAATAAAACGCTGATTATTATGTAAAATACGTTGGCGACCTGCTGTTAATTTAACTTTTTCGCTATTGTATTGTAAAAAAGCCTGGTT
This sequence comes from Colwellia sp. BRX8-4, assembly GCF_014077345.1. Taxonomy (NCBI): domain Bacteria; kingdom Pseudomonadati; phylum Pseudomonadota; class Gammaproteobacteria; order Alteromonadales; family Colwelliaceae; genus Colwellia; species Colwellia sp. BRX8-4. The sequence continues at coordinate 27,186 of NZ_JACGVS010000004.1, forward strand.
AACGTCGGTTATTTCAGGGTCAGCAACGACAGCATCACTGCCAGAGTAATCAAAGGTTAAGTCATTATAATCATCAACAATGGCGGTTACATTATCAACCTCAAGGCCTAACGACCATTTTTTATAATTGCCTGTTTGTAGGGTTAGACGAGACTTTATTGTTAACGCTGTTGCATCTTTATCTGTGGTGCCATTTGCACCGTCTTCATCGACACCTTCATAGCGGGCGCGTAAGCTCACATTTACTTTACTGTCTGTTAGTGCTTTTTTAATACCTGAATTGAATGCCGCATCGTCTGCCATAGCAAAAGGCGCAGAAATAATAGAACCGGTAATTAAAGCCAGTGATAATTTTGTTTTCGTAAATTTCATCGTGTATATCCTATCTATTTTATGTATGTATCTTTTGGCTCGACACACGTTATTGCGACCAAACAAGGAGGTCACACACAGTGGCGTTATTTAATATGGTTTAATGTTTATTTCTTGAGAACTAATTAATGGGCTGATTTTGTCACTTTGCTAAAATGCAAAGTTTGATTTAAATCAAGTTGTGATTTTGTCTAATGATGCAGCTGTTTTATTGTTGATTTACATCAAACATTAGCTTGATACTGTTAGAGCGGATTAAAAGTAGAATGATAAAATGCTAAATACATAGCAGATAAAATATAGTAAAGAGGATTGAATTATCTCAGCGCTAAAGTAAAGCATATCTGCTTATCAACGCTTTTTCATACAAGGTGGGTTATAAAAAAATGGATAGTCGTTAAAAAGAGAACGGTATCAATTGCCGTTCACTTTAGTCACGTTACGATATATGTATCAAAGGTTTATCGGGAATTATTTTTCAATAAAAGCGGTTGCTTATTATCTTTTTGCTAACACTAAGTCTGATTGTGGCACTGAGCTACAAGCTAAAACAAAGCCTTGTTCTTTCTCATCGTCACTTAAACCGTCGTTAGCTAATTGTTTAACATCACCATCGATCAGTTTTATTTTACAACGACCACACATGCCACCACGACATGAATAGGGGAGTAGCATTCCTGCTGATTCACCTTGTTCTAAAATAGAGTCTTTTGTGTTGCCAATAACGTTTTTGTTCCATGACTCAAAGTTTAAATTAACTTTTCCTTTACGCATTTTTTTTGGCTCCTTGTTAACACTGGCTTGTGCAGTCGTTTTTTTGTTAGCTGTTTTTGTTGTTGGTTTGGCAATAAATATAGGTGGATTTTGCTTCTTTAAAATAACAATTTCATCACCTTGCTGAATACTTCCTTGATTAAGCGCAATTAAATTTTGCCCAAACATCACATCTCCACTGGCCACTTGTCGGTAGTTTATTAAGGTTGTTAGCGGTTCTTGCTGTGGATGATTTTCGGCATTGTTAGGGTTCACTGTAGTGAAAATACAACGTGAACAAGGCTTAGTTACTTCAAATTCAACCTCGCCAATACGAATATGCTGCCAAGTGTCTTCGGCGTAGGCATCGCAGAGGTTAGCCACAATATTAGGTCTGAATTGTTTCATGGTAATCGCAGGGATTGATTGTTGAGTTAGCCGGTTATTTAAATCATCGAGTGAGGCTTGAGAGGTAAGCAATAGTGGATAACCGTCAGCAAAGGCAATTTTTTTATGACTTTTGCTAACTAAACGCTGTGATTTTTTACCAAAATAAAGAAGCTGGCAAGGTTTTTTTAGGAATTGGCTGAACCATAAATCAAAATTTTCATGGCCATACTGTGCTTGTATTTCATCTTGCCATACCGTTACTTTTTTATAAATGGGTGACAATTCTTGATAAAGTAGATGCAGCGCTGGCATATCTGGAGCGGTTAATATTAAGCCCTGTGCAGATAAATTAACCTTAATAAGGCAAAGTGTTGGTTCAGTGCGGGCGGTTATAAATTGGCCATTTTTATCTGTTATGACAAAACGGCGGTCAAGGCTCAAGCCCAAGTCATCAACCCAACTAGTCGATAATGAAATACCAGCAGCCGATTTAATCGGGTAAATATGAAGTGATTGTAGTGAAGGTGATCGCACGTCGCATCCTTTAATTTAGTATGGCTATGCATACTTACTAAATTAACAAGGCATTGCAATGCCTTTTTACTATCTTATCAGGTATATTATCAGAGATTATTTTGATCTTATTTTTATTACTGGTTACTACAGCATTGCCAAGGTAACCAAGCTTTAACGGACATAACATGCATATTCACATTTTAGGTATTTGCGGTACATTTATGGGCGGTATCGCCGCTATTGCAAAACAGCTGGGGCATCGTGTTTCAGGTTGCGATGCTAATGTTTATCCGCCAATGAGCACACAACTTGAACAATTAGGTATTGAGTTAAAACAAGGCTACTTAACAGAACATTTAAAAGATGAGCCTGATTTAGTGATTGTTGGCAACGCCATGTCACGCGGCAATGTTATGGTTGAATACGTACTCGATAGAAATATCGCCTACACGTCTGGCCCGCAGTGGTTATTAGATAATGTTTTAAAAGACCGTTGGGTCATCGCTATTTCGGGTACTCATGGCAAAACTACCACTAGCTCTATGGTTGCCTGGATCCTAGAGTATGCTCATATGAAACCGGGTTTCTTAATTGGTGGTGTACCACAAAATTTTGATTGTTCGGCACGTTTAGGTGACGCCCCCTTTTTTATCATTGAAGCCGATGAATACGATACCGCCTTTTTTGATAAGCGCTCTAAGTTTGTTCATTATCGTCCGCGCACCTTAGTGATTAATAACATGGAGTTTGATCACGCTGATATTTTTAATGACTTATCTGATATACAACGCCAATTTCATCATCTTATTCGTATGGTGCCAAGTAACGGCCTAGTGTTGTCACCCAAAAATGAATCAGCCATCACTGAAACTTTAGCGCAAGGTTGTTGGACACCCACCGAATTTAGTGTCGAGAATGAATTTAGTAAATCTGGCTGGTATGCAGAAAAGCTTACTGGCGATGGTAGTGAGTTTATTGTCTACTTTAAGGATGAAATACAAGGCACAGTAAAATGGAACTTAATTGGTGATTTTAATATCGATAACGGTTTAATGGCTATTGCCGCTGCTCGACATGCCGGCGTTCCTAGCCATGTTGCTATTGATGCACTGGCTGAGTTTATTAATACCAAAAGGCGTTTAGAGCTGCGCGGTGAAGTAGGGAAGGTACGTGTATTTGATGACTTTGCCCATCATCCTACCGCTATTGCTAAAACGTTAGCCGGTGTTCGAGCGAATGTAAGTGCTAACGGTGAAGGCGATCAATCATGTCGAGTAATCGCGGTATTAGAACCAAGATCAAACACCATGAAATCAGGTGTTCATAAAGACACCCTTCCAGCATCATTAGCGCAAGCAGACGTTGTCTATTTATTTCAAGACGAGCAAGTGCAATGGTCAGTAAATACACTGATTAAAGAATGCCGACAGCCGTGTTTTGTTGAGACAGATATCGATGTTTTAGTGAGTCATATCGTTAACAACTCACAAGCAGACGATACTATCGTTGTGATGAGTAATGGTGGATTTGGCAATATTCACCAAAAAATATTAGATCAATTAGCAAAGAAAGGATAGTTATGAACGAGTTTCGAGAAAAAATTACTGTCGCAATTACCGGCGCATCTGGTGCTCCCTATGCATTAAGATTAATCGAATGTTTAGTTGCTGCGAATGTACAAATTTATGTTTTATGTTCAAGCGCAGCACGGGTTGTTCTTGACACAGAAGTTGGCATTAAAATACCGGGTTCACCTGACGGCGCCACTCAATTTCTCAGTGAAAAATTTAAGGCAAAACCTTCACAAATCACAGTCTTTGGCAAAGAACAATGGTTCTCTCCCGTGGCTTCTGGCTCTGCTGCCCCTAAAAAAATGATTGTCTGTCCTTGTTCAACGGGCACATTAGCCGCTATTACCTTAGGTATGAGTGACAACTTGATTGAGCGTGCTGCCGATGTTGTTATTAAAGAAAGAGGGCAGTTGATTTTAGTGGTACGAGAATCACCTTTTTCTACCATACACTTACAAAATATGCTGACACTTTCACAAATGGGCGTTACTGTCATGCCAGCGGCACCTGGCTTTTATCATCACCCCAAGTCGATTAATGATTTAATTGATTTTATGGTGGGCAGAATGTTGGATCATTTAGGTATTGAACAAGCGATTATTCCGCGCTGGGGTTATCAGCTTTAATGTTTACTTGTGGTGTTTGGCTTTTATTCTCTGTTTTACAATTGGGATCGATCTCTTTGCGGTGAATATCGCAAGGAGTTGATTGACCATTAATTATAATTTTTTGTCGACCATTGCTCATTGACACAGAGCCACAAGAAAATAAAAAAAGTATCAGTAAAGTAGATAATAACTTTTGCATATTTTTGCTCTAGAATCCTATGTGAAATCAGTATAAGTTATTTAAATAAGTTAGAACAGTTTTCAGGTGAGGCTGCCATTAACGTAACCGTTTTACCACTTCGCACTTTTACACAACTTACTGATTCAGGAATTTTTTGCTTTTGAATGACATCAAATTCACCTTGGATGGCGGAATTTAGATGGTACTGAAAAGCATCATTACTCCCTTCAAATAAAGCGGTAAATAACCCAAAAACTAATGCCCCAGCGATGGTCCCTGCAATCATATCTTTATGGTTACCGTCAAGTTCGCCTAATAAGCCAATGCCAGCACCGGTAATAATACCTGTTTTGACCTCTGAAGATAAAGTTACCGGAGTAACCGACGCAATAGTCGCATAAAATTCTTTAATTATTTGGTGTTGCTCTGCTCGGTCAACCCCATGGCTTGCACATCCGGCAAATAGTAAAGCGCTAAGTAATAATCTTTTCATGGTGTTTTCTCAATAATTTATTGTGCATATAAAAAGGAGGGCACAAGGGGTATGAAAAGATTTTACCGAGAGTTACAAGCCAAAAACATTTAAAAATTGTATGTTAATTGTTTACGGTGGCTTACATAATTTTACGTTTTCAAAAAAATTATAGGAAAGGCGTTAATTGGATATTGCTTATGCCAAGTTTTGGGGCAATAGGCCTGAAAAATTCTCTGGCTTGATTAGAGAACCCCAAACGGTATTGAGTTCGACTGGGGATTTAAACCATAGTGAACTTATTGATAAAATACTCAAATGGGATGAATGGCATTATAGTTTAAATACCTCACCTAAAATCGTTGTATTAGATACACGCACCCAGCGATGGTACTCTGAAAGTAATGCCGGCAAACCTTCTGGCAGTCATTATCAGCCCTACAGCAAGCGTTAATTAATGAGCCTAATATTATCATGGTCTCTGCTGCACCTATTTATGGGGTTAAGTTGATTGAAACTATTCAGCGTATTTTTACTTTTTGGGGAAAGCCTTTAGCAGTAGATGCTGAAAACTGGATGGCACACTCTGGCACAGCTAATGTGATGTTAAATATTTTTAGACACAATAAAACACCGCCTAATTTTATTATTCTTACAGGTGATGTGCACTATTCTTTTGTTTATAAAGTGACTTACCGTTTTCGTCGTGACAGCTAAAAAATATTACAAGTCACCTGTAGCGGTTTAAAAAATGAATTTCCGGCCGCTTTATTACATACCTTAGAAAGGCTAAATAAATATTTGTATGCGACTTATTCACCGCTTAACTGGTTTACAAAAAGAAGGCGGATGAAGGTCCGTGTGAGAAGGCCTAATTACATTGACTCAGCTAACGATGTAACTTCATTTAATGGCAGTGGTATTGGCTTGTTGACCTTAAGCGAAGATAACCAAACCATCACCACAGAAATCATACAACAAAAGGAAAAGTTGTTCGCTTTGAGCAACTCTTGTAATACGGCAAAAAGCGACAAGCAACTTGAACTCAATATTGAACAAATATTTGATTAGTTATTGATTAGTTGATACTTTATATTCAGTTTAGACATAAACGTTAATGTAAAATGGAATTTATCTAATGGCTATTTATCAAAGAATTTTTATAGTAGGATTACTTTTTTTACTCGTATCGTGTAGTCCAACGAAACATAGCGAAGCCTTGCAGGCATATCAGCAAGCTAAGCAAGAACTCAACCTCACTCACTCAATCACCGCATTAAAAAAACTGGTTCAACTAAAACCCTCACAATACCAAGCTGAATTAACGCTTGCCGAAAAAGCTCAAGATAAATTAATAGCGGCACAAGTTCACCTTGCTCAGGGCGATTACTATTTAGCTTATCTGTTAAGTCATGATTCTCATCAGCACTTCCCCAGTACCGAAAATAAAAAAGTATTAATACAAGCAGCTAAAAAGTTAGTGCCGATAATAAAAATAATGCAATTTATTAGCGAATCATTTACTAGTCGGCCAACAGATCTACCTGAAATTTATCAGGAATGTCTTAATCGACCTGTTGATGACTGGGACTTAATAAAGATTAATAGCGTGATCAACCAGTTAACGCAAAGTAAAGCCAAATTAACCAAAGCGCTAAGTCGAATAAACAGCAGTGACCTCGAGTCAATACTACCAACAGGGTTTGCATTACAGCGTGGAATTAAAGCCCAACTAACGCTCATTGAGCGCGAGAGAGATTATCTACCTAAGCTCGCTAAGCACCTAAGTGCAAAGTTACTGATAGATTTAAATAAATCATTAACAGATAACACCATCGAACTGTTATCTATGTTTGACTCTGAAACGGCAAAAAGTAATAGCCAAGCCACTTTTATTGGCGCTAGAACAAATTACTCGTCCTATAAAAACCTAGTGGTTAACCTGTCTTTAGCGACAAACTTAGCTTCAGGTGATCGCCATGCAAGTTGGTATCAAGCATGGCAAACTATGGAGAGTGAGGTCCTTGATCCACAAGGTTTATTTTTAAATTATCCTCTTCAAGCAGAGCGAAGAAGTAAAAATATAAACCGCCACATCAATGTTAACGTTACTGAACCTTTACAAGCAAAGGTTGAAGATATTGATATTAATGATTTTTATTTACGCTACCCAGCCATCAATGCACTGACCAAAAAGTTAGTAATTGATAAAGCTATTTTATTATAAATATAAGTTATTCATGAATTATAGCGGAGTTACCTTAATGCACATTTTTCTAAAAATAGTTACCTTTAATTGTTTTTTACTCTTTTCCTTGTTTGCTTTTTCAGCCGTTGAGGAAGTCGTACTGCCACCTATTCTTGACTACTACCCTAATTGTGAATACCAAGTCATTAAAGAAACGAGTGTTATTGGTATGGCTAAAGCGCAGCAAATGGCTAAAACTACCAAGAGATTATTAAATCAATTACAACAAAAAGCGATAGATGCTGGCGCCAATGGTGTCATTATCATCGATAAAAAAATAGAAGATATTAACGTTTTAGATGAAAAGGGTGGGCAACAACAAATACGTTTTATTGCTAAGCTAATTGTGCAGTGTCAACAGAAAAAAGTAGCCCATGAAATGGGCACTCCACATGTCATCCATCAAAGATTTACCGCTTATAATCATGACGGTGTTAAAGCAAAAAGTATGATGACCTTCAAATTGACTTCTGCTGACTCTAGAGTTGGCCGGCCTGAAGTTATCAATACTGAGGTATCTTTGGCTAACGGTCTTTATGGCGTAAAGTTGGGCGATAGCTATCAACAAGTCATCAAAAAATTTGGTGAGCCTAATGTGCAATTAACCTTGCTGGCTGATGAGTTGATTATAGGTTACGGAAGACACCATTGGTTGCATTTTCAATTGGATAAATTAGTAAAGGTACAAAGTACTTTGCCATATTTATCAGCCAGTATTTTGAATAAAATTCCTTTACTTGATTTTTTTGATGCCAATGCTTGGAAGATCAACAATAAGGTCGGTAGAAAAGCACTTTTAAAGGACGTTTATTCTGCATTAGCATTAGATAAACCTTTAAATGAAAAGAATCAATTAGTCTTAAATAGCCAAAACAAGGTGCTAACACTAAATTTTATTGCCAGTAAAAATTCTCATACCAATGAAAAGAAATATACGTTGGGTGGCTTCTCTATGGAGCAAAGCAACTATAAAGAAAGTCGTATGCTGCCTTTTGATGATCAAGTGATTCAAAACGAGGCAATTACACAGGCGTATTTAGCCCTAGTATCAAACAAAGAGATAAACGTTAATAACCTTGCAGAGCAGCTTGGTGAAGCTAAAGGGCGGATAGTATTGCCAAGAGGGATCACTATCAATCTTTATAACCAACATTTAATGTTAAAGGTAAACGCTACTGAACTTGTTGAAATTCATTTGTTGGAAGAAGTCTTTATAAACGATAACGCTAATTCAAAAGCTATTTGGGCTTTGGGGGATTTTATTCAAGGGGGATCATTTGAACAACTTCAACAGTCTTTTCCTGACGATGCCTATGAAAGTAATTATGGTATCGAAATACCGTCGGTAGGGTATTCGTTATTTTTGCTCTTTGATGATAATAATAAGGGAAAACCCTTATATGAAGCGGTAATTAGCATATATTAATTACAGTCTATCGTCGGTAGGGTATTCGTTATTTTTGCTCTTTGATGATTATAATAAGGGAAAGCCGTTATATGAAGCGGTAATTAGCGTATATTAATTACAGTCTATAATGAGTCGTTAAAGATCAATATTGAGTCGTTAAAAATCAATATTTGCTAATTTCACTGAAGTTCTGTTTTAGTAAACGCAGTGAAATTAGCTGCAGCGATTAGTCGCTAATAGATCAAGTTACCCGAGTAACTTGCCTAAACCTTGCGTTAATACTTGTTTTGCGTCTTGCCCTTGTGGAGTGTCTAAGTAGCTTTGAGCACTAGATACAAAGCTGCTTATCATTTCTGGATTTAAACCTAATGCTTCAAATTGCTTTTTTATATCATTAATAGACTTTAATGAATCGCTGTATTGTGAAGCTTTGTCAAGTAAACCGCTTAAGCCTTTGCCAGAGCTAAGTTCGCTAATATCAGGCATTTGACTAACAAGTCCATCGACACCCGGTAATGATTTAGCTAACTGACTAAACTGTTCTGTTGAAACATTACTTTTTACGTAATTAAAAATAGCACCCATACCGCCAGCTGCTTGTTCAGTATTAACATTTAATGAATTTGTTAACTGTTCAACTAAACCTTCAGTGCTTGGCAATTTTACACTTTGCTCTTCAACTTCGCCCATTCCAACAAAGCTTTTTAAGCTATCAAACCAGCTAGTTTCCTGTGCCATAGCCGAACTGCTTAATGTTGAAATAGTTAATAAAATGATAATTTTTTTCATGGGGGATTTCCGTAATGATTAAAAGTTATTAATAAATTAAGGTAATTGTACGACATTTTACAGTTTAATAGGAGCAAATATATCGGTTAAATTGCTAGAAATTCACAACCAAAGAATAAGTTTTGAAGAGAGTTTAACTATTTATACAAGCGTGTTTATTCTTTACAGGACTTAACCATTGCCTATGTTCATAAGGCCTATTAACGCGATACTTTTCTTTAGGCAATAAAAAAGCCTTACAAAGTGTAAGGCTTGAATTGCTCGCTGTAGGTCTAGTTTATACTAGCTTCTTTTTAGTTATTTCTTTTATTTTTATTATTTTTATTTGTGTACTTCTTTAACGCGGGGCAATTTATAACAAAGCGAAAAAGCTAACGCAACAACTTTAATAGAGCATTTATACCACGATTTTTTTCGTATAAAGTAACTTTTGTTACAATTAATTATATTTATTGAAATTAAGTGACTGATTACTAATCGCTTATTGTTTTTATATCATAAATAGATCTAATTATTACAGCAACGAATTGATTTAGAACATAGACCCAAAAAATTGCTAATGGTAGAATGCGCGCATATAAAAATGGGAAGATACTTCATGACTGAATTAAAAAACGATACTTACTTACGCGCGCTTTTGCGTCAGCCTGTAGATTACACACCAGTATGGATGATGAGACAAGCAGGGCGTTACTTACCTGAATACCGTGAAGTTCGCAAAAACGCTGGCGATTTTATGTCGGTATGCCGCGATGCTGATCTTGCATGTGAGGTTACCATTCAGCCGTTACGTCGTTTTCCGCTTGATGCCGCCATTTTATTTAGCGATATTTTAACTATTCCTGACGCTATGGGCTTAGGCTTATATTTCGAAACAGGGGAAGGGCCGAAATTTGAGCGTCCTATTACCTGTAAAGCTGATGTAGAAAAAATAGGCATACCCGATCCAGAAGTAGAATTACAATATGTAATGAATGCGGTACGTACTATTCGTAAAGAATTAAAGGGCGAAGTACCTCTGATTGGTTTTTCAGGTAGTCCATGGACATTAGCGACTTATATGATTGAAGGAGGTAGTTCAAAAGCCTTTACCAAAATCAAAAAAATGATGTTTGCTGAGCCAAAAACATTACACATGCTATTAGATAAGTTAGCGGATTCAGTGATTTCTTATTTGAATGCACAAATTGCTGCCGGCGCGCAATCTGTTATGGTCTTTGATACATGGGGTGGTGTGTTATCACCACGTGATTATAACGAATTTTCATTACAGTACATGGCTAAAATTGTTGATGGTTTAACTCGTCACAATGAGGGGCGTAAAGTACCGGTAACCTTATTTACTAAAAATGGCGGTATGTGGTTAGAGTCTATTGCGGCAACTGGTTGTGATGCAGTAGCGCTTGATTGGACCATAGATATTGAAAATGCTAAAGCCCGTATTGGCGACAAAGTTGCTTTACAAGGTAATATGGATCCTTCAATGCTTTACGCGCCATTACCTCGTATTGAGCAAGAAGTTGACAAAATTCTTGCCGGCTTTGGTGACGGTGGTACTGGACATGTCTTTAATTTAGGTCATGGTATACATCCTGATGTGAATCCAGAACATGCGGGCCACTTTATAGAATCAGTACATCGTTTAAGTAAGCCTTACCATAAGTAATATATTAATAGTTAAGCAATAAATTATAAAGGAGCCTTGTGCTCCTTTATAATAATGAGCTAACTCATTGCTAGTATTTTATTTCATCTAGTGGATATTTTGCTTAAATATCGTCATTATATAGAGTAAATTTATTACTCTCACCCCAAGTTGTAATGTATGACAGACCCTTTAAATAACGAACTTGATAAGCTGAACGAGAGCGATAGCTTGCTAGCAAAGGAAGCCATTTCTTTGCTAGACAAATACCGTAAGCTCGAAGATCGTTATACTGCACTTTTTAAGTTAAACCAGTTATCTCATGACTGTGCAGATTTAAGTATGTTTTATGGTCAAGTTCACCAATCCATTGCATCAGTGATGAGAGCTGAAAATTTTTATATTGCCCTTTATGACCAAACCCTTTCAACGTTAGAGTTCGTTTATGATGTGGATGAAAAAGATGATTATCCTCTAGGTAAGTCACCCCTTGAAGCATTTGAAGGTTCTATGACTTGCTATGTTATTGAAACGGCTAAACCACTCTTGGCGACCCCTGAAATTGTGACTGAATTAGAAACTAATAATTCAATCAAACGTATTGGCTCCGATAGCACTGACTGGCTTGGTGTACCATTACTTAATGATGGTGTTGTTATTGGCGTTATGGCCGTACAAAGTTATTCCGAAGCACTCCGTTACCAAGTAGATGACCTTGAGCTAATGGAATTTACCGCTCAGCATATAGTTACCGCTATGACCCGTTTACACGACCATGAGCGTTTACAAAATGCGGTAAATTCTCGCACTCGCGAATTAATGAAGCAAATTAGAGAACGAGAAAAATCAGAACTATTGCAAGAGTCACTTTTCAAAATATCAGAGTTAACCAACGATGCTACGCTCCATATTGATGAATTTTATTCGATGGTTCATAATATTGTTGGTCAGTTAATTAACGCACAAAACTTTTATATTACTAAATATGATCAACATTCAAAAACACTAACTTTTGTTTATTATTTAGATCAAAACTCTACCAATGCAGCCGTCGACTCGCAGCCTAGGGTATTAGGGAATGGCTTTACCGAATATATTATTCGTACCGGTGAAACTCAATTACTTAATTACCCGAAAATGTATGCCTTGTATCAACAAGGTGAGACAAAAGAGCCACAAATAGAAACTAAATCTTGGCTGGGCGTGCCATTAATACATTCAGGTGTAGTGTTGGGAGCAATGGTCTTACAAAGTTATAATTTAGCAACAACCTTTACCGAACAAGATGCCGAGCTATTGAAGTTTGTTTCTCAGCATGTTGCATCAGCGATTCAAAGACGTGACATATTAGAAGTTGAACGACAGTCTCATATCCTTCTAGAGCAGCAAGTTAAGCTGCGAACTGTGGCATTAGAAGACGAAATCAAGCAAAGAAAACAAGCTGAAGAGAAGTTACAACATACGGCGTCGCACGATATTCTAACCGGTTTACCTAACCGTACTTTATTTATTAATTTATTAAACCACGCTATCGCCTGTCATAAACGAAAAGCAGATCTTAAATTTGCTGTGTTGTTTTTAGATCTTGACCGTTTCAAAGTCGTTAATGATAGCTTAGGCCACCATGCCGGTGACTTACTTTTACAAGAAATAGCCAAAGAGTTAAAAGTACTGGTCAGAGACAAAGACACTGTTGCTCGATTAGGTGGTGATGAATTTGTTATCTTGATTGAAGACCTCGAATCTAATCATGAAGCTTATGATATTGCGCAACGTATCACTGATTTTTTAGCGACGCCCTTTACTATTGAAAATCAAAGTATTTTTATTGGCACAAGTATTGGCGTGTTGTTTAATAATGAACGTTATGACAGTGCTGATATTATGCTCAGAGATGCTGATACCGCCATGTATCATGCAAAAGATAAAGGTAAGGGACGTTATGAAGTGTTTGATTCTAGTATGCAGAAAAAAGTGCAACATGCCCTGGAATTAGAAGCCGATATTCGTGATGGCATAGCCAATAGTGAATTTTCTCCTTACTTTCAACCTATCGTTGATTTAAAAACTGAAACTGTTGTTGGTTTTGAAGCACTGGCGCGTTGGCAGAGCAATAAGCGTGGTTTTGTTTATCCCGATGATTTTATCCCGTTAGCTGAAGAAACGAATTTAGTCATGGCGATTGATTTTCTTATTCTGGAAAAGTCTTGTCTACAGTTAAAAAAGTGGGAAGCAATCTGTGGTCGTAACGATTTATATGTGAGCTGTAACCTCTATGGTAATCACTTTTTTAGTGCAACCCTGCCCGCAGATATTGAAGAAATAATTCAACGTGTGGGCATTAAACCTAGCCAACTAAGAGTCGAATTAACTGAGCGTGCTTTATTAGAAAATAGTGATTTAGTGCTAGAGAATATGAATACTTTAAAAGTGCTAGGCGTTAAAATTCTGCTTGACGATTTTGGTACCGGTTATTCAAGTCTTAGCTACTTACATCGTTTTCCTATTGATGTGCTGAAAATTGATCGCTCATTTATTAACAACGCTCATGAACATGATAATCATCAAGCAATCATAAAAACAATTATAGATTTAGCTACTAATTTGAATATGGGCACGGTTGGAGAAGGTATTGAAAACTTAGCCGATGCCGAACTACTAACGGCTATGGCGTGTCGGTATGGCCAAGGCTATTATTATGCTAAGCCTATGGCTGCGGCTGACTCTGAAAAATATTTACTCAAGTAGTTTATCTAAATAATACCACCACACCTTATTGGTATTAACAGTACTTTTCCCTTTGACCTGTCAGCTTTAATTGCCATTAGTGTTAACCAATAACTTTGTCACTATACTAGCGTTTTATTTTTACAATCATTATAGTGACGGTCGATATAAATCTACTGATCTTAAAAAAAATTAAGTCATAATATGAAAAAACCAATGAAATTTAAATTAATAGCCAGCGTAAGTTTATTAACTATCGCATTCTTATCTGCGTGTGGACAAAGCGAAAAAGCAACGACAACTGTTGCCGAAAAAGCACCACAAGTTAATGAAAACAATATTCGAGCTCACATAGAATTTTTAGCCGACGATACATTGTTAGGCAGAGATACCGGCAGCGATGGTTACCAAATTGCGGCTAATTACGTAAAGTCATACTTCAAGCAATTAGGTTTAACGCCTATGGGTGAGCAAGCAGGATTTGAGCAGCAAGTTACTTTTCGTAAAGCGTTTCTTGAAGAAAATAGTGCTAAGTTATCGGTAATTAATAGCGATGGTGAAGTTGCGCTCACATTTAAAGATGCGTTTATTATGTCGGGCGACAGTACATCGACAGAATCGGCTATATCAGCGGAAACTGTTTTCATTGGTTACGGCGTTGTTTCTGAAGATTTTGGTTATAACGACTATAAAGATATTGATGTTGAAGGAAAAGTTGTTGTCGTCTTAACAGGCCGTCCAGACGATTTACCTTCAGAAGAAGGCGCTCATATTGGCTCGGGTAGTGAAAAATTAAAAAATGCTGTGAAAAATGGTGCTGTTGGTTTTATCACGATTCATACGCCAAAACGCGATGCAGTACGCACCTTTACTAAAACGGCTAGTTATGCCGATGCACCAAGGCTTAACTGGTTAGATAAAGACGGAATACCTTTTGGTAAACATCCCCAGTTGAAAGGCGGAGCTTATATTAGTGCCGAGTCTGCAGCGGCTTTATTTGTTGGTGCTGAGCGAACCTTAGCGGATATACTTAGCGACGATACAAACAATGTTGCCATTAAAGGTTTTGCATTAAAATCAACCGTTGAAATGGCCAGTAAAAGTCGTCATGAAGAGATCACTAGCCCTAATATCATTGCTGCTATTGAAGGAAGCGATCCAAGTCTAAAAGATGAGTATGTTGTTTTTAGTGCGCATCTTGATCATATCGGTCTTAGTAGTCATGGTGATGAAGAAGATAAAATCAATAATGGTGCGCTTGATAACGCTTCAGGCGTTGCAATACTATTAGAAACTGCGCGTTTGTTATCGGCTATGCCTGAAAAGCCAAAGCGTTCTATTTTGTTCGTGGTGGTAACGGCTGAAGAAAAAGGCTTATTAGGATCTAGTTATTTTGCAACAAACCCAACGGTACCTACATCAAAAATGGTCGCCAATGTTAATTTAGATATGCCATTAATTTTGTATCCGTTCGCCGATATTATTGCTTTCGGTTCTACACACTCAAGTTTAGGGCCTATTGTTGCGAGTGCTGCCGAAAAAATTAATTTATCGTTAAGTGATGATCCTATGCCAGAGCAGGCGTTATTTACTCGCAGCGATCATTACAGCTTTGTAAAAGCTGGTATTCCATCTGTATTCTTAATGACGGGCTTTAAATCTAAAGATCCTGAAATAGATGGTGGTGCGGTATTTGGTGATTTTCTTAAAAATCATTATCATCAGCACAGTGATGAAATAACCTTACCTATTCGTTACGATGCCGCGGCAAGTTTTGCCGAAGTGAATATGATGATAGGTTTAGAAATTGCTAATGGTGATAAGCGTCCAACATGGAACCAAGGTGATTTTTTTGGAAAAACTTTCGCTCAGTAAAACACCTCAATAGAAAATATAAAAACGCAGTGATGAAGATCACTGCGTTTTTTTGTTTTCTGTTTTAAAGCAACAAGCTACACTATTAATATTATTCTATAAAAAATGATTGATAACCCAATGGATGCTCACCAATATGCGCTTCAAGCCAATGGCTCTTTTGCGCTTCCCGATGCCTGCTTTAAAATTAAAGCCTTAATGGACAATGAAGATTCAAGCATTGAAGACTTTGCTAATGTGATCAGTGTCGATCCTTCGATGACTTCGCGTTTATTACAAATAGCAAATAGTGCGATTTATAGTTTTCCTGGCGAAATAAGTACTATTTCACGTGCCATTACCATTATAGGTACGCAAGCTATTTATAACATGATGTTAGTGGATGTTGCGGCAACCGCTTTTAAGCATTTTTCAAATCAGGCTATCGATTTAAAACGCTTCTGGCGAATGAGTATCTTTTGTGGCTTAGCGACTAAAAACTTAGCCATTAAAGCAGGTATACGAGATATTGAACGGCTTTTTGTTGCCGGACTCTTGCAAAATTTTGGTGAATTGATTGTCGCAAAAATAACCCCTGAGATTGCAAAAAAATGTGAAAAATATTCAGCAGAACAATTGCCTTGGGTATTACAAAAGCAAGCCTTGGGTTTTACTTATACTGATATTTCTGCCGAACTGTTAAAGATATGGCAAATACCTGAAAAAATCATTTTACCGATCCGTCACTTTAATGAAGCGAAAACTATTCAAATTAATAAAGATGTCAAGGTACTCTATTTAGCATCTCGCTTAGCTTTAGTTGATAGTCACCCTGATCAGTTTGATTATGATGATAGTGTTGATGAAAGCTTATGCGCGAATTTAAATATTTCAAGTGATGATTTAGCTCAGGCAATAGTGTTTGCGGCAGAAGAAGCGGAAAATATTCTTACTATTATGAATGGTGGGCTCTTCTCAAAATAGCAAAACGGGGCTGTACAGAAGCGTATCTTGCTAAATATATTATTTTTATTGTCTGTTTTTCAATGGCTTGGCTGGTTGTTGTCTAAGTGCAACTATATTTATACACTTAATTACTAATACCTTCGTTCTAAAAGAAGACATTAATTATAAAGCCTGCTAGCATCAGGCAATTCTTTTTTTCGTATAGTTAATAAACTATACAAAATATGCCCTACAAATAATTATAATTAAGGACATTTATGAGCGCATCGAGAGAGCAGTTTAGCTCTAAACTTGGATTTATTTTGGCAGCAGCAGGTTCTGCTGTTGGTATTGGCAATTTAGTTGGCTTTCCAGTAAACGCAGCTAAAAATGGGGGTGGCGCATTTTTAATCATGTATGCAATATTCGTATTTTTAATTTGTTTACCGGTAATGATTGCAGAAATGGCCGTTGGTCGAAAAACCCAAAAAGAACCTGTTGGCGCCTACAAAGCGTTAAGTGGCGGCAGTAGAGGTTGGGGTATCGCTGGTATATTCGGTGTCTTAACTCCCTTTATGATTGCGGTTTTTTATATGGTGCTAACGGTCTGGATTTTTGGCTATGTTGCATTAACACTCGCGGGTAAATTAGATTACTTAGCCAGTGGCAATGGTTTTGGTGAGTTCATCAACAGTCCCTATTTATTTGTTGCTATGTTTGCCGTAGCGGCTATTGTCAACTTCATCTTAGTGGCAGGTGTCAAAGAGGGCATAGAAAAAGCGGCAAAAGTTTTAATGCCAACATTATTTGTGATGTTGTTAATTATGGTGGTTTACGTCTTAACACTAGAAAATGCTTTTGCTGGTGTGAAATTCTTTATTGTTCCTGATTTTGATAAAATTACTCCTTCAGTCATTAATGGCGCATTGTCACAAGCCTTTTTCTCGCTATCACTCGGTATGGGGATTTTAATTACTTACGGTTCATATATTAATAATAAAACCGACATAGTTAATTCTGCAAAACTGGTTGCACTAACCGACACCGCTGTTGCCTTTACTGCGGGTTTAATGATTTTACCTGCAGTGTTTTCATTCAACCCGAATGTTAACCCAGCGGAATTAAGTGACAGCTCAGTCTCATTGATCTTTACTTTTTTACCTAAAATATTTTTAGCATTACAAGTGTCGCTTGGTTATATTGGTGCGAGTGCTGTTGCGGCATTTTTCTTCCTGTTGGTCTTTTTTGCTGCAATAACATCACTGGTATCGATTATTGAAGTACCCGTTTCTTACTTAGTGACTGAAAAGAAACATAGCCGCAGAAAAGCTTTATCAATTTTAATGATTGTTGGTGGCGCGCTAACAGTCTTTGCTATGGTCTCTTTTGGTATGGTGTCATTCTTTACTGAATTTACCAGTTATGCTGGGGGCACACGTTCATTCTTTGACGTGGTTTATGATATTTTCTACGATACTATTTTACCGTTAAACGGCTTTTTATTATGTGTTTTCGTTAGCTATCGTTGGAAAAAGCATAACTTGTCAGAAGAGCTGGCTATTGGTAACGATACCTATAAAGGCTCTTGGGTAGAAAAGTACGTTAACTTTTCATTAGGCACTTTTATTCCAGTCATTGTCTTGGGTATTTTCTTGAATACGGTGACACAAAAATTCTTTGCTTTTAGTATTTTTGGATTTTAGTTTATTAATCTAGACTAAACAGGCAAACGATTTGAACGTAAAGCCGCATAATTTGTTATTATGCGGCTTTATTTTTGGCCATAAAAAATTAAGTTATGAATTCAACGCTTCAAACACATCTTCAACCTATTTTAGTCAGTCTTCAAAATGAAAATAAGCTCGTCGATTGTCAGCGATTATTTCACGGTCGTGGTCATGCTTACCCTGGCTTAACCCATGTTAATGTTGATTGGTTCTCACCCGTTGTGCTTATTACGCTTTACCAAGAGGTTGAAGAGGCTTGGTTAAGTGAACAAGTTATCGTGATCCAGCAGTTGCTACCACAATGTCTATCTATTCAAGTGCAGTATCGCAGCCGAAAATTTTCGCCAAGTGAAGTACTCTGGGGAGAAGAGATTACCGCATTAAACGCACAAGAACATGGTTTGCAATATCACCTTAGTTTGGGGAAGGCACAAAATTCTGGACTGTTTCTTGATATGAGTAATGGCCGCCAGTGGGTCAAAGATAACAGTGAAGGTAAAAAAGTGTTAAACCTTTTTGCCTACACCTGTGCTTTCTCTATTGCTGCCATCGCCGGTGGTGCAGAGCAAGTCGTTAATATTGATATGAGTAAAGGCGCTTTATCAACAGGACGTGAAAACCATAAACTTAATAAGCAAGAAGCGAGTAAGGTAAAATATGAAGGTGTCGATATATTTAAGTCTTACGGCAAGTTAAAAAAATATGGTCCTTATGATTTATTAATCTGCGATCCACCTTCATTTCAAAAAGGGAGTGTCAATATTGAGCGAGATTATCAGAAAATAATTAAACGTTTGCCGGTATTAATGGCAAATAATAGTGATGTTATACTCTGTTTAAACTCTCCTGATTTAAGTGAGGACTTTTTGTTAGCGGAAGTCGCTAGAGAGTGCCCTCAGTGTCAATTTCAGCATCGTATTGATAACCCTGAGGTGTTTGTTGAGGCTGAAGCAGGTAAGGGCTTGAAAGTACTTTATTTTCGCTATATTGAAATGTCTTAATAAGCCAGACTTAGCTAATCACTATTCGTGCTGCAAGTAATATCAAAAAGCTGCCGGTTACCTTGTCAACAATATGGCTGTTTTCACGTAACTTACTAATGATATTACCGCGCGATAGTGTAAAAGTTACTAGGCAATACCATAAAGCATCAATGCTGCCTACGGTGGCGGTCATTATTACTTTTTGTTCACTGCTGGCATCTCCTGCTAAAAACTGGCTAAATAATGCGAGAAAGAAAATAGCAAGTTTAGGATTTAAAAAGGCAATTAAAAAGCCATCTCGCCAGCCATTTACCTGTGTTTTTGCCGCGGAGTCATCTTGAGAAAATACTTGGTTATTTTTTTTACTTAATAATGATTTTACCCCCAAGTAAAGTAAAAAAGCAGCGCCTGCATATTGAATAATACTAAATATTAAAGGCGATTTAACGATAATTACCGCTATGCCTGTTGCTGTAATCGCCGCGTAAAGTGCAACGCCTAAACCGTGACTAATCGCCGTCGCATAACCTTGTGGTGTTCCGCCAGCGAGGGTGTTTTTGATGACTAATGCTAAACTCGGGCCTGGTGATAAAGCGCCCATCATACAAATAACCACAAAAGATAACCATAAGTGAAATTCCATTAATTATTATTCTCTTTTTTAAAGGATTGAATCGTAATTTTGTCTATTTTACTGGCTCAACGCTAAGGTACGCACACGTAAAAAGCTAGCAAATTTTGGCACACCTCGCGCTGTTTTACCAATGTATTTAAAGGTAATTGTGCTACCAATCTTTGGTGGGTTTTTACGTTGTTCGTCAGTAAAACCACTACCAATTTTAAAGAGTAAGCCTGACTTCATTTTTACTCTTATCGATCCCATCATATTTTTGTATTTACCTTTACCTGCGATATAAGCAACAACGATCGCTTCACTATCATCATATTGTTTTAATTTTATCAGGTCTTGGCTTCTCCCTATTTTATAATAGGCGGCTTGATGATGTAGCATCAGTCCTTCCCCGCCTTTTTCGACCACGTCTGCTAAACGTTGATTCAATATCGCAATTGAGTTTACTTTCTCTTGTTTTATGATTTGCCAATAGTGATTGTCAGTTGTTGCCATCTCAGCTTTCATTTGCTTAATACGCTCACTAAAAGTACCTGAATGCTTGGGTAAATCAAAAACCATAAAGCGTATTTTCTGCCAACAACTTATTGTGATTTGCTGTTGGGGGGCATGCTTTCTAACACAGCTGCTGATCTTTTCAAATTCAGCACGCTTGCTCCATAGTTCGCCATCAAGATAGGTTAATGGCCAACCTTGAGTAAACCATTTTGGCGCATGGATAAGATTACCGCCACGGGTTAATAAGTTTTTACCGTTCCAATAACCTCGAATACCGTCAAGTTTTTCACTAACAAAATATTCGCTGATCTTTATCGGGGTTTTACTCTCTACTTTATAAGGCGTAGCCAGCTGAATTTTTGGTAACTCTGAGGTGTAGCCTTGTGGCCAAAGGATAAAACTGGTGAATATGGCAAAATATTTTAAGGTGAATATTTTCAAAATTGAACATCCTTGCTCATTTCTCGATAGGTTTTAGTATAGAAGTTTTTTTTGTGATTGCTAATGTAATGTTAATTAAATGTACTAAGCTGTTAATGTTAGTTGTTGTTATATTACTAAGTTCAAGGCGGAGGTATGTATATAGTACATTTTAAGTATAAATTACATTTTAAGTAAAAAGTAAATTTTGGAATTTGTTTTATAAATATGGCTTTAATTTTATATCGGCAAAGCTTATCTGAGAATAATCACTGTCAGAGCTATGAAGATAAGTTAGCTATTATTCATTCTCAGCAAAAACAAGCTCATAGGGTAAAACGAAGTGAACGTTTGAAAAAAAAAGAAGAAAGTGCTCGAACAAAATGGTGGCAATGTCAACAAAGTCGATTAAAAAAGCCCATAGTAAATAAGCAAAATAAACAGAAAAAAAAGCCGATAAAAATATCTGTTAAAGGTCAGCAGTTATCGAGAAGTTCAGCTAGTGATATTAAAGAAAACCGTATAGATCCCTTCGAAACCTCAGCTGCGCTGGTCTTAAAATCTCGATATCAAGGAGAAAAGTTGCGAGCATGGCTGGAGTACTATCAACAGCCAAAGCAATGCTCGCGACCTAAAACAATTAAAAAGTTTGCTTTTTGTGTGGAAAACAGAAGAACACAACAGCTAGCGTTTGATAAAATGATGTTAATAAAATTTTAACTCGCATCATCTTATTAAGGGGTTATTTTAAGTACTGCGCTTTTTTATCATTGTAATGATTAACGAGACTATCAATAGTGGTTTGGTCATAATCTCTTAAGCCACTGAGTAACATGTGCTTTTTACCATGACCAATCACTTTGCCATCAGCGACTAAGTCAAAAGGCAAGGTTGCTTTACCCCGTTTACCGTCAATGAGTAAGCTAGGCGTCGTTAATTGCAATTGCACGTCGGAAAAATCAACTTCATCTAAATGAATAAACATATTCTCGTACATCACCATTGGACGTGTTGGGTTGATCATGACATTTTTTTCAAACATCAATTTCACTAAAATATGTGGAAAAGTATGGCCAGAGAACTCAACGTAGGCGCGGATCAAAGCATCGATCGATTGACGGTTAGTTGTACACTGTCCTGAAGCCTCTATTTTCATATATTCTTTAGCATTATCATCAAGAATACTTGCTGATTCGACAATTTTTTCAGGAAAATTGAGTTTAATGCCATCGGTCACCATACCTGAAAAAGTAAAGCCCATATTTTGTGATAAACCTGACTTTTCTAGCACTAATGAAAAAAGTAAATCACCTGGCACGCAAAAACGTTTTGCATCGGCATCGTGCAGCGGATTGAAATCATCGGCAACTATTTTAGCGAAATCGCTACCTTGCTGACGAGAAAAACTAATTTGATTGTTTGTAATATTACAGTAACGTTCTAGAAACATTTTGCATACATCTATTATGTGAAAACCGCCGTATACTAGCAGTTACTTGTCGATAAATGGAAATTATCTAATAAAAGTAATACTAAGCAGACCAGTACTGTCAGGGCTTTTCTAAAAAATTATTGGCTTAAAGTTTTTCACTAAGGTCTCTTTTTTAAGCTTAGTAAACTTCTTTAGTTGATATTCGCGCTTGCAAGCGAGTTGACGATTTTCTTGGGGCTCAGCGTAAACTAATTCGACCGGCCGCCGAACCCGCGTATATTTAGCCCCTGTTTTATTACAAGTATTATGCTCACCTAAACGGCGAATTAAGTCGGTAGTAATACCCGCGTATAAACTGTTGTCTGCACAACGTAAATAATAAACAAACCAAGTTGGCTTGGCGGTTGGTTCTTTTTTTTGCATACAAGTTGGCTTGGCTGTAAAGGTTTTGCTGATATAACAATAGTATCGCAATTTTTGTTGCTGAAATCGATAAAAAGCTGGCTGTCATTTACAGAGTTTTATACCATGCCCTATAAATTTCTCCATCAAACATACCGAGACAATAAATGACCCATTACGATGCAGGTGCTTTGAGTAAAATGACTGCTCAGTTAGATGAAAACGGACTCGTTCATTACCAATTACCTATAGGCGATCAGCTCATTGATATGAATGCGTTAATTGGGAAAAATATTACTTTAGATTACCAAGGTAAAATAGCGTGTCGTCATTGTGCAAGAGTAACCAAGAAAAGTTATTCGCAAGGTTTTTGTTATCCGTGTATGCAAAAGCTCGCTCAATGCGATATGTGTATTATGAAACCTGAAACTTGCCATCATGCTCAGGGGACTTGTCGTGAGCCTGAATGGGGTGTAAAAAATTGCATGGTTAATCATTATGTTTATTTAGCGAATACCTCTGGCATTAAAGTTGGCATTACTCGCCATACTCAAATACCCACCCGCTGGATTGACCAAGGTGCAACACAAGCTTTAAAACTATTTAGAGTAAGTACACGCTTACAATCGGGTTTAGTTGAAATAGCACTGGCTAAGTTTATTGCCGATAAAACAAACTGGCGAGCTATGTTAAAAGGTGCGGGTGAAATGGTTGATTTAAAAGCGAAAGCACAAGCATTACTACCTGAAATTGCAGCACAGTTAGACGATATTAAATTACGCTTTGGTGAAGACGCCGTTGAATTACTTGACGAACCAGTAGTCAATTTGAACTTTCCTGTTGAACAGTACTTAGAAAAAATCGGCTCTTTTAACTTTGATAAAACCCCCCAAGTCTCAGGATTATTGCAAGGGATAAAAGGCCAATATCTTATTTTTGATAAGGGGGTTATTAATATTAGAAAATTTGGCTCTTACCAAGTTGCCTTAACCGTTGAAGACTAATTAGACTTTTTCTGAAAATAAGTCACTTATTATTAATATAGTGTCTATACTTGAGTAAAATTTAGGTTATTGCTAATACCTTGTATATTATTGAAAAACTGAGCCATCAGCGGGTGTTAGCTTTCAATTTATTTGCTGAGTGTTTTATTTTTATATAAAAACAACCCTATATTTCTTGTTAGGATTTTTGTTATGAATGCTGTTGAATACGCCGAACAGGCGAGTGAAATATTTGTATTGTCGGATTCTTTTATCCGCATTAAAGAGTTAATTGATAACGAATCATCAACTATTGATGATATAGCGGATGTCATTTTACTTGATCCCGCCTTGTCAGCGACTATTTTAAAGCTCTCAAATAGCTCTTTTTTTAACTATCCTGGTAAAATAGACACTATTTCTAAAGCGGTTTTAATCTTGGGTATTACCGAAGTTTACAACTTAGTTATTGCTTATTTTACCACTGATGCCTTTAGAAAACTAAAAGCCAGTCCCGAATATTTAGATGACTTTTGGGAGCGTAGTGTTGACTGTGCATTAACGGTTAAATTTTTAGGCACTAAACTAAACGTACCTAATGCGGAACGATTATTTATTTTAGGTTTGCTGCATAATTTAGGCGAATTAGTCATACATCAATTTATGCCTGAAAAAGTAGAACAATGTAAGCATATTAATTCAGATGAATTGCCTTGGACTAAACAACTACAAACACTGGGTTTTTCCTACGCTGACATTACCGCTGAATTATTAAAACAATGGCAACTTCCTTACAGCTTGATTGAACCTATACGTTATCAAGATGAAGAGGAGTTTCAACATAGTACCGACGAAACTAAGTTACTTTATATTGCTAAACGAATAATGACACTGAACCACCAATGCAAAAGTCATTGCCAAGCCGATGTCATTAGTGATGAAAAACTCGATGCGTTATCAGTGCAACAAGAGCTGTTGCGTGATGCCAGCGACTTCTGTGATATGGAACGTTTAAGTATCCTTGCTGTACTTAACCCAAGTGCCTCTATGCTTTATTAACCGCTATATCTTTTGATATAATAACTGTGGGTGAGGGCAGTGATCTATTTAGCAATAGCTTTTCTTTGCTGAGCTAACCTCATCTCATTTTTTATTACACTTACCTTGTCTGCGCAGCTAATACACTCATTAATCATGAGTTGTCACCGAGTAATAAACCTCTTAGATAGCAGAACTGTCTTTGCCATCCTTGCTAATTAACCTTTCCTTGCCTAACACCGCTAATAGTTTTATTTAACAAACGGGACTTCCTTGCATGCTAATTAAATCATGCACCAATTACTGTCATTGATAAAATTTCATGCACCAACGAAGTGCTTTTAAATAGCCTTTTTTTTATTGTTTATCTTAACCTTATGAATATTAAGTATTTTAGTCTTTGGCATAACATTTGTATTGTTATGTACAAATCATAAATAAGGCTAAACATAATGAAAATGGTTAACGCAATAATAAAACCTTTCAAACTGGATGATGTCAGAGAAGCAATTTCTGAAATTGGTGTTGAAGGACTAACCGTCAGTGAAGTAAAAGGTTTTGGACGACAAAAAGGCCATACCGAACTGTATCGTGGTGCTGAGTATCAAGTGGACTTTTTACCGAAAGTGAAACTTGAAATTGCTGTCAATGATGATGTTGTTGAACGCTTAGTCAAAGCAATTACCGAGTCGGCGCACACAGGTAAAATTGGCGATGGTAAAATATTTGTCTATGACTTACAGCAAGCTGTACGTATTCGTACTGGTGAGCAAGATGTTGAAGCTATTTAAGGGGTAAATCATGGAACAAAATATTTTTCAATTACAGTATGCAATGGACACTTTCTATTTCTTGATATGTGGTGCTCTTGTTATGTGGATGGCCGCGGGTTTTTCTATGTTAGAAGCCGGTTTAGTGCGTGCAAAAAATACCACAGAAATTTTGACTAAAAACGTCGCGCTTTATGCTATTGCTTGCATGATGTATTTGGCCTGCGGTTACGAAATTATGTACGGTGGTGGTTTTTTCTTATCTGGCATCGAAACAATCGATGCTGATGCGGTATTAAAAGAATTTTCTGGCCGTGAAGATGGTTTTAATGGCGGAGCTATATATTCCAAAGCGTCTGATTTCTTCTTTCAAGTGGTCTTTGTTGCAACAGCGATGTCGATTGTTTCTGGTGCCGTCGCTGAACGCATGAAATTATGGGCATTCCTTATTTTTACCGTTGTGTTAACTGCCGTTATTTATCCACTTGAAGGTAGCTGGACTTGGGGCGGTAATGCTGTCTTTGGTTTGTACACCCTAGGTGACTTAGGCTTTTCTGATTTTGCTGGCTCGGGTATTGTCCACATGGCAGGTGCATCAGCAGCATTAGCGGGTGTCTTGTTACTTGGCGCACGTAAGGGTAAATATGGAGCGGATGGTCGTATTAATGCCATTCCAGGTGCTAACTTACCTATGGCGACATTAGGCACATTTATTTTATGGATGGGTTGGTTTGGCTTTAACGGTGGTTCAGTTTTAAAGCTTGCCGATATCAACAGTTCACATTCAGTTGCTATGGTCTTTTTAAATACCAATGCAGCGGCCGCTGGTGGCGCTATTGCCGCGTTAATTTTTGCGAAATTATTATTTAAAAAAGCAGATTTAACCATGACATTAAACGGGGCATTAGCGGGATTAGTCGCTATTACTGCTGAGCCTTCAACACCCACGGCATTGCAAGCAACCTTGTTTGGTATGGTCGCTGGTGTCATCGTTGTCTTGTCAGTGGTTGGTTTAGATAAACTGAAAATAGATGATCCAGTAGGTGCTATCTCAGTACATGGTGTCGTTGGTTTGTTTGGTTTACTGCTTGTTCCTCTTACTAACCCTGCTTCAAGCTTTAGTGGACAATTAATCGGTGCGGCAACCATCTTTGTCTGGGTATTTAGTGCAAGTTTTGTGGTCTGGTATGTACTTAAGAAAGTTATGGGTATTCGTGTAACTGAAGAAGAAGAGTATCAAGGTATGGATAAATCAGATTGTGGTATGGAAGCTTACCCTGAGTTTACTTAATACCAACTAGTGTTATCTATATTAACAAGATAAATCATAAAACAGCCTCAGGGCTGTTTTTTTATGTACAAGATAAAGGCTAATACTTTTAGCTGCACAGAAATTATCAGTACTTGCGCCGATACTAATAAAAGTGCGTTGGCATAGCTGTAAAAAGCAACACGGTTTTATCTTATTTTATTATCGTAAATGATTTACTGTGAATTTTAAGAAACTGTGTAAAATTGAAATATTAATATACATTACATTTTTGGGAATTTTGATGGCAAGAGAACAATTCGGTATTTGCGCAGAACCTAGTTTGCACGGTTATTATCTGATGTTTAATGTTTTAGATGATAAAAATGCTCATGTTCGTCACGCACTTTCTCGATTACCTGCCTTATTCGATCATTACGCAGATCGTTTTTCAGAATCTAACTTAGCTGGTGTTATTGCTATCGGTGCTAACTATTGGGATGAGTTGTATCCACAAGGAAGACCTAAAAATTTAAAGCCTTTTTCCGCGCTTGAATGTGATGATCGCGCAGCTCCGGCTGATAGTTATGATCTTTATATCGAAATAAGAAGCGACCGTGCAGACGTTAATCATATTGTTAGTACCAAGGTTTGTGCTTTATTAGCCAACAGCGTTGAACTGGCTGAGCAAGTGCGTGCCTTTAGGTTTCTTGATGGTCGTGATTTAACGGGTTTTGTCGATGGCACAGAAAACCCACAAGGTTCACACCGCCGCAAAGTTGCGCTAATTGCGAATGAAGAGAGTGAAGAGTTTGCAGCAGGCAGTTATTTACATATTCAACGTTATCGCCATAACTTGAACTTATGGGATAACTTAAAGGTTAAAGACCAAGAAGATATTTTTGGACGAACAAAACTGGATAATGAAGAATATTCCAATGAAAATAAACCAGCGACCGCGCATACTAAGCGAGTAAACCTTAAAGACGAAGACGGTAACGCTATCGAAATAGTACGACAAAGTATGCCGTATGGTGATATGAAGTTACAGGGCTTGTTTTTTGTTTCTTATTGCCGCTCGCCTGAGCCATTTGAGATGATGTTAAAAGCCATGATTCAAAGTGATGCTCATGGTCATTTTGATCATCTACTTAAATATACCCAAGCAGAAACTGGCGCATCTTTTTTTGCACCAAGTTTGAATTTTTTAGCGAAGTTGGCACTTTAATAAACCGGTAAAATCGCGATGTTACTATGGCTCACTGTCTTCGAACTCAGCTTAATTTAAGTTTCTTGAAAAAAGTAACTCTAATTTAGCAATGGTTTCTTTTATTTGTCCAACATGGGTTGGGGCAATAAAAATAGTATCATCACCGGCAATCGTACCCAGTACTCCATCGCTTTTACTTAAGCTATCAAGTAAGCGAGCGATTAACTGGGCAGCGCCGGGGCTTGTTCTAACAATAATCATGACTTCATTGTATTCAATATCTATCACTAGTTGGCGTAAAGGGCTTTTCGCTGTTGGAACGCCTAGTTCAGCTGGTAAACAATAAACCATTTCTTGGCGAGCGTTGCGGGTGCGAACTGCGCCATATTTACTGAGCATACGTGAAACCTTTGACTGGCTGATATTATCAAAACCTTGTTTCTTCAACGCATCAACTATATCGCCTTGAGAACCAAACTGCTCTTGCTTTAATAAATCTTTAAAAGCTTGTGTTAATGCTTCTTGTTTTTGTGAAACTGTCATAATTTAACGGTACTCTTTGTTATTTTTCTACTACACTTTTTTTAATCTTAAATTCTTAATGATGAGGAAGTAAGACCTAAGTATTATTTCATTAAAAGTATTATACGGTATCCTAATGCCATATATAGTTTAATATTAATTGTTTTTTAGTGGCCGATGCTATATCTTTTGGGCACGAAAATTTACGTATTTACTCAAATATTCTTTAACTACCGGAGACATCAAATGAAAGTTGCTGTTTTAGGCGCTGCTGGCGGAATTGGCCAAGCGTTATCATTATTATTAAAAACTCAATTACCAGCGGGTTCTGAGCTATCTTTGTATGACGTAGCACCAGTTGTTCCAGGTGTTGCTGTTGATTTATCACACATACCTACAGCTGTTACCGTTGAAGGTTTTGGTGCTGACGCATTAGGCGACGCATTAACAGGCGCTGATATCGTTTTAATTCCAGCAGGCATGCCACGTAAGCCAGGTATGGATCGTGCTGATTTGTTCGCGGTTAATGCGGGCATTATTAAAACATTAGCAGAAGGCATTGTTGCTAACTGTCCTAAAGCGTTAGTCGGTATTATTACTAACCCAGTTAACGGCACGGTTCCTATCGTTGCTGAAGTCTTCAAAAAAGCAGGTACTTACGACGCGGCTCGTGTCTTTGGTATTACTACGCTAGATGTTATTCGTAGTGAAGCGTTCGTTGCTGAATTAAAAGGCTTAAACGTTGCTGAAGTTAAAGTTCCAGTAATTGGTGGCCACTCAGGTACCACTATTTTACCACTTCTTTCACAAGTTGAAGGTGTTACTTTTACTGATGAAGAAATTGCTGCTTTAACACCTCGCATTCAAAACGCAGGTACTGAAGTTGTTAACGCTAAAGCCGGTGGTGGTTCTGCTACTTTATCTATGGGCGCTGCTGCTGCTCGTTTTTGTATGTCTTTAGTTAAAGGTTTACAAGGCGAAGATGTGGTTGATTACGCTTACGTTGAAGGCGCAGGTGAAGATGCACAATTTTTCGCACAACCGGTACGTTTAGGCGTAAATGGCGTTAGCGAAATTTTATCTTACGGTAAACTAAGTGCTTTTGAAGAAAAAGCGAAAGTTGATATGTTAGACACATTGAAAGCTGACATTACTGAAGGTATTAACTTCATCAAAGGTTAATTTGTTGAACGTTAGCATTAGCTTCATTCAGTAAATTTAAATTTATTGGCTGATGTTTTTGCAATAAAAAAAACCGCTGCTCTGTAAAGACTAGCGGTTTTTTTATCTCTAAAAATAATCAATGATAATGCTGTTACAGATAATATCGATGAACAGATTATAGGACTAGTCGTTAAGCTGGCTTTTGTTTAGACCACTTTGACTCAGCTGCGTACCAACTAATGACAGTAAACAATAAGCACAAAAGAAATAAAAACCAGGGCCAACAGCCGACAGTGTTTCACTGCTGATCATTAAATTGAGTTTAAAGCCCATAATACTTAACGTTTGTTGGCTTGCTGTTTCTGCATGGTTAGTAGACAAAACAGCTAAAAATATTGCCACAACAAAAACGTCAGCCATTGACCATTTTCCAATCGCACCAACAAAGCTAATAATTTTTCTTTCTAGCTGAGTCTTCCTCTTAAAATAGGACCAAGCCACTAAAGCCGTTTTCAACAAAGGAATGCAAATAGAGAAAATAAAAATGAGCACAGACACTAATAAACGATCGTTCTGCCACAGCTCTTGAATTGTAGTTAACAGGGAAAGCTCTTTGTTAATTAACTCTGAGGTCAGCGCAGGTCCGGCAATAGTGGCGCTAACATCCATGCTCAAAGAGAACATCGGTAATAATATCCCTGGAATAAATAACAAAATAGCAAGAAGATTAAGATAAAAGCCGAAATGGGTCTTCATGATTATACGCTTCTATTTGCAGCAATATGGGCCAGAGATATCAGCGCTTGCTTATGTTCAGACTCGGGTAATATTTTTAACGCATCAATGGCTTTATCCGCTTCTCGCTCTGCTTGCTTTTGTGTGTACACGAGAGAGCCTGTTTGCTCCATTGCAGCGAGTATCTCGTCTAAATGCTCCATACCATTGCAATGTTCAATAGCGTCGCTTATTAGCTGCTTTTGCTGCGCATTACCGTGCTTCATGGCATAAAGTAATGGTAAAGTCGGCTTGCCTTCAGCTAAATCATCACCAATATTCTTCCCCATCGCTTTAGCATCGGCGGTGTAGTCCATAATATCGTCAACCAATTGAAAAGCCGTGCCTAAGTATTTACCGTATTCTTGCATCGCTTTTTCAATTTTTTCATCTTGCCCGGCAATAACTGCTGCTAAACGTGTTGCGGCCTCAAACAGTTTCGCTGTTTTGCAGTAGATAACCTGAAAATAACTTTCTTCGGTGGTGCTAGGGTCATTACAGTTCATTAACTGCAATACTTCACCTTCGGCAACAATGTTAGTGGTATCAGACAATATATCCATTATTCTCATATTGCCTAACTTGGTCATCATCTGAAAAGAGCGAGTATAAAGAAAGTCACCAACGAGTACGCTGGCGCTATTGCCAAATAGGGCATTAGCAGTTTCTCGACCACGACGCATGTTTGATTCATCAACAACATCATCATGTAATAAGGTCGCGGTGTGAATAAACTCAATAATGGCGGCAATAGAGATATGATCATTACCTTGATAACCAAAAGCACGTGCGGCGAGAACCGTTAGCATGGGACGCATGCGTTTTCCACCGGCATTGACAATATAAACGCCAAGCTGATTAATTAACGCAACATCAGAATTTATTTGCGAATAAATAACATTATTTACCGCTGTCATATCTTTTTGAGCGAGGGCTTGTATGTGTTTGATATCCATAGAAGGCTATAGCTACCTTTGTTGTTGTATTTGAGAGATTTTATGAAGCATGAGTTTACACGAAAATATTTAGCAATAAAGGGCTGTAGCGGAATAGTTTATCGATAAGTAAATTAAATAGAAATAGATGCGAATTAGACTTGCCTGAATAAAAATCTTCGCGTAGAATTCGCGCCCTATATTTTAAAATCTAGCGTCTAAATAAAATGACGCTTTACGGAGTAGGTATGTACGCTGTATTCCAAAGTGGCGGTAAACAACACCGCGTAACTGAAGGACAAACAGTTCGCCTTGAAAAGCTTGAGCTTGAAATTGGTGCAACAGTAGAATTCGATAACGTTTTAATGATCGCTGACGGCGAAGCAGTTAATGTAGGCGCGCCTTACATTGCTGGCGGTAAAGTAGTAGCTGAGATTGTAAATCAAGGCCGTGCTGATAAAGTTAAAATTGTTAAATTTAAACGTCGTAAGCATTCACGTAAAGAAGCGGGCCATCGTCAATGGTTCACTGAAGTGAAAATTACTGGCATTAACGGCTAATTAGGAGCGATTTAAGATGGCACATAAGAAAGCTGCAGGTAGTACACGAAATGGTCGCGATTCAGAAGCTAAACGCCTTGGTGTTAAGCGTTTTGGTGGCGAAGCTGTATTAGCTGGAAACATTATTGTTCGTCAACGTGGTACTAAATTCCACGCTGGAACAAACATGGGTATTGGTAAAGACCACACATTATTTGCTTTAACTGATGGTAAAGTACAATTTGATGTTAAAGGTCCTAAAAACCGTAAGTTTGTAAGTATTGTTGCTTAGTAACGTTACTCAAACTTAATAAAGACCCTGCTTTAAGCAGGGTTTTTTTTTGATACTTAATTACTTGAGTATCTAATACTTATTGCACTAATTAATGGCTCATTTTTAAATGACCTAAATAGTCAATAACTTCGTTGCTTCAATCCCAATAGTCAGCTATTGCTTAACCAAGCGCCTCGTTGTTGAAAATTTATTTACTTTTAATGATGTAACTTTAATTAGTTTAAAGGGTATTCATTTTGTATAAAAAATAACTTTGTTTTCGTAAGTGCAAAAAATAACTTATAATAAGGCAATAGTTTAATCTTGGAGTGTTTCAAAGCACCATGAAATTCGTTGATGAAGTTGAAATTAGAGTTGAGGCCGGAGACGGCGGCAACGGTTGTGTAAGTTTTCGAAAAGAAAAGTACATTGAATACGGCGGACCTAATGGTGGTGACGGCGGTGACGGCGGTGACGTTTATTTAATGGCTGACGAAAGCCTGAATACCTTAATTGATTACCGCTTCGAGCGTTTTCATCGTGCTAAGCGCGGTCAAAACGGTCAAAGTCGTGATTGTACGGGTAAAGGTTCAGAAGATTTAATTTTGAAAGTACCTGTTGGTACACGTGCTATGGATGTAGACACCGGTGAACAATTAGGTGACTTAACCCGCAATGAACAAAAAATGTTAGTGGCTAAAGGCGGCTGGCATGGTTTAGGCAATACGCGTTTTAAAAGTAGTACTAACCGCGCTCCTCGTCAAAAAACCGATGGCACACCGGGCGAAATACGTAGTCTCAAGCTTGAGCTATTGTTACTCGCCGATGTAGGTTTGTTAGGTTTACCTAATGCAGGTAAGTCTACTTTGATACGCAGTGTTTCAGCGGCTCGACCTAAAGTAGCAGATTATCCATTTACTACGTTGGCGCCTAACTTAGGTGTAGTTCGCCTAGATACGCAACGTAGTTTTGTTATTGCTGATATTCCTGGTTTGATTGAAGGCGCAGCAGAAGGCGCAGGCTTAGGTACACAGTTTCTTAAGCATCTAGAGCGTTGTCGAATTTTATTACATCTTGTTGATGTAATGCCTGCCGATGGTTCTGATCCGCTTGAAAACGCTAAAACTATTATCAGTGAATTAGAGCGTCATTCAGCAAAACTTTTTGCTAAACCGCGCTGGTTAGTGTTTAACAAGCTTGATTTAATGTTAGAAGATGAAGCGAAAGCGCTAACAGATAGTATTGTTGCTGGCTTAAATTGGACTGGCGAAGTACGAAGTGTCTCTGCTATCAATAAATTTGGTACCGCTGACCTAACGCAAGGCGTGATGACTTTTATCGAAGGGCTTCCTCCAGAAATCGAAGAAACACCTGAAGATAAAACGGTTGAGTTCAAGTGGGATACTTACCACGAAGAAGCGGTATCCGGCGTTGAAGACGAATTAGGTGACGAAGACTGGGATGAAGATGAATACGATGTAGAAGTTGAATATCGTAAGTAATTATTCACTGTTCATTTAGTTAGTTGTTATAAAAAAGCCCAAGTATAATTTACTTGAGCTTTTTTTTTAGGGGGTAAATCGCTATCATCCCCTGATGAGTGATGTTAAATAAGCCCGTGAAACAATAATGAGTTATTTCATTAAGCACATAGTGAATTATTCCCTTTAGAGAGACCATGTTAATGACCCTACTTTCGATGATTGTCGCCCATGCTGATAACCGTATTATTGGCAAAGATAATAATATGCCGTGGCACTTACCGGCTGATTTAGCCTATTTTAAAAAAACGACGTTAGGTAAGCCGATTATTATGGGGCGAAAGACCTATGAATCTATTGGTCGTCCTTTACCAGGTAGACAAAATATTGTTATTTCACGTGACCAAAACTACCGCGCTGATGGTGTAGACAGTGCTACGTCAGTCGAGCAAGCTTTACTGCTAGCGGGTGAAGTAGACGAAGTGATGGTCATTGGTGGTGGTGCTATTTACAGCCATTGTTTACCCCTCGCTAACCGTCTTTACATTACTCATATCAAAGCCGATATCGATGGCGATACTCAGTTTCCTGAATATAATACGGTGGAAGATTGGCAACTAACCTGTAGCGTTAAACTCAGTGCCGATGACAAAAATAGTTTTGATGTGGATTTTTGTGTTTATCAACGAAAATAAACACCTTAAAGAAAAAAAACGCATACGCTAGTATGCGTTTTTCATTGAGCGGCTAGCAAGCTAGGCACTAATATCTGCTGGTAATAACAGGCATTAGCGGTTATTTGTTTTTAGTGATTAACTCGTATGCCCCTTGAATATCTTGTGCTTTTTGTTTGGCAATTTCCATCATTTCTGGTGGTAAACCTTTAGCAACCAACTTATCAG
Source organism: Colwellia sp. BRX8-4 (assembly GCF_014077345.1). Taxonomy (NCBI): domain Bacteria; kingdom Pseudomonadati; phylum Pseudomonadota; class Gammaproteobacteria; order Alteromonadales; family Colwelliaceae; genus Colwellia; species Colwellia sp. BRX8-4. Next base: position 61,599 of record NZ_JACGVS010000004.1, read on the forward strand.
GATGATGTTGCGACATTAACTTTCGATAAGCTTTCTTAATATCCTTTTCAGGTGTGTCTGCTGCAACACCTAACACTTTGTAGGCATTCTCTAATTGAGATTGAGAGCTTTTACCTGATTGACCTTGATGAAATTGTGCACCAGCGATAATCATTTCTAAGAGTCTATCAAGCTCTTTACTTGAAAAGCCTAATTGCTGCGCTATGGTGTGTAAGGCTTGGCGTTCATCACTGTCTAGGTGACCATCAGCAAAAGCGACTTGAATTTGAATCTCTAAAAAGAGTAATAATAAATCATGACGATTTCCGCAAACTTGTTTAAATTTTGCAAGGTTATCGTTCAGTGGAAAACCCGCCATTTTACCTTCTCTAAAGGCATCTTGCGCTTGTTGTCTTGACTCTCCCTGCAACGATAATTTGTCCATATAAGCATTGGCGAATTCAATTTCATGCTTTGACACTAAGCCATTCGCTTTTGCCATGTAGCCCATCACTGAAAAAGAAGTGTAAAAGAATGCGCTCTGGCGTTCACTTTCTGAGCTTTTCGAGCCTGAAAGATTATTGAAATTAAGGCCTCTGCCTTTATCAAAGTTATGACCAATAAACATGCCTATTAATGCACCTAGTAGGTTTTTACTCAGCATAAAACCAAATATAAAGCCTAAAAGTTTTCCCCATATTCTCATTATCAATATTACCTGTTTGTGTTATTAATTGATTAACTTATCTATTTAGATACGCTAAACGTTCTGGCGTACCAACATCGGTCCATGCACAATCGAGTATGCTTGCTGAAACCGTACCGTCGCTAACCGCACTTTTGAGCATCGGACCAAGCTTTAATGCTGGCATGGCATTTTTATCTTTAAAAAAATCAGCGCGAAATAAACTAATACCACTAAAGGTGTAAGTATTTTTCTGTGTTGATTCTGACTGATTTACAATATTGGTGAGTTGATTGTTATCAAAAATAAAATCACCTTTTATATTATGATCAGGATTGTTAACTAAGCAGATATGCGCTAACCGGTCTTTGGCTAATGTCGGTAAGTTAGCAAAGTTAACATCAGTAAATATATCGCCATTTATCAGCATAAAGGCTTCATTATCGTTATTATTGCTTAATAAAGGTAGCGCTTGAATAATACCGCCAGCCGTTTCAAGTGCACCACTATTTTCTGGACTGTAGCTTATATTAACCCCGAATTTTTTACCATCACCTAAATAGTCAACGATCATCTCTCCTAACCAGGCATAGTTAATAACAATATCTGTGATGCCACACTGGGCGAGTTTATTAATATGGTATTCGATTAGCGGGATCCCAGCTACTCTGAGTAAAGGTTTTGGGCAATGATCCGTTAAGGGGCGCATACGTTCACCACGACCAGCGGCTAAAATCATCGCTTTCATGTTAATGTACCCGCTTTAAGATTTTGCATCGCAGGCAGTACTTTTACTAATAAAAGCTGATGTAAAGAGGCTAATTCAGGGTATTTTTCACTGATCTCAACAAGGTAGCTAAGTGTTAGCGGAATATCTTTTAAGTAGCCGCTTTTATTATCGCGATGATGTAAACGGGCAAAGATACCACTCGCTTTAATGTGGCGTTGTAAGCCAGTTAAATCAAACCAGCGCTGCCATTGCTGGCGAGTGATATCGTTTAATGAATAGTGCTCTGTCATTATATCTATATAGCGGTTTAGTAACAATGAAACAGACTCGTTCGGCCATTTCAGGTAGCAGTCACGGAGTAACGAGACGATATCGTAAGTGATAGGACCAATGACCGCGTCTTGAAAGTCAATAATGCCGAAATTATTATCCTCGAGGATCATAATATTTCTACTATGGTAATCTCGGTGCACTAAGACTTGCGGTTGGCTCAGCATATTTTCTGTTAATATTGAAAAGCAATCTATTAACTGCTGTTGCTCTTCAGTAGTTAATATAATTGATAGGTGCTCAGTTAATAACCATTGTGAGAAAATATTCAGTTCAAGCTCAACAAATGCTTGATCATAATGCGGTAATTCTTGAGTATTCTTGGGCAATGCAGACTGAATTTTTGGTAAAATATCGATAGCTTTTTGATAGGTGATAATGATATTTTCAGTCGATAAAATATCAGCTAATAGCGTTTCACCAAAATCAGCTAAGCAAAGAAAACCTAGTGATAAATCAGCCGCAATAATTTCAGGCACTAAGACATTATTATCCTTAAGACTCTTTTGCATAAAAACAAAAGCCGCGTTATTAGATTTATCTTTAGGGGCATCAACGGCGATAAATGAACGACCCTTTATCGAAAAGCGATAATAGCAGCGAAAGCCAGCATCGCCAGTTAAGGGGGTCAATTGAATATGTTCGCCTGAAAATTGTTTATCCAACCATAGGTGTAACGCTTGAATTCGAGAGCTTGGCAAGTTTTCTATTCCTCAAGTAAATGGTACTAATAGTTATCTTAGGTGAGGGCATAAATGAGTAATGCCAACCCGTATTACCAATATACCGAATTAGCACCCTAAAGAAAATTGCTATATTATCTAAGTGTTTGAGTATAAAATGTGGCTCGCTTTCATCTTTGTTGCTTTAATCATTCATCTATCGGACTTTTAATGTCATTTCCGCGCTATTTAATTTTAATAATTACTTGTTTATCAATGGCTAAATATAGTGTTGCTCAACAAGTTACCGATATTCTCGATGGTATGGCTCAATGCCCTATACCGACTTACCCACAGTTAACCGCTACTCAATCTACTGAAAAGAGTAAAGCGATCACTATTTTAGCTGATAAATCGGGTATTAATAAAAATAAAGTCGCTAAATTTACCGGCAATGTAATGTTGATTAACAGTCAGCAGACAATTCTTGCTAATGAGATTGAGCTTAATAGAGAAAGTTCATCGGTTAAGGCCACGGGCGATATTCACTTTCAAAATAAAGGCATTGATATTTTTGCCGACCAATTGAACATAAGTGAATCGCTCGGCGCGACTACCTTGAAAAATACTCAGTATCAACTCGCGGGAATAGCAGGACACGGTGGTGCTGGTATTATTTCTGTGTCTAGAGAAGGTACCTTGTCATTAATTGACTCTTCTTTTACTACTTGTTATGGCGCTTCACCTGATTGGCAAATGAATGCCAGCGAAATTAATATTTCTAAAGATGAACGTTATTTAGAAGCTTATAATGCAAGGTTTTCAGTTTTTAATGTGCCGGTCTTGTACCTACCTTATTTTACGATTCCTATTGGTGATGATAGACAATCGGGTTTTTTATATCCTGAAATTGGTAATTCAGGTAAATCAGGTTTTACCACGTCAATTCCTTATTACTGGAATATTGCCCCTAATATTGATGCGACGATTACCCCAAAATACATGTTGAAGCGTGGCAGTCAATTAATGACAGAATTTCGTTATTTGCATGATGAACAACAAGGACAATTTGATCTCGAATATCTAGATCAAGACAATGAACAAGAAAATAGCACCGATGCACGATATTTAGTGCGTATGCAACATGTTGGCACCTTTTCAGAGCGCTTTCGCGCTTTCGTTGACTACACAACAATTAGTGATGATAACTATTTAGTTGATATTGGTAGTAAGCACTACAATGATAATGATGCTTACTTATATCAAACAGGTGAATTAGCTTATTTTGCGGATAGTTGGCAAGCCAAGGTAAAATTACAAGACTTTGAAGTACTCGGCGATAATAAAACAAACTATAAAGCGCTTGCTCAACTCGAACTTGCCAGCCATCAAAAAATTGATGTTTTAGACGGGTTATTCGATGTCTATTCTGAAGTCACCAATTTTGACAATGCCGATAAAACTCAAGTAACCGCACAGCGCTATCATGTTGAAGCGGGTTTAACCTTCCCTTTGGTTACGCCAGCTTGGTTTTTGAATTCAGAATTTAAAATACTACAAACCCATTACCAACAAGACAATATTCCTTTGGAAAGTGAGCTTGAAGAAAGTGTAAGCAGAACATTACCTAAAGTCCGTTTTCATGGTGGGGTTAATTTTGATAGGCAAAGTCATTTTTGGGGAAATAGTTTTACACAAACCTTAGAGCCGCAACTGCAATATCTTTATATTCCTGAAAAAGATCAAAGTAATATAGGGCTATATGATACAACCACACTACAAGATGACTATAACGGTCTATTTCGTGATAAACGTTTTAGTGGTTTAGATAGGATAGCTCAAGCTAATCAATATTCTTGGGGAATAACGAGTCGTTTACTCGACAGTGCCAATCAAGAACAACTTAGGGTCAGCTTAGGACGAATTGTTTATCTTAATGACAGTAATTTTACCTTTGAAGAAAACCAAGGAATTGTAGCCGATGCTTCGGCATTAGCGGCAGAAGTCTACGCTCGTATAAATAGTAGTTGGCAGTTCAGTAGCGACATTCAATATAATACAGAAGATGATGTTACCAACAAGAGTCAAACCAGTATTGATTATCTTTTTGGTGAAAATCAAACAATACAATTGAACCATCGATACACTCGTGATGTCTCAGGTATAACATTAGAGCAACTATCTTTAGCGGGGAATGTCAGCATAAATAAAAATTGGCAAGTTATTAGCCGAGTAACTCAAGATTTACAGCAAAATCGAAGCATAGAAACTTATGCGGGTTTACAGTACCAAAGTTGCTGTTGGTCACTGAGTTTTGCTTATCATCGTTATATTACAGCAAACTTTGATGAACCATCGAGTAATAATAAAAATCGCGATGAATTCAACAATGGTTTTATGCTAAGATTTAGCATGAGAACAAAAGACATTACAGATATGTTCAACTCAAGTATATTTGGCTACAAACGCCCTTACTTTCTCAATAATTAAATATAAGAAATAGACGATACATGAAAAAATCATTGAAATTTTTACTTTTAACAAGCGCTTTGACGGTAACATCTTTTTTTCCAGTACAAGCACAACAAGTTGAACTTGATCGAGTATCAGCCATTGTAAATGGTGGTGTTGTTTTGGAATCTGAAATAAAAGACCTAATCGCAACCATAAAAAAACAAGCACTAAAAAATGATCAAAGTTTACCATCAGATAAAGCGTTAAGAACGCAGGTCACTGAAAAGTTGATCAACGATGCGTTGATCACTCAATTAGGCGAACGTATGGGTGTGCAAGTGAGTGATGCACAGCTTGATGAAACGCTAACGAATATGGCGAAAGAAGAAAAATTAACGTTAGACCAGTTTCGTCAGAATCTTGTTAAAGATGGCACAGATTACGATAAGTATCGTGAACTAGTCAGAACTGAACTTATTTCTGGCGAGGTACGCCGCAATAGTGTTAGTCGCCGTATTTATGTTTCACCACAAGACGTGGCTAATTTGATTTCTTCTATGGAAGAAAAAATTAATACTGATGTTGAATATCGTCTGGGACACATACTGATTGAGTTCCCAGCGAATCCAACACAAGATGATATGAATGCCGCTAAAGTTCGGGCTGAAAAAGTAATTGAATTGCTTAATAACGGCAGTGACTTTGCAAAAATTGCTATTGCTTCTTCAGGCGGTTCAAATGCCTTAGAAGGTGGTGATTTAGGTTGGAAAAATATCAATGAATTACCGACATTATTCTCATCAATTGTTGATGGTGAGAAAAAAGAATCAATTTTAGGACCTATCCGTACCGGTTTAGGTTTTAGTATTGTAAAAATTATAGATATTCGTGGTTTGCAAATCGTTGAAGTAGAAGAAGTGAAAGCACGGCACATATTGATTGAACCTTCTGTTATCTTGAGTGAAGCCAAAGCTGAAAGTATTCTGCTAGGCCTTATGGACAGAGTTAACGCAGGTGAAGCTGATTTTGGCGACTTAGCTAAAGAGTATTCAGACGGACCTACTTCAGTGCGAGGTGGTGATCTAGGTTGGTCAGACCCTGATGTTTACGATCCTACTTTTAAGGCGGCCTTAGCGCGATTAAAAGTTGATGAAATGCATAAGCCTTTTAGAACTTCATTTGGTTGGCATTTAGCGCAATTAACCGGTCGAAGAACACTTGATGCGACAGAACAAATGAATGAAAGTAAAGCTCGTCGCATTTTATTCAATAGAAAGTTTGGTTTAGAAAGTGCGCGTTGGATTAAAGAGCTTCGTGATGAAGCCTATGTAGAGATTTTTAGTCGAGATACAAAATAATGACAAAGCGTATAGCTATCACGCCAGGCGAACCTGCAGGAATTGGCCCAGACTTAACCATTTTCATTGCTCAGCAAGATTGGCCCGTTGAGCTTGTGGTAATTGCTTGTAAAAAGTTAATGCAAGAGCGCGCTGAAGTTTTAGGTTTACCACTCACATTTATTGATTATGATGTTTCGAAAGCCGCTAAACCTCAAAAAGCTGGGACACTAACGATATTGTCTGTCGATATGGCTGAGGCTTGTATTCCTGGTGAGCTTAATGCTGAAAATGGTAGTTATGTCATTGAAACATTAAGAATTGCCAGTGAAAAAAATATCTCTGGTGAAATCGATGCTATTGTCACTGGCCCCGTGCATAAAGGGTTAATTAATAAAGCGGGTATCGCTTTCAGTGGTCATACAGAATATTTTGCTAGCCAAGCTAACTGTGCCGATGTCGTGATGATGTTGGCGACAGAAGGCTTAAGAGTTGCATTAGTGACAACGCATATTCCTTTAGCTTATGTTTCTAAAGCGATCACCGCAGAACGTTTACAAAAAGTCACCCGTATTTTAAATACCGATCTTATTAATAAATTTGGTATTAAAGAGCCTAAAATCTACGTCTGTGGCATAAACCCTCATGCGGGAGAAGATGGGCATCTAGGTCGAGAAGAAATCGATGTGATGATCCCAGCCTTAAATGTACTCAGAGATGAAGGCATCAAGCTTATTGGGCCATTACCTGCTGATACTATCTTCCAGGAGAAGTACTTAAGTGATGCTGATGCCATTTTAACTATGTATCATGATCAAGGCTTGCCAGTCTTGAAATATAAAGGCTTTGGCGCTTCGGTTAATATTACCTTAGGCTTACCTTTTGTTCGAACCTCGGTAGATCACGGTACCGCACTTGAATTAGCGGGTACCAACTTAGCTGACCCAGGAAGCTTTATTGAAGCAATCACCACAGCCATTAAATTAGCAAATAATCAATCATGAATAATAAAACTCATCTAGGCCACCAGGCCAAAAAACGCTTTGGACAAAACTTTTTACATGACGAAGGTGTGATCAGTAAAATTGTTGATGCTATCGACCCTGAGCCAGGAGAAAATCTTATCGAGATTGGTCCTGGATTAGGCGCATTAACCGAACCGGTTATTGACCGAGCCGGTGCTATTTCTGTTGTCGAACTTGACAGAGATCTTGCCCATCGTTTACGCCATCATCCTTTTATTGCTGATAAAATTACTATTTACGAAGCGGATGCCCTTAAATTTGATTTTAGTGAAATAGCGACCGCAGAACGACCTTTAAGAATTTTTGGCAACTTACCTTACAACATTTCTACGCCACTTATTTTTCATCTTTTAACGTTTAAAGATAGCGTGAAAGATATGCACTTTATGCTGCAAAAAGAAGTTGTTCAACGTATGGCTGCTAGTGAAAATTGTAAAGCCTATGGTCGACTTTCAATCATGACGCAATATCAGTGTCAGGTTATCCCTGTTATGCAAATAGGCCCAGAAGCTTTTAAGCCAGCGCCTAAGGTTGATTCTGCTATCGTGAGATTAATTCCTCATGGTGAGATTAAAAATCCAGTAAAAGATATTAAATCGCTTAACCAAGTTTGTTTGGCGGCATTTAACCAACGTAGAAAAACGATACGCAATAGTTTTAAAAAATTGTTTACGGTTGAACAATTAGCGGCTTTAGGTATCGATGCAAGACTTCGTGCAGAGAACTTACCGATCACAGATTATATCAAACTGGCAAATTTCTTAACTGATAACCCGGTTGAGTTATGAAGGACGATTCAACATTAACTACAGTCGAATCAATTTCTATGGGATATGATATTTCGGTCAGCGTTAAAACTGAGTATATTGCCTCACAATTGATTGAAAACGAAAAGAACTATGTATTTAGTTATACGATTAGTATTGCCAATAATAGTAATAAACCGGTTAAATTATTGTCTCGTTATTGGTTGATTACCGATGGCGACAATAAGACCTCTACCGTTGCCGGTGAAGGTGTTATCGGTAAGCAGCCTATCATAGCCCCAGACAACACGTACACTTATACCAGCGGTTGTATCTTAAAAACCCCAGTCGGTACTATGCAGGGCCATTACCAAATGCTAAGTGATGATAATGACTTGCAACAAGTTGAGATACCTGTTTTTGGTTTAGCTCAGCCACACATTCTTAACTAACTGCGACGCTTCGTTTATGGCTATCTATTTTGTCGGAGATATTCAAGGCTGTTACCACGAACTACGCGCCTTACTAGACCAAGTTGCCTTTTCGCCTGAAACTGACCAGCTTTGGCTAGCGGGTGATCTGGTTGCTAGAGGTCCAGACTCCTTAAAAACGCTGAGATATATAAAAGCACTGGGTAATAGTGCTCGAGTGGTTTTAGGTAATCATGACCTGCACTTATTAGCTATTTATGGTGGCTTGAAAAAAACAAAAGCTAGTGATTGTTTCGATGAATTATTAGCTGCTGCAGACGTTGATGAGTTAATGGGTTGGCTTGCTAGTCAACCGCTTATCCAAAAGTTACCCAATGAAAATGTTTATATGAGTCATGCAGGTTTGCCACCCTTTTGGACACCTGCAGAAGCTATGGAACAAGCAAACGATGTTAATATCAAGCTAGCATCAGCGCTAAGAAATGATTGGTTAGCCATAATGTATGGTGAAGAACCTAATCTATGGTCTTTGGCAAAATCTGCTGATGAAAAATTTCGAGTGACCGTTAACTCACTGACCAGAATGCGTTATTGCCAACTCGATTATGGCTTAGAGTTTTCATGTAAGCTTGCAGTTGAGCAAGCACCTGCCCATATAAAACCTTGGTTTGAGTTTACACAAAAACAAACAAATTATAGTTGGATATTTGGTCATTGGGCTTCATTAATGGGGCACTGTCCTGTTGACAATATTTATGCATTAGATACAGGGTGCGTCTGGGGCGGACATCTAACGTTATTACGATGGTCTGACAAGCAGTTGTTTACTGAGCCTTGCCACAGTACAAAACAAAAATAAAAAAACTTATGATAAAGCAATAACTAAAGGTGAAAAATAGCTTAAGCTTGTTATAATAAAATTAACGGTTAAGTTTTTAACAATATTAACCGATAATCTAATCGACAATAATGACAAATAAGCTATGATTATTGGCTTTGAAAATATAGGCCTGCATTCAAGGAAGTAGCAATTAATTTAGTTTACACTCGTACTCAATACTATCTATTTACACGGTGACATTTATGAATTTAACGGTAGCAATGAAAATAATGGGTGGTTTTGCCATTATTGCAGTCTTACTAGTAATAACTAGTGCTATATCTCTATGGAATTTGAACATAATTAAAGGCTCTACTGTACAACAAAGTGAGTTGGCGATCCCAACATTAAAAGGGAGTAACAAGCTTGCTAACACCTTAACCCAAATAGGTAACCTTACTTTACGTGCATATTATCAAACCGAATTAACGCCACTTAATAATAATCTTACGGCATATAATCAAGATAAAGATGACTTTTCTACTGAGCTGAAGAAATTAAAGCAAGTGGTGCGAAATGAAAATTCTTTATTAACTAATCTAGGTCAAGTCGATTCAGTTTATGCAGATCTCGAAAAAGAAATAGGATTGGTTTTTAGTAATAGGCAAGCCAGTATTAATCAAGCACTTATTTTAAGAGAAAAAATAGCTAACCTTGAAGAAAAAGCTGATGATGCAGCTACGATGTTACTAGACCTTGCCGACCACGACTTAGCTGACACTAAGCTTCAGCGAGCGGTTAGTTTAGGTGAAAGTATTGAAACCTTACTTAATGGGCTAGTAAGCTCAGCACTTGAATATCGAGGTTTAATCGACAGGTCGTCAACAGATTTAGTGGGTAACCAAATATCCAATAGCTTTGTTGATGTAAATAAATCATTTACCGATATTATATCCGAGCTATCTAATCAAGGCGCCGAAGATGTAGCTGATGATTTGTCTGTTGCTTTGAGTGAATTAACTGAATTAATTAACTCTAACAATGATATTTTTTCTCACAAAGATAAACAACTGATTGCCCTTAAAGTCGCAACAGAAAACTTAGATGCTGCAGAACGTGACATCAAAAAAGCCAATGCCATTTTAGAAAAACAAGTCGATTTAGCGAATCAAACTGCGATGACGGCGGGTAAACTTGTTCAAGAAAAAGTGGCCGATGGTAACTCACAAACTATAGGTATTATGATTTTTTCAATTGTTGCCGCAATTGGTATTGCTTGGTTTACACTGCTTAGTATTACCCGACCACTGTCTTTGGTTAATAAAATGCTTAACATCGTTGCTTCTGGTGATTTATCTCATAAGTTAGATGAAACGGGTAAAGATGAATTTGCTGAATTATCACGTAACTGTAATTTATTAATTGATAGTTTGCGTACGCTTATTCAAGGTATTGTTAGTCGCTCTACACAACTAGCAACTGCCGCAGAAGAAACTTCAGCGGTAACCGCACAAGGTACCATTGCTATTGCAGAACAACGCTCACAAGTTGAACAAGCCGCTTCTGCGACTACGCAAATGAGCAGTACTTCTCAAAGTGTACTATCTAGTGCTAATGATACACTAGGTGAAATAAAGCAAGCTGATGACGAAGCCAAGCGTATAAAAATTATTTCTGAACGCAATCGCCAAACTATCGGCTTACTTGCTGACGAAGTTGAAGAAGCAGCACAAGTTATTAATAAACTACAGCAAGACAGTGCTTCTATCGGTGGTATTCTTGACGTCATTCGCGGCATAGCTGAGCAAACAAACTTACTGGCATTAAACGCAGCTATTGAAGCCGCTCGTGCCGGAGAGCAAGGTCGTGGTTTTGCCGTAGTTGCTGATGAAGTAAGAACGCTAGCTAGTAGAACGCAAGTGTCTACACAAGAAATACAAAACATGATTGAGGTACTGCAAACCGGTGCTCAACGAGCTGTTGGCGTTATGGATACGGGTAAGAAGCAAGCCGCAAATTGTGTAGAGCAGAGCGAAGAAGCTGAGAAAGCGCTGCAAACTATTACTCATTCGGTTCACGAGGCATTTGATAAAAGTACTCAAATTGCTGCGGCTGCTGAAGAACAAAGTGTCGTCGCTCATGAGATTAGCGTTAATTTAGAATCTATTGTTGCCATTGCTGAACAAACAACGGCAGGTGCACAGCAAACGGCACAATCAAGTAATGAAGTCGCTAAGTTAGCTGAAGAATTACAACAGTCAGTGCAAGAGTTTAAGCTATAAGTGCTAATCGCTCTGCTGATAATGGTTAGCTAATGAATTAACTTGTATTAACGATTAAAAAGCCCCCGCTGAGGATAACTTCAGCGGGGGCTTTTTGTTGATTGTAGCTAACGGGGTAGTAACTTATTGAGATCAGCGTTTGAGTTTATAGCAGATGTTACCAACCAATAGATTTAAGCCAGCCATTTATTGACCTTAACAACGCTTTTTCAGGGTAATAGCCAATTTGATTATTGTGCAGTTCAGTTTGTCGATAATAGACTTTCATTTCTTTAACTGCTTGTGCTTTACGAATTTTAGCGGCAGAGGTCGCTAATTGCTGCTCTCTTGACAGATAGATATCTAAGAGAGGAAACTCACTGGTCGCCAGTACTTTAGCAAATGAGAGGCTTTGCTCTGTAGTATTCATATAACCACTAAGCATGACCATAGCACTTGGCGATTGTAGTTTACCGGTACTGTATAAATTGGCCAGTAATATGGCATGACTGCCTTTTGATACCACGACAAATATACCAGGATAATCTTTAGCTTTTTCCATCACCGCCGTCATTAGTTCGGTCAAATGTTCTTTGTGTGCCAGTAAGGTTTTATCATCGTCTTCGAGTTGAATCGATCGCTTTAATGCGCGAGAAGGGTAACCTAAAGGGATACTTGGTGGCTGAATAGCTATGGTTGTCCAACCTTGGCTAGGCAGTACTTTTTGTAGATAATTTAAAGCGTTGCTACTTTTTGCACTCATTCCCCAGTCAGGGAGCAGTATCATTACCCCTTTTTGATTACTGGCGGTATTTTCATTGATAATGGTAATAAAGTCTTGAGCGCCAGCTAACATAGGCGTTATTTTTTCAGCCGTTAGGTAATGAGTCAGATCTTGTTCTTGTTGCAGCAGCGAATTAATAGGGGCTAAAATTTTTGGACGTTTTTTAGGAGCTACTTTACTGGCATCACCGGATTCATCTGCTGTTTTTGTCGCCTCTTGCTGCTCTGGAACTTTTGGCTTTTCGGTTTTATTTTCTTCTTGGTATAACAATGCATAACTGTTAATAGTAACAAGGCTAAATAGACAGAAAATGATTAATGAAGCTAAAACACGTAAAGACATATGTTCCTTAAAATTATAGGCGGTGAGTACTTACCGAAAATTGTTTAATGGACGTATGATCAATTATCGGCAAATACTTTATTTTCTTAACCAGAAAAAATGCTTATCAAAGAAACGGGCAAGGAACTTTGAAAGTGAGTGTCTTTTCTATACATGGATGTGCGAGCTCTAACATTTGCGCATGCAATAATAACCGTGCACTTGCCGTAACCGCTGACTCATGTGAGTATAATCTGTCACCCAAAATAGGGTGGCCTAAAAATAACATATGGACACGTAGTTGATGAGAACGCCCTGTTATCGGGGTTAATTCAACTAAGGTACTTGGCACCGAGTTAGCATCAGTATCGCGTGATAATACTCGGTAATGGGTCAACGACTGTTTACCACGTTCATGGTCAACCATTTGTCGTGGACGATTTGGCCAGTCACAAATAAGCGGTTGATCGACCGAACCATTATCATCTTTCATATGACCATAGACACGGGCAATATAGCTTTTTTTCGTTTCGCGTTGCTGAAACATTCGACTAATTGCGACATGTGCAGGTTTATGTAACGCCATGATCAATATACCAGATGTTGCCATATCTAATCGATGAACTACCGTTGCGGTTGGCAGCACTTTATTCACTCGACTTTGTAAACAATCTTTATGAGCGGGTAAGCGACCTGACACGGTTAATAAACCACTTTGCTTGTTGAGCACCACAATATCATTATCGCGATAAATTATATCAAGGTAAGGCGACATAGGCGGGCAATAAACAAACTCTGGGTTTGGCGCCATGGGCACAACTTTTTGTTGTGCCTGCTGATCGTTTGGAATTTCGTGTTGGCTTGACATCGTTAGTTACTCACCACTATTAAACGTATCGCTTCAAATTTCAACTGTGCTTTACCTATGTAGTGGCTTAATTCACTTTGCTGTACTTTGATAAAGTCGAGCTCTTGCTGGCGAACACTTGGGTTGATAGTTTTTAGTGCTGTTAAGCGTTGAAATTCTGCATCTAGCGTTTTATGCATATTGGCTAGGGCTTTTTCTTGAATGCTCAAAACCTGTGGCTTAGCATGTGCTTCAGCTTTTGCTACTAAAGGTGTTACTTGATCTTTCAAGGCTTTAACCAATTGTAGCGCTACTTGTTTTTTAACGGGTGCAAGCTGTTGATCTAGAACATTTTCACCCACTTTATCTGCCAAGTCAGTGCCATTCTTATCAACCAAAACACGTATGGGTGTCGTCGGTAAATAACGACCCAGCTGTAAGTGATTGGGAGCGGTTGCTTCGATAGTAAAAATACATTCAATAAAAAATGTTCCTGCCGGCAATGCTGGGTTTTTCAATAAACCTATGCTCGAGTTACCCGTTTGATCACTGAGCACTAAATCCATTGCTCCGCGCACCATAGGGTGGTCCCAAGTTAATAAGTGATAATCTTCACAAGCTAGCGCAGTATCTCGGTTAAAAGTAATGGTTGTACCATCATCAGGCAGGCAAGGGAAATTACCACAAAGCATGTGCTCACTAGGCTGTAAAGCGATGGCATTATCTGACTTGTCGTCTTGAGTGATACCAAAAACATCAAGTACTTGAAACATAAATTGTGGTAATTCAATTTGTTGGTCCAGTGCTGAAATTTCTTTAACTAGTTGGTGAGAGCGGCCTTGACCAGAAGAACGTAATTCTAGTAATTTATCCCGTCCTGACTCTAATTCCGCTTTAAGGGTTAAGTGCTCTTCATGGCTTTCATTGATTAACTTTTCTGCGGCTGTCGACTGCCACTGCGCCGTTAAGGCTAAATCAAACAGTTTATCACCAAACTTATCAAAAATTGCTCGGCCAGTGATACAAGTATGTTCAAAAGCGTTTAAACCATTTTGATACCAGTCAAAAAGTAATCCTTGTGCAGAGTCAGTAAAATAGGGGACATGCAAACGAATGGTTTGTGTTTGTCCAATACGGTCTAAACGACCAATACGCTGTTCTAAAAGATCAGGGTTGCTCGGTAAGTCAAATAACACTAAGTGATGGGCGAATTGGAAGTTTCGACCTTCACTGCCTATTTCAGAACAGAGTAAACATTGTGCACTGTCTTCGTCTTGGGCAAAATAAGCAGCGGCTTTGTCGCGTTCGAATATACTCAAACCTTCATGAAAGACCGCTGCACGAATACCTTCTTTTACGCGTAACGCCGCTTCTAAGTCAATCGCAGTTTGTGCATGCGCACAAATGACCAATAACTTTTCTTTTTTCAATGTTTGTAAAAGTTCGATTAAGTAGTCAACACGAGGGTCGATATCAGTCCAATTTTCATGGCTGTTTAACGAAAATAAAATTTCAGGCGTAAAAACTTGTTTAGCTTGAGCCAAGGTTTTTAAATTTTCACTAGTGTCCGATAATAAAAACTCATTGATTTGCTCTTGATAAGCCTCTGGTAAAGCTAAAGGCGTAGAATGCAATTCACGCTCAGGGAAACCTTTTATGGTATTTCTGCTGTTTCTAAAAAGAATACGGCCAGTGCCATGACGGTCGAGTAGTTGTGTTAGCACTTGTTCTCGTGATGCATCTTGCGCAAGTATTTCATTATCGCTGGGCAATGCTATATTGACGTTTATTAAATGTTGACTGATATCAGTTTCTTTTAATAGCTTAGTCAATGTTACTTGTTGTGCTGGCGACAAAGCATCTTTAGCTACCAAAGCATTGGCGGCATTGGCGACTTCAGTATAATGGCTTTCTTCTTCTGTAAATTTTTGATAATCAAAGAAACGGTCAGGGTCAAGCAAGCGTAAACGTGCAAAGTGGCTTTCATGACCAAGTTGATCTGGTGTTGCTGTTAATAACAAAACCCCAGGGATAGTCTGGGCTAGTTGCTCAATACATAAATATTCAATGCTAGGGTTGTCTTGATGCCAATTTAAGTGGTGAGCTTCATCAACTACCATTAAATCCCAGTCCTCAGCAATGAGCTCTTCATACCACTCTGGATTTTTGGTAACAAAATCTAAATTAACCAAAACGAGTTGTTCAGTACTAAATGGATTTTCTTGTTCACCTGAGTTTTTTATTTCTTGGCAACGTTCACTATCAAAAATACTAAAATGTAAGTTAAAACGGCGTAACATTTCTACCAACCACTGATGCATAAGTGATTCAGGCACAATAATTAAAATACGTTGTGCACGACCGGTAACAAGCTGCTGGTGAATAATGAGGCCAGCTTCAATGGTTTTACCTAAACCAACTTCATCGGCAAGTAACACGCGAGGTGCAAATCTACAGCCAACTTCTTCAGCGATATAAAGTTGATGAGGAATTAAACTGACTCTGCCACCACTTAAACCCATTAATGGCGATTGCTGCTGAGTATGCTGGTGTTTTAAGCTATCTTTGCGTAAACGAAACCAGTCGAGACGGTCAACTTGACCATTAAGCAATCGATCGTGCGGTTTATTAAATTTGATAAAGTGGTCAATCATCACTTCTTTTAGTGACGTTTCTTCACCGGTATCTTGGCGCTTACCATGGTAAGTGAGTAAGTTGTCAATATCTTCAACCTCTTCAACGATAAGCATCCAGCCTTCGTGGCTAGGAATACTATCCCCTTGGTTGAAAATAACACGTGTTAATGGTGCATTTGCTATGGCATATTGGCGCGATTCACCGGTAGCGGTAAATAAAATAGAAACAAAACGGTGTTCAACCGTTAGTACCGTGCCTAATCCTTGATCCGACTCTCCGTCACTTATCCATCGTTGACCAGGGTAAAAAACCATATAAAAACTCCAAAAATTAAAACCTTGCACGATTTTTAAAAACTTGTGCAACAGAACACGCCAATACGGCATTAAAAAAGGGCGCTATAGTAACGTTAATCATAGTTAGGATCACCAAAAAATGCCGAGAATTTACAAAAGGCGGCAATAAAGTTTGTCTGAGGACAAATAATCTTTCGATGCCACTTGCCAGTGATAAATTTAGCTGGCAAAGTAAAGTTATCATTCACGTAATAAGGTGATCGGTAAAGGTATAGTTACTGTTTTTGGTTTTTTAGTCGCAGTTGAAGACTAAGTGATTAAGCTTACTTAACGATTCTTCTGTGTCACGTTAACTTAGATAGGAGATCTTTGTATGAATGATGAAAAAATTCTTTACGTATTAGACACAAATATTTTATTACACGAACCTTTCGCTTTTCTCTCTTTTAAAGAGCACGACGTGGTCGTCCCCATGACTGTGCTTGAAGAATTAGACTCCATTAAAGACCGCCGCAAAGATGTTAGTCGAGATGCCCGTGTTGCGATACGTGCACTTGAAGATATGCTTGTCGATGCCACTCCTGAAGAAGTACTTGCGGGTGTTAAATTACCTCAAAATGATGACGAACATCCCAGTGGTTGTTTATCAATCTTTAATGATTATACCTTAGAGCAAAAAGCTGGCCGGTTATCTTTTAATGAAAATGACAATCGTATTATTAACGCGGCTTTATACCTACAGGAAAAAAAGGCGCCCAATAAAGTTGTCTTGGTCACTAAAGATATTAATATGCGCTTAAAAGCTAAAGGCGCAGGTTTGGCTTATGTTGAGGATTACCGTACAGATCAGCTTATCGATGATATTAAATTTTTAACGAAAGGCTATCACAAGTTTGAAGGTGACTTTTGGCAACATGTTAATGAGTGTGAAAGTGAAACTGAAGGCCGAAATACCACCCACTATGTTAAGCGTGATGTCCTTCCTAATACTTACATGAATGAATATCTTATTGATGATAGTGAGAACTTTGCCGGCAAAGTTACTGGTTGGGATGACGAAAAATTGTCGATAATGGATTTAAGCCGAGACCGTTTAATGGCAAAACAAGCGTGGGGGATCCATCCAAAAAACATTTACCAGGGGATGGCATTGGATGCTTTACTTGACCCAAGCATAGATTTAGTGATTCTTACTGGGCCAGCAGGTTGTGGGAAAACACTGCTAGCGCTGGCGTCAGCGCTTGAACAAGTAATAGAACGTGGCCTCTATGATAAAGTCATCGTTACGCGCAGTACTCCAGAAATTGCTGAGTCTATTGGCTTTTTACCCGGAACAGAAGAAGAAAAAATGGCGCCTTGGCTCGCGGCTATTACCGATTCATTAGAAGTGTTGCATAAACAAGATGAAAATATGAATGGTAGCCTTGATTACATAATGGAAAAAGCCAATATTCAGTTTAAGTCAGTGAATTTTATGCGCGGCAGAAGTATTCAAAACTCTTTGGTTTTGCTCGACGAATGTCAAAACTTAACGGCATCGCAATTAAAAACAATTATCACTCGTTGCGGTGAGGGTACTAAGCTGGTTTGTTCAGGTAATCTTGCTCAAATTGATAGTAATTATTTAACGGCGGTTACGTCAGGGCTAACCTATATTGTTGAACGTTTTAAAGACTTTTCAGGTAGCTCAACTATTAATCTAAATGGTGTGGTGAGAAGTCGATTAGCCTCTTTCGCCGAGGAAAATTTATAGGGTCAGCTGATTTTATAGGTAATATTTAAAGGCTCATTTTTGAGCCTTTAGTTTTGATAATTGACCGACTTAGCCGTGCGACTAGTTATCAAAGACTATTTTAAGTAAGATGTATTAATTGTTATAAATTAAAATTATCTGAATAAATATAAGGTTGCAACAGTGTTTGATAAGTCCTCCAAAGAACAGGTGTTTAGTCGTTACAATCGTTCTGTTTTGGCTGTGTTTATCGTAATAACATTGATTGCTATGTCGATAGCGTCTTACCGATATTTTATTGAGTTAGATTCATATCAGGCACGAGAACTTCGCACCTTAACTACACGTGCTAAGCAGTTAGAAAACACCTTGATTTTGGGGTTAAAAAGTATTGCTGGCATTAAAAAATTTGCTAATTATCATCTTTCTTTCCCCGAAGAGTTACTTGCTACAACCCCGCCACTTGAACAAGACGGTAATGAATTCTATTTAAAGAAAAATAGCCGAGATTCTTTTGCTCATCGAAAAAATTACCGAGGAAGTATAACGGGTATCGGGCAGGTTGCTGATTTTGATGAGTTACAAAAGCAAGAGCTGGCAATGGCAAATGCGTTAACGCCAGCATTTATTATTGCCAAAAATTCAATTAAAGAATCTAATTGGTTTTATTACATCTCTTTAAATCAATTTGTTAGCCTATATCCTTGGATAGGGCGTGATAGTTGGCGGTTCTCAGAACATAACTTAAATAATGACAATATCAATAGCATTAAAACGCTATTGCCTGGCGACGACAATTTCTTTTGGTCACCACCTTATTTAGATTCAGCAGGTAAAGGCTTGAGTGCTTCGTTAGGCACAGCTGTCTATCGTAATCGATCACTCGCTGGCGCGGTGCTAATGGACTTTAGTTTATCAAGTTTGAGTGATGGTTTGCCTGATATTAGTAAACCTAATCAAGCGTTAATATTGCTTGATGAAAAGAACAATATTCTCATCCACAAAACGGCTGATAATCAAGCCTTATCAACCAAGCTGACTTGGCAAGATATTGCACCAAAGCAATTAGCAAGTTATTCCTATCAGCGCATTAATCAATTACCCGACAGTCACAAAGAGGGCACTTGGCTCATTCAAAAATATCAACTACCTATTAATGGTTGGGTTCTCCTTAAGTACCAACCTTATCAAGAATTTACTGCCTCTATTTTTAATCGATTTATCTTGATGCTGGTTTTGTTTTTTGTCGGGCTATTTGCCTTTATGAGTATCATCTATATCGTAACGCGCAAAACCTTTATGAAGCCCACTAAAGAATTTATTAATCATATTGAACATTGCTCACATGGTGATCCAGGTAAAGTAAAACCTCCAGCGGACTGGTCATATTGGTTTAAAATTGTTGAAGATATTTTTGGACAAAATCGTACTTTATTGCAGCAAATGAAAGATCAAAATGTGATTCTTGATACGCGTGTTAACGAAAAAACCCAAGCGTTACGCCTTAAGAGTGAACAACACCAACGTGACTATGCTTTGCTGCGTTCGGTGATGGATGCTATTCCTGATTACATCATTTTTAACGACTTAGATGGCACCATGATGGGGTATAACAAAGCGTTTGAAAACTTTGTTCAAGCAGGCTCACTAGATTTAATTGGTAAGTGTAGTAATGAAGTAGTCAGTGTCGAGTTAGGTCAGTCATTAGTCGCTATGTCTGAAGCGTCATTAACACGGTCAACAGAACAAGGATTAGCAGAGGTTGTTGAAACACCGGCTAATACTTATGAGGTGTTTAGTAACCAGTTATATAGTCAAACCGCTGAAATTGTTGGCACTATCAATTTAGTACGTGATGTTACCGCGCAGTATTCGGCGAATGTCGCTTTGGAACAAGCAAAAAACCAAGCTGAATATGCTAACCAAGCAAAAAGTCAGTTTTTAGCTAATATGAGCCATGAAATACGCACGCCAATTAATGCGATTAAAGGTATGCTATTTTTATTAGCCAGAACACGTTTAACGAATGAACAGCAGCAACATATATTAAATGCTGAAGGTGCATCTGTGTCCCTTTTACATTTGGTTGATGAAGTGCTTGATTTAGCCAAAATAGAATCTGGCAATATGTCTGTTATAAAAATGCCCGCCAGTATTGACAAAATAGTCGATCAAGCCGTTAAACTTAATATCGGTATGATCAGTGAAAAACAATTATCTCTAAAGATAAATATTGCTGTTGATGTGCCAGATATTGTCTTAACTGATGATATGAGATTGGTGCAAGTACTAACAAACTTACTTAATAATGCGATGAAGTTCACCCACCAAGGTGAAATTTCACTAACAGTTGAAAAAGTTAATACGGGCAATGATGCTGCAGGCACCATCTTTGATGACTCACAGGTTTTAGTACGCTTTATCGTTGCTGATACAGGTATAGGTATAGCTCAAGAAAAACAAGGTCACTTATTCGAAGCATTTCGTCAAGCAGATGAGTCGATGACCCGCGAATATGGTGGTTCAGGATTAGGATTATCTATTTGTCAGCAAATTATCAATCTTTTATCGGGTGACATTTCCTTGAAAAGTGACTTAGGTAAAGGCACTAGCTTTACTTTTGTTTTACCTTTTAACGTTGTTGAAAATAAGGCATCAAGCAAAAAATCAGCACTGACCTTGTGCAGTTATTCTCAAGAATTATCTGAATCGTTAATAGGTCATCTAGCGGGTTCTCAAATAAGCCATGTTAATATCACGGCGTTATCGGAACTCGACAAATATAAGAACAATGAAAATGTAGTGCTGATTATTGACGAACAAAGCATTAATAAATATCCAGAAAAAATATATCAAAGCTGTCTTGATAACCAGATTTTATTAGCGATAAGTCATCCAATGGCTAAAGGTATTTCCAGTGAAATCATTGAACGTATTGAGGCATTAAAACTTTCTTATATCTTGCTAGAAAAACCACTTTATCGAAGCTTTATCAGTAAGCTATTTTCAGTCATAACAGCTAGAGAGCTTGCGGCTGAAGCAGCCATTAACGAATCGATTACTTTGCAAAGCCTGTCGCAAGACATTGATAATTTAAAAGGTATTAATGTTTTATTGGTTGAGGATAATTTAGTTAATCAGTTGGTGGCAAAAGAGCTATTAAAAACGATGCAAGCCAATGTCATTATTGCGGGTCATGGTAAAGAAGCGTTGGAAATATTGACCGATAAGCAGCACCATATTGATGTTGTGCTTATGGATATTCAAATGCCGATCATGGATGGTTTAACAGCGACTAGACAAATACGCCAACAAAAAGAATTTCATAACTTACCCATTATCGCGATGACGGCGCACGCCCGTGAAGAAGACAAGCAGAGAAGCTTAGCAGCGGGTATGAATAAGCATATGGCAAAACCTATCAGTGCTGAATTACTACTTTCGAGTATTTTAGACGTGCTTAATTAATTGCAACAACTCATCGTTATTCACATTAATAACAGCTCGGTGTTATGGTTCCTTACCCACTACAGTCGTATTATTAAGGTCTGTTTTTAATGCTCGCTTTACCTTTTTATGGAACCGCTCTGCTGTGTAATGCCCGTTACCTACCGCTAACTCTGAAGCGGGAGCTATTTTCCCTAAAGGTAAAAGCCTAGGCCCTGTTGGCTCTGCTAGCACATACGATATGCCATCAATAACAACTGTTTGATCATTTGCTTGCACAGGCATTTGAATACCGAGTAAAGCGTGATTATCAATAAAGACTAGAATCATTTTTATACGTGGCATTAGGCTACGTAAAATTGCCGCTGTTAACGTGACTTTACTGTCGCAATCACCTTGGTTTTCCCATAATAACTTTAATGGTGGATTAAAACCTGCTCCAGAGGCGGTTACTCTTGATTCTAAAGTTGCATAGGGAATACTTTGTATAAATCCTAAAACATAGTCGGTAACTTTTCGAATGTTTTTTATTGAAAACTTTTTAAGAATAATAGGCTTTACCGGCTTTAAATCAATGCTGGCAATATTTGCAAATCGTCCATGGTCTGGTTTTACCGCGTTAATTTGATCATGAGTTATAAATTGATGATAGTAATTATCTGCTAAATATTGATCACTTAACGCTTGCTTTAACTCATAAACTCTAGCGTAGGCGGCATTGATTGTTTGGTTGTTTCGTCCTTTTATGACAATTTCATCATTTGTGGAATTTTTATTAAAATCAATCATTACACCGCGGATAGGCTCTGCACGTAACTTCTTTTGTAGGGCATTATTAATTGAATATTTTGCCATATCAGCTTTAAATACTTTGAAGTTTCTAAAACGATCGAATATTGCTTTTTTAGCCAGTAAAAATTGTAGGCTTTGTGTTTCACCCTGATAATCAAGCCATTGATAATTAAATTGGTAATTATCTCCTTTTTCTACTTTTGAAAAGGCGAGTTGTTCGGCTAAGGCCAAAGAGGGCATTAAACAGCAAAGCGTTATGCATAAAAATTTAGTTAACATAGGAGAAGTCATCGAAAATAATCAAACCACTAGCAAAGATATTACCTATGCTAACATTAACGCATTTTTACTTTTCATACCAATCAACAAAAGATGACTTAATATTTATCGTTGACGCTTTACTTTTAAGCAGATTTTGCTATATTCAAACGCATGTTTGAAATGATTGTTTCAAAAGTTAAATTACAATGTTATTTGTCGTAACATTTAAAAATATTAGGGGAATACCGTGGCTGATTATCAAGCACCATTAAAAGATATGAATTTTTTGTTATATGATGTTTTTTCAATGGAAGCAATGTGGCAGTCAATGCCTACCTTATCAGAGCATGTCGATCGCGAGACCGCGCAAGCCATCTTACAAGAATGTGCAAAAATAGCTGAGCAAGAAATTGCCCCGCTTTCACGCCAAGGTGATGAAATTGGTGTAAGTTTCAATGAAGGTAAAGTAACAACCGCTCCAGGTTATAAAGAAGCATTTAAAACTTACGCTGATGGTGGTTGGACAGGCTTAGGTGGCGAACCTGACTTTGGTGGTATGGGTATGCCTAAAGTGATCACGGCATTACACGAAGAAATGCTCTGTTCAGCAGATATCGCCTTTTCATTATATCCAGGGCTAACCGCTGGCGCTGGCTTGTCGATTGCTAAGCATGCGACAGACGAATTGAAAGAGCGCTATTTAACACGTTTGTATGCAGGCGACTGGATGGCAACCATGTGTTTAACTGAGCCTCATTCTGGTACTGATTTAGGATTGATTTACACTAAAGCTGTTCCTGAAGACGATGGTAGCTTTGCCATTAGTGGTACAAAAATATTTATTACTGCTGGCGAACATGATATCACTGAAAATATTGTCCATTTAGTATTGGCGAAATTACCCGGTGCGCCAGCCGGCCCTCGTGGTATTTCATTATTTTTAGTCCCTAAATATCAAGTCAATGACGATGAGTCATTAGGTGATTTTAATAATGTGAGCTGTGGTTCCATTGAACATAAAATGGGTATTCACGCTTCAGCAACTTGTGTAATGAATTTTGATAGCTCAAAAGGTTACTTAGTTGGCGAAGAGAATAAAGGCTTAGCCTGCATGTTCACTATGATGAATTTTGAACGTATTGGTGTTGGTATTCAAGGTATTGGTGCGGCAGAACGTTCTTACCAGAATGCTTTAGAATATGCAAAAGAACGCTTACAAGGTCGTTCATTGTCAGGCGCTAAGTATCCAGAGAAAGCAGCTGATCCTATCATTGTTCATGGTGACGTACGTCGTATGTTACTTAACATGAAGGCATTAACTGAAGGTTCACGCGCATTGTCTACGTACATTTCAATGACACTGGATATGGCAACCTATGGCGAAGGCGAATTAAAAACTAAGGGTGAGAGTTTATCAGCTTTAATGACTCCTTTAGCGAAAGCCTTTTTTACCGATTTAGGTCTTGATAATACCGTTGCAGGTCAACAAGTCTTAGGTGGTCATGGTTATATCCGTGAATGGGGACAAGAGCAGCTGGTTCGTGATGTTCGTATCGCACAAATATACGAAGGCACTAATGGCATTCAAGCGATGGACTTATTAGCAAGAAAAGTAGCCGCTAGTAAGGGCGAGTTAATGCAGACTTTTATCAATGAAGTGAACACTTACATTGAACAAACTTCTGCCGATAACATGCAAGAATTTATTCAACCTTTAAAAGATGCCAATATTGATTTAGCTGAATTAACTCAGCATATCCTTAAAGCAGCGCAAGGGAATATTGAAGAGTTAGGAACATCGGCTAACGATTACCTGCATGTATTTGGTTACACAGCAATGGCATTTGTTTGGGCTAAAATGGCTGAATCAGCTTTGGCTAAAGAAAGTTCAAGCGATGAATTTTATGAAAGTAAAATAAAAACAGCGCGCTACTACTTCGCACGTTTGTTACCACGTCGTTTGTCATTGACTGCGTCGATAAAAGCTGGTTGTGATACTTTGTTTGATATTGATGAAAGCTTATTCTAGTCAGCTAAAGTAACATTAAATAGCATGATAAAAAAAGCGCTACCATTTTATGGTAGCGCTTTTTTATTGATCTCACAGCGACCCTTTTTGATTACGTCATTCTATTGATCTTATAGCGACCTTTGCCATTTTAATGATATTTTAGCGTCTCTTTTGTGATGACGAAATTCTTATAGCGACCCTTGCAATTCTATTGATGTTTTAGCGCCCCTTTTGTGGTGACGAAATTCTATTGATCTTACTGCGACCAAAGATTAAAAAATATAGGTGGTGCCAAATATCGCTACTTGTTCTTTTTGAATATTATTAATAGGTAAATTGTTTGTAGAATCTTCATGAGCTGTTGATGTTAACCCTCCGCTCACATACCAGTTATTGTTTATTGAATATTGACCTAGAATACCAAACCTAGCATAGGATTTTGCGCCGTTAATATCTCTGGAAGATACTTCGCTTGAAACAAAGTCATTACTGTAAAACTGGTAGATTGAGTGATCACTTAAAGACTCTATTTTTGCAGTAACAAGTAAGGCAAAATTTTCTTGTTGTAGTACTCGGTAACTGCCTTGAATAAAAAAAGTCTGTTCATTAATTTGATCAAGCCCCTGGTGTGAAAAACCACTTTGGGCACTAAAAGCTTTATTATCAAAAACGATCGCTATTTGGTGAGTTTCAGATTTGTTGATTAATCGTGTCTCAGATGGGGCAGTGGCTTTGCTTGTCAGAGGGAACCCTATGGCTTCTAAATCATAACCTTTATCTAAAGCCTCAAAAATTACCGCCGAATTGGCCCAGTCACTAATTAAGGATCCCTCTATAGCGCTTGGTACTATTTTTTCATCGTCGTAGGCTTGTGCATTAGGTAATACACTTAAGGTAAATAGTAGTGATAGCATCCATTTTATCAATATTTTCATGAGATAACCTATTCCAAAAAATTAATGTTTTTATTATTTTAATTAACTTTTACTAGATGTTAACTATAGGCAAGTATTGAAAAAAAGGCGTTATATTTAGCTTAAATACCACTTTATATCGCTTAATATTTGATTAGTCGAAGAATTAACCTTGGTCAACACAGTACAAAAAACAACGAGAGTATTTAGCTTAATAAAATATTGAGTGTGAAATAGTTGGCTTTAATGACCCTATTTATTTGTCTTTTATTGAAGGTAATGTCGAAGCGCCTCGAGTGAAGTTGTCTTTAGCCCATCAAAAAATAGCGGTTACTAATCGATATGACGATCCTTGGCAAGGGTTCAATCGACGTATGTATGACTTTATGCAAAAGCAGACGAATACATACTTTTACCTTTTGTTGCTGGCTATAAAGCAATAACACCTGACTTTGTTGAAAGAGCGGTTAGTATTTTTTTACAAACGTAGGAGCGTTTTCTGTTTTTATCAACGCACTTTTACAAGTAAACCTAGTGTTGGCGTTGAAACTCTTGGTCGTTTTGCGGTAAATACCACTCTTGGTATTTTTGGTGTTTTGGGTGTATTTGATGTAGTAACGAAAATAGGTCTAGATAAACAAAATGAATACTTTGGTCAAACACTGGGTTTATGGGGCATTGCCCCAGGACCTTATTTAGTTTTGCCTATACTAGGCCCATCTTCGTAACGTGATGCTTTTGGGGTAGGAATTGATATGCTTGCCTTGCAAATCGTTATTGATGAATTAGATGCCAGTGGTGATAAAGAGATATTACTGACTTTTTTACGCAGTATTGATATGAGCGTTTAAAAGTTCTTTATATGAAATATAGAGAAATTCAAATAGCCCGATAATTTCCATTAGATAAATAATAGCTGTTTACCCCCATTTTAGTTAATAAAAAGGAATTTTGTTGTCGAACATCTATAAGGTATACTGCGCCGATATATAATAATTAGGATGTAAATTTGTTAGCCATAATTCGCTTTATTGTCATGACACTAGCTTTAGTCTTTATTTGTTGTGCTGCTTGTATTTATAGTATTTTACGACCCTTTCATCGTAATAATGTCTATCATACCTCACATTATTTGAGTAAGGTCTCTACACTTTTAGGCCTAACTATTGAGGTTAGAATACCAGAAAGTATTAAAAATATTGGACCAGCAGTTTATATATGTAACCACCAAAATAGCTACGATATTTTTACTGTTAGTGCAGCTGTTCAGCCTTCTACTGTTAGTGTTGGCAAAAAAAGTTTAAAGTGGATCCCTTTTTTCGGCCAAATGTATTGGTTAACGGGTAACATTTTAATTGATCGTTCAAATTCAAGTAAAGCCATTAATACCATAGCGTTAACTGCAAAAAAGATTACTGAAAAAGAGTTGTCTGTGTGGTTATTTCCAGAAGGAACTAGAAGTAATGGTAAAGGTTTACTGCCTTTTAAAACTGGCGCATTTCGAACAGCGCAACAAGCAAATGTACCTATTATTCCTGTTTGTGTTAGTAATTTACACGGCAAGATAAAATTAGGTCGTTGGAACAACGGTAAATTGATTATTGAGCTATTAGAGCCTATATATTTTAATAACCAAGCTAAAGAAAGTATTAGAGAAGTCGCTAACACCGCCCATAAAAGTATGCTTGTTAAAATTGCTGAGCTCAGTAAAGAGTCTGGAAACGAGCTAATCCTAAAAAATAAAGTTTAAAAATAGAGATCATGATGATAGATGAAGATTTGCAACAATGGCAAGATCACACCAATAATTTAGTGAATGCCCTTATCGAAGATGGTACCAATGAAGAGGTACATCACACTATTGAGCATCATTTTTCTAGTACAGATTTTGATCTGCTAGAAAAAGCGGCTATTACCGCTTTTAAAATGGGTTTAGAAATAGAAGACCCTGAAGAAGCCGAGCTAGAAAATGGTGATAAAGTTTTCGCTTTTGATATTATTACTGAACAACCGCTCGATGAAGAGATTATTTTCGAAGAGACTAAAAAAATGTTTGAGTTAGCCAGCCTTTGTAAAGTTGATTATGATGGTTGGGGGACTTATTTCGAAGAATAACCGTTAAAGCTTAATTAATAATTTTAAAGGACTTACTGATGGGATGGTTAGAAACACTACTTAATCCGGCAACACTCGCATTATTAATACCCATTATTGCTATTGTTGGCGCCTTTTCTGTTAATGCATTGAAAGCGCATCATAGGCACCAAGAGCGAATAGAAAAAATTAAGCAGGGTCTTGACCCTGATAGCTAATATTAATAATTTAATATGCTTAACCGTAAAACCTAAAAAAGCAAAGTCTTAGCACTTTGCTTTTTTAGTAAATGAGATAATACTTTTAAAAACGGTATTCGGCGCCAGCTTAGCAATAAACGCTTTAGTGATTTTCTTCGGTGTTTAGGCTTAAGCGAATGATGTTATTATTTACTTTTTCGAATTGAACATTAAAGTTGTTTTTTAAAGATTCAAGTAGCCCATCGATATCGTTAGCTTTAAAGTAGCCTGATACTTTTGTTTGGTTGAGTTTACTATCAATGATTTCAAACTTTATGGTGGTATAGCGACTAACTTCAGTTAAAGCTTCATCTAAGGGTTGACCATTAAAAACTAACATACCTTGTTGCCAGGCGAGTACTCGCTGAATTTGTTCAAAAGACGTGCTTTTATTTGCAGTGAAGGTACTATTTTCTATGGTGGCAATTTCACCTGACGCAATCACTACCCCAGGCAAATTTTCTGTTGTTAACCTTGTTTGTTGTTTAACTAATTTATCGATGGGCTGGTATGACTCGGTAATTAAAACACGGCCTTTGGTCACAACAAGCTCGATATCTTTGTTTGATTTTTTTTCTATATTAAAAATGGTCCCTAAGGCGGTAAATGATCTTTCACCCACCATGACCATAAAGGGTCGACTTTTATCTTTAGTAACATCAAAGCTCGCTTCGCCTTTTATAAGCGTTAATAAGCGCATCTTTTTTGAAAAATTGACTTCGATTAGGCTATTGGTGTTGAGCTTAACTCTTGAACCATCAGAGAGCGAGAATCGAGTCTGCTGACCAATGCCAGTTTGCAATGTGCTTACTTCCACAAATTGTTGTTCATTATCGCTTTTAGTAAATGTTGTGATGTTATTAACTAAGTTACTGGCAATTATCAATATAAATGCAATGCTTGCTAACATGGCGTATTTAACAAACCTTGGGGTGACGTTATTATAGCGAGCCATTATTATTCTTATTATTATATTTTGAAAATAGTGTAGGTTAAAAAACAAACAATAACAACAAGGTCAAACTCGTCAAATATAAGATACATTATTGGATTCTTCACTCATTATAACTTGTGTCTCTAATCGCAAAAGTGGCAAAGTAACACTCAATAAAGAAGGTAGAATTGATTGATTAGCAGGTCGTGTCGCCTTTAATATAACTTTACCCCGTTTATAAGTCTGACCAAAGGCAACAGCAGGGGTTAACTTATGGCGAGGGCACAATCAGTGGTTATTTTATTCAGTTTTTCACGATCCTTATGTAACAACTGATAAAGGTTAAGCTGATTTTTAGCACGTTCTACATTATGACTTTGATGCTTAACATGAAAGTAATTATCTCCATCTAGATAATCAGTTAAGAATCGAACGCCGAGCATAAAAGGTAATAATTGTGCGCCAATTGTTAAGCTTTGTCGTTCAAGTGCCGACATTTTGTCACCAAAAGCTTCTATGTAGCCTTGCGCTAGCGCGCTGTAAATATCAAATCTAACGGCCATCTTTGTTAAATCTTTGCCATCTTCAGGTAAATTTGAACAGCAAGTTCTTACCATGTCACCAAAGTCATGCATAAGATATCCTTGCATGCAGGTATCTAAATCAATGACAGCAAGTGGTTGGTTGGATTTAGTACAAAATAATAAATTATTAATTTTAGTATCGTTATGGGTAACTTGCAGCGGAAGTTGTTGGGTAAGGCTAGCGACTTCATCAATAAAAACTTGCTGAGCAAAACAAAAATCAACGAGTGCTTGGCATGAAGATAAACGCTGCTTAGCATTGGTATTGACTACCGTTTTTAAATCATCCATTCGTTTAGATAAATTATGAAAGTCAGGAATGGTTTCGGTTAATGATGTTGCAGAAAAATCACTTAATGCTGCTGTAAATTGCGCAAAAGCTGAGCCAACCTGCCGTGCTTGTACGGGGTTTTCAACTTCTTCAACAGTAAAACAGTTCGGTATGTAGCCAATAGCACGCCAGTACTCTTTGTGTTCATCAATAACAAAAGGTTGTTTATCGATAGTTGGTATTTGCCATATTGGCGATAGCGAATATAAATTCTGCTGCTTTTTTGCTAATAAATGTTGGTTAATCAATTCCGCATTATTAATGACGTCTTCTGGCTTTTTGAAAACGTTTTTGTTTATTCGTTGTAAAACAAAATTATCGTTAATATTCCGCACTAAGTAAGTGCTATTAATTAAGCCATTCCCTAAAGGAGATACGCTACATTGATCAACAGAACATCGATAGTTCGTTAGCACTTGTTTTAGGGAGGTGTTATTAACAACTTTACTCATAGTTATTTACTGCTAGTGTTTAGTTTTGAAAAATAAAAAACAAAATAGTCCTTTATTTTAAAAGGCTTTAGTTAATTTTATCAAGATGAAATCAGGCGGTATACTAATAGAAAGTTATAAATATGGGAAGTTAAAGCTTTAGCATTACTCATATTTACCGTAAGTAGAGGGTGGCAACTAACTTAATAGGGTACTAATGCAAAATAGCAGTCACCAATTGGCCATTCTTTCTGTAAATGATAACGATAATAGCACACTCATCTTATTATCATCACAAGTTGTCTTGGTAGCAAACTATTGTAAATGTTTATTATTTTTCAATTTGACTCTGCGCTGGAAAGAGTAAAATAAATCGTGCACCTGATAAATGAAGACCTGCAATGACTTTAATGGTGCCTTGATGCCAGTCCATCACTTTAGCGCTAATAGCAAGCCCTAAACCAAAGTGTCCTTGCTCTCGTGAACGTGAACTATCAAGTTTTATAAAAGGTGAAAAAATGACGTCTCGTTTATCTTTTGGAATACCTTTACCGTCATCTTCTACTGCAATGGAAAACCCTTGCTGGGTTAGCTCTACCGATAATATGACTTGTGAATTGGCATGCTGAATAGCATTACTCACTAAGTTTAATGCGGCGCGATAACACCAATGAAAGTCTAAAGAATAGAATTTCTCTATGTTTAATGACTGGCAAGTTAATTTAATATTATGTTGTTCTGCTAATGATTGACAGTCGCTGGTCACCAGTTCAATGAGATTATTGACATCAATTAATTCGGTATTTAAATGAAAGCTCTGTCGTTCCATACCCGCATAGTCAAGAAAAGCAGTTGTCATATCTTCCATGCGGGTCAATTCGTTTTCCATACGCAAAAGATAGTTGTTTTTTTTGTTTAAATCATCACAGTCTAATGCGGCTTCAACGCCAAATCGCAGGCATGACATAGGTGTGCGAATATCATGGGAAATACTGCGGGCAAGAATTTTATTGTCAGCAACCAATTTCTCTATGCGCGCCGCCATATTATTAAAGCTGCTTTCTAAGGTATTTATATAAGATAAACGGTTATAAGGAACACGTATTGATAGATCGCCAGCGCCAATTTTAGCAGCGGCAAATGTCAGTAAATAAAGGCGACGAGTTAATGGCAACAGCCAGAGCAGTAAAATACCACAAATACCTAGATAGAGGATCAGGGTGAAAAGTAAATTTTCTTGTTCATTTTCTGGCACCATCGGTGGTAATTGTAAATGTATCAGCGTTTGTGGATACAAGGATATCTTTCTTAATAAATAAGCATCATCTTGAGAAGCGAGTAATAAACCACCTGATTGTGAGAGTTGTGCCAGTAAAGAGGGTGGCAGAGCAATGTTATCGGTACTTTCAAGTGAAACATTGACTTGAAAGTTCTTTGCTAATTGATTGGTTTTTTCTAATAATTCATCAGCTTTTATGCTTGATAACTGTTGCTCAAAACCATCAATGAGTTTCTGGTAAACCACTAACTCTGTATTTTCATGTTCATTACCTTGTTTTGCGACCAGTTTATCTAGTCCCCAACTTATAATGAATAATGCCCCCAACACGGCAACTACCATACTGATATACAAGCGTTTCATTTTTTATTCAGCCCACGCATCGGCCACGAATAAATAGCCTTTACCCCAAACCGTTTTAAATTTTTGTGGTTTTTGTGGATCGTCTTTAAATATTTTTCGTAGTGTTGAAAGCATCACATCAAAACGGCGATCTTGTCCGTCATATTCGCGACTTTTTAACGCTTTAAATACGGTGTCTCTGTCAACAACTTCGCCAGCATGGCTAGCAAGAAAAGTTAAAAAGGCAAATAAACTGGTCGATAATTCCACCTCTTCATTTTTATAGGTGACTCGCTTAGCTTCACCATTAATAATGAGTGAACCGAAGGTTATTATTTGCGTAGATGATTCGGTTGGAGCGCTATGCTTAAGCGCACCCGTTATTCTCGCTAGTAGGGCACGTGGACGAACAGGTTTTATTACGTAGTCATTAGCGCCGGCCTCTAAGCCTATAACTTCATCAAACTCATCCGCTCTAGCGGTGAGCATTATTATCGGTAACTGACTTTCCTGGCGAATCAATCGGCAGACTTCAATGCCATTCAAACCAGGTAACATAATATCGAGCAATACCAATTGTGGTTGAAATTTTGCCATGGCGGCCATGACTAAGTCACCACGAGCGACATGATCAACAATAAAATTTTGTTCGCGAAGATACTCACAAACCCAATCAGCTAAGGTTAAATCATCTTCTACTAATAAGATTCGACTGGTCATTTTTTTATCCTTATTACATCTGACGTTAGCATTAAAATATACGCCAGCGACGTTTTCTTGGGGTTGCTTCGTGCACCCAGCTTACTTCTACTGCGGTTTCTGCAATAACTTGCTTGTCTTTAGAGGACATCAGCTGGAATTCAATTTTCTTATTTGATTCAAAATTAAAAATAATTTCGTTGCCATTGCTACTTTTCCAGCATTTTATGTTTTGCTGAACTGTTCGTGCTGTTTTTTCTTGTTTAATCAATAGACAATAATCTTGCTTAATATCGCTAGACCAATTTATTTTTACGTTAGCGTAGCAGGTTCTACCATATCGCAAAGCAATACAGTTAGCTGGCTGTGCTGAAAAGCTTACGTGATTTTTTGGCGATTTTTCGAGCTGCTGAACTTGTTTCTCCTGCGTTATTTCTGCGGCGACACTAGACGTCAAACCCGCGAATAAACAGCTTAATAACCACTTTTTAGCATGTCCTTTGCTAAATTTAAAAGACATAAAGTACCCCTAACATCACTTGTGTTAAGTGTTGCTGGCCAATCAGAGGGCTGTCATTATAAGAAGCAGAATAATAACTTTGAGTTACACCGCCATTAAACGACCACTTTTGAGATATAGGGTAGCGAGCAAATACTTCTAATTGTGCTTTATAACTGCTACCGGGTTTATAAAAAGAACGCATATCTGAAACTTCATTCTTATTAACACCGACAAAGTAATCAGTCACTTGTGCTGAATAGTGGGTAAGACCTGCGCCAAGATAAATGTCCCAATTTCTATAGGGAAGCAACTTGCTATAAAAGATATCAGCCACCCAGCCATCGGTGATAAGTGCGGCGACATCGACCGATAAAATAGCATCGTCATAAAAGTGGGAATAACGAAAGCCTAACCCTTCACCCGAGTCTCTTTCTTGTAAACCGAGTAAGGTGGCGATACCAGAGTCGCTATTTTTTATTAATTCTTTAGGCTGATAACCCTGTACATAAGTTTTGGTGATAATATCGAGTTCCCAATTGTCTTCAACAATGAGTTCGTAGCCTATTTCACCTCCTAGCGTGACAGCATCAGAGCGACGATGATTTGATTGGATAAAAAAACCTTTGTAATAAACATCAAGTAACAGTGAAATATTAAGGTAATCTTCAAATTCTGATGGCTCAACCCCCATTAATTGACTCTGTTGGTAAATACCTGAGATCCCACCCATAGCTTGCCAGCTGAATGTTTTATCAAAGACCGTAGTTTCATTTTCATGTTGTGGATCAGCAGCTAAAGCGGGTACTGATATAAATGTCAGTAATAAAAAAAAGAGTTGATAGGTACTTTTTATTAAGTTTTTACTCAACATAATTTACAGCCTATTAAGCGATCTGTCTTTGGAAGATGATTGTTCATGATTCTTCGATAAATTCTTATTATTTTTTATATAACTAAATGTTAACAAATGTAAGCAAATTTTGTCAGACATATGCGTTTGAAAAATGTTTAAAAATTGTAAGCAAGTAAATATGTATAACTATCGAGTAAAGTAAAATTGCTGCTTAGCGTCTCAGCAGTAAATCAAAAGCAACGAAGGGTAAATCCGTATACTAATGGAATGAAAGAACGGTACATCCTCGCGCAGAACTGTCATAAAAGTCTTTATATTCAGATGTTTATTACCCACTTTTTACTTTTTTTTGTTTTAGGCTAAGGCTTTATTTATGTAGCCTTGTATCCTAAGGTGTTATTTCTTTAGTGAAAATACAAAGTTAACACTACTTTTTATAAATTTGTCTAGGTGAATATAGTGTTAATCGCTTAAAATAAAAAATAATATAACCACTGTACCAGCGAAGATATGATTTCTAGCCGTAAAAAAAATGAAGCAGAATTAGTTTTAGCATTCAAATCCTTATTAAAAGATCAATGCTACGGTTCACAAAGTCAGCTCGCTGAAGCTTTAGATAAGCAAGGTTTTAAAAACATGTCACAAGCGAAAATATCTCGTTTGTTGTCAAAACTTGGCGCAGTTAAAATGCGTAACGCCAATACTGAAGTTGTTTATATTTTACCTGATGAGCTTGCAGTACCTAAATCAAAGCAATCTATTCAGTCAGTTGTGGTCAGTGTTAAGCATAATAATATGCAAATAATTTTGAAAACCGGTATTGGTGGTGCGCCATTGATTTCGAGAATGCTAGACAGTTTAGGTGAACCCGCCGGAATTTTAGGCACATTAGCTGGCGATGATACTATCTTTATTGCCCCGATAGATATTAATAGAATCGATGAAATCACCCAACAAATTAAAGATTTATTAGATGTATAGTTAACTAGGTTGACTTAGCATAAAAGAGGGCAACAATTATGTTGCCCTCTTTTATTTTGTGTTGTTTAATATTTTCAATACGTTAGTTTATGTGACACTGATGTTGTCATATGACATTTAGGGGTACTGTCACCTCAATGACGCAGACGTTATTACCGAAAAAAGTTTTACTGGCCTCACACCAATAAGACTAACTAAGGCAACATCATGGAAAATAATGCAGAAAACACGACAAAGAAAAACTCAGAAAAAAATATACCACCGAATATGACAACGGCTAAACGAGATTTGGAAGGTACGATAAGTTTTCGCAAGGGTTTCAACTATAGCTTTATTGAAGGTGACCATACGGTTTACTTAAATTGCTCAGCGGTTAATGGTAAAGAGCGACTTTATGTTGATGATGTATTAGTCTCTGGAAAATGGTCGTTTAGACGTAAATCAATTCATTATTTTTCTATTGGTGGAGACTCCTATGAAGTTGAATTACATGTTGTTAATATGTTTACCGGTGAAACTCACTGTACGTTAATCAAAAATGATGTCCATGTAAAAACACTTAAAAAAGCACTAAAGAAAAGTCTTCAACTCAGTAAAGATAAACTCTGGTGGTTCATCCCAAGTTGCTTTGTAGCCGGTGCACTTTGTGGTTTTTTAGCCGTTAACGTTTTATTTATGTTGTTTGGTGAATAAGATGGATGTTAATGCCAAAAAAATTAAAGAGCTTCGCACGGCCAATGGCTGGACCCAACAACATTTAGCTGATGCCTGCGCTATTAGCTTAAGAACGGTGCAACGCGTAGAACGTTACGGTAATGCTTCTCAAGATACCGTACTTGGACTCGCGTCGGTTTTTGAAATAGCACAAACTGAGATAGTTTTACTTGAAGCGCTTGATGAAGCGTTTTCAGATGAAGAAGACAATAGTTTTAACCCAAATATGCAAATATTATTTGCGGCGTTATTTGGCGCAATGGCTGGTGCACTCATCATGTTTTTTGTTAAGTAATTACCAGCAGATAAAAAGGATCACCGATCCTTTTTATCTGTGATCTTCATTTTAAAGACAAGAAAAAATCCAGCGAGTCTTACTATAAAAATCTGCTTCAGGGGTCAATAGTACATTGTCGATAGAGCAGCCCTTGTGAAAACTATTAGCGCGTTGGGTTTCTAAACAAAGTGCAGCGCGTGACTGGTAACGGCAATGGTCTTTACCTATTTGGCTACCGTCAATATAATTGGCGGTATATAAAATTAAGCTAGGTTGGTCTGAATAAATACTTAGGCAACGGCCAGAGGATTTTTCGACAGCTTGTGCTGCAAGCACTTGTCCCCCTAAAGACTCTTTATTTAAAAGCCAATAATTGTCATAACCCAAGCCAATTTTTATTTGTTCATCTTCACCGTTAATTTCATCTCCCAAAGTGCGTAGGTCTGCAGCGTTGGTAAAATCATGAACCGTTCCAGCAACGGGGCTTTTTTCACCTGTCGGATAGACACGTTCACACATAGGTAAAAAATGGTTAGCATTAATATAAACTTGATGATCTAAAATATTACCACTGTCATGGCCAGCCAAGTTGAAATAACTGTGTTGCGTTAAATTGACTATAGTAGTTTTATCGGTGTGGGCAAAATATTCAAGGGTGAATTGGTTATCGTCATCTAAAGTATAAATTACTTTAAAAGTAACGGTGCCGGGAAAACCTTCTTCGCCATCGGGGCTAGTATAAGTGAGCACTACACTTGCCGAGCTGTTATTTTGAAATGTATTGGCTTGCCATAATTGCTTGTTAAGGGCTTTTTTTCCTCCATGAAGTTGGCTGTCAGGAGCATTTAAGGTCAGCTGAAAAGTTTCATCAGCAATACTGAAAGTCCCTTGCTCAATTCTACCGGCGTAGCGACCAATAATGGCACCTAGATAATAAGGGTCGTGTTCGTAGCTTTCAATGTTGTCGTAACCTAAAACGATATCAGCAAAAATCCCCTTACTATCTTGGGTGTTAATGGCGGTGATTATGCCGCCAAAGTTAGTGATACTGATCTGAGTCCCACGGTTGTTTTGCAGGGTAAAAAGTTGTGTCGATTCACCACTTGATATTTGACCGAAATCAGCGCTTGTTAGTCGCCTAACGTTACTTTTATTGACTAAATGTTCTTTCACCAAAAATCTCCCTGCATATACCGCTATATTCTCATCAATAGATCATATTGAAGCTAAGTGTTTAAGCAAATAAAAATTGTAATGTTTTTAGTTCGCGGTTTGGCGGTTAAATAAAAATATATCAGTATTGCATAAATTTTTATTTATAATTTATTTTTCAATAGCTGGTTTTATTATTAAAGATAACTTCATTAATAGCAGCCAATTTTGGCTGCGTTGAAAAGGTAAGTCATGTCACATAGTCAAATTAAGTTAGCGTGTTTGTTCAAGCCACTGCTTTGGGGATATTCCCAATTTTTTTCTAAACACCCGTGCTAATGCCGAGCCATTTTCATAACCAACTGCATTAGCCACTAATGCCACAGATTTATCTTGTTTTAATAAGCCTTTAGCCACAACAATACGCCAATCAATTAAATAATCTCCAGGGCTTTGACCAACAGTACATTTAAAAATATCTGCAAATTTTGAACGGGACA
This sequence comes from Colwellia sp. BRX8-4, assembly GCF_014077345.1. NCBI lineage: Bacteria > Pseudomonadati > Pseudomonadota > Gammaproteobacteria > Alteromonadales > Colwelliaceae > Colwellia > Colwellia sp. BRX8-4. Next base: position 99,013 of record NZ_JACGVS010000004.1, read on the forward strand.
TCATTGCAAGCTCAGACATTTCTTCTAAGCTCCACTGATGCTGTGGCGCATCATGAACAGCTAATAATACCCTGGAGACTTGAGGGTGGGCTAATCCTGCGAGTAATCCGTGCTGCATAATATTGTTATCGAGTACATGGCGAAGTACATGAATAAGAAAGATATTGGTTAACGAATTAATCATAGGAAGTCGTCCACATCGTTCGTGAAACGCTTCTTCGAATAACCAATCTGCAGTTTGTTTCAGTTTTTCGTCTTCGCCAAGTGTAAAGGACATTCTCGTAGGCAAAGCATTAGCAATGGGATTAGAGGAGCTTTCGTTATAGATGATGTTAGCGCAAACTAATTCAGGAGGATTATGCTCACTACCAATAATACGATGAGCATGAGGTGTTGGGAAAAATAACACGGTCGGTTCATTAATTAATTGAGGTTTACCCCGCTCATCAATCAGCGTTAACTCTCCACTGCGGAGTAAGTGCAAGTGTCCCTGATTTTGCTCGCGATTAAAATTACTAATACCACATAAATTTCCGGTAAAGAAAACCTCAGTATTCATCGAAAAGCGTTGCAAGATGACTGAAAGTTGATCCATTTTATCTCTCTTTATACCTATTCTGGACGATAGGGTTCAAAGTTAGGACTATCTCATTCCTTTTAGGTAATTGAAAGGCCTATATTATCAACCAAGGAAACATCCTTATTAATAAACAAACTTTGAACATGACAGAGTAAAAATTAATTACTGGAGCAACAAAATGAAAATTTCAACATTGATAAAATCTACCTTTGCGACTTCTGCCTTATTAGTTAGCAGTTTAAGTTTTGCAGCGAATATTGAAGTAAATGCCAATGGCAATGATTTAGCGATTAAAGGCTATGATACGGTATCTTATTTTACTAAAGGCTCACCAACGAAAGGCTCAGATCAATTCACTGCAGCTTACAACGGCGCTATTTACCAGTTTTCTACGGCAGATAACCGTGACCTTTTTAAATCTGAGCCAAGTAAATATGCACCACAGTACGGTGGTTTCTGTGCCTTTGGCGTTACGATGAATAAAAAATTTGATACCGATCCGATGGCCTGGCATATCCGTGGTGACAAATTATATTTAAACCTCAATAAAGACGTGCAAAAAAAATGGGTAACAGATATTCCGGGTTATATTGAAACCGCTCAGACTAATTGGACCGATATTAAAGGGTTAACAGAAGCGCAAATTGAAAAAATTTACGACTAATACTCACCCATTAGGTAAGGCTTGATGATGAAAAAACTAACATTAGATGACTCAATTGATGATCTATTATCTCAGCATCAATATTCACTGTTATATTTTACTGCTTCATGGTGTGGACCTTGTAAAACAATGTCTCCTATTGTTGAAGGAGCCTCTGATCTGATGAAAAATAGATTTAACACGATTAAAATTGATGTCGATAGTATGGCAAGTGTAGCTGCTAATTATGGTATACGTAGTGTACCTACGCTGATGTTGGTGAATAATAGTGCAATTATTGACCAGCGTGTAGGTGGCTTACCACAACAACAATTAATACAATGGTTAGAGCAACGGACCTAGTTGCTCATTTAAACAATAATAGGATAAATGATGAATAATAAATTATTAGTAAGTGCAGCACTAGCTGCAGTAATTTCGACAGGTATTGTTGCACCAGCAGAAGCAGCAGATAAGAAAGAAAAATGTTATGGCGTAGCAAAAGCGGCACAAAACGATTGTGCAAATTTAGCGGGTACCCATTCATGTGCCGGTCAGTCAAAGGTTGATAACGATAAAGGTGAATGGAAGCTAGTAACTAAAGGTACTTGCTCAACACTTGGCGGACTATCAAAAGCAGATGCTAAAAAGCTTTATAAAGCAACGAAAGGCGCTTAAATAATGAGTATGTCGGTATTAAACAGTAATGTAATGATAGGCGTTGGTCTAAGGCACCCTCATTTTACCGACATACTAACTCAGCCCAAACAGGTTGATTTTATTGAAGTACATTCGGAGAACTTTTTTGGTCAAGGCGGCGCTGCGTTATCTGTACTTAAACAAGTTAGAGAGAAATACCCAGTCAGTTTGCATTCAACGTCAATGGGGCTTGGCTCTGCACAGAACATTCCGCAGCATTACTTGGATCGTTTGAAAAAATTAACGGAAAATATTGACCCATTTCTTATGTCTGAACATGCCTGTTTTACTTGGGGACAGCAACAAGGGCAAGTTATTCACAGTGGTGATCTGTTACCGATTGCCCATACTCAGCAGACGTTAGCCTCGATGTGTGAACAAGTTGAAAAAGTACAAGATTTTTTAGGGCGAGAACTTATCATTGAAAATGTTTCTGCTTATATAAAGTTTGATGAAAGCCATCTCTCAGAGGCTGAATTTTTAACACAGCTCTATCAACGTACGGGGGCAAAAATATTATTAGATATTAATAATATTGCCGTTAATAGTGTAAATTTTGATAACGGCGATATTCAGCAATCTATAGCTGATTATATTAATGAATTACCCGTGGCGAGTGTGGCACAAATTCACTTAGCCGGTTGTAGCATACCTTTGGTGGGAGAGTTAACCATTGATGATCATGCTTGCCCCGTTTCTGATGAAGTTTGGTTAGGCTATAAAAAAGCGCTAACCCGTTTTGGGGCACTGCCAACACTTATTGAATGGGACAGCGATTTGCCCGAGTGGTCAGTACTGGTTGCTGAAGCTAAAAAAGCGCGTGATATTGCCGATGCGGTATTAGTGAGAAAGAGCACATGAGTGAACAACCTGAAACTGAGCTAAGCATTAATGAACCAGGTAGAAAGGAACCCAATAAAAGTCTCCAGCAAACATTGCTAGACGTTATTTGGAATGAAGGTTCAACCGTTTTAGAACAATGTGGTTTTGACGCTAAAGGTATTACTGTTTATCGACGAAACCTACTGGCTAACGCTCAACGAGCATTGACGATTAGTTTTCCAACAGTATTTGAATTGTTAGATAGTGATATTGGCGAAGACCTAGTTTATCAATTTTTAAGGAGATCGCCACCAGACCAAGGTGACTGGGCTCTATGGGGAGAAAATTTTTCTCACTTTTTAGAAACAACAAAAATAGCTATGATTTATCCTTATATTTCTGATTGTTCTGCTCTAGATTGGCACATTCATTGTGCATTAAATGGTCGTGATCAGACCTTGGTACAAACGTCATTGCAAGTGCTTGGTGAAAGTGAACCTAAGGATATTTTTATTGAATTTAATCAGAATGTGCGCGTGTTGAAAACAGCATTTCCATTAGAAGATATTTTTTATGCACACCATCATGAAGATGAACTTCAACGAAAAATGGCAATGAATAATGCAAGGCAAGCACTATCAGTAAAACCTTTAGAACAATTTGTGATGGTTTACCGTCCTGAATATCAGCCAAAAGTAACAACATTAACTATAAATGAAGGTCTTTTTATCAATGACTTACTGGCTGGTAAATCATTAGAACAAGCCCTTAATGCAGTAAATCATGACAACGAGTTTTCATTTGAACAATGGCTGATTAGTGCTATTGAACGTAACTTAATTTATTATTTTAAAGAGAAATAACCATGGATACTTTACAAAATCTATTCTTACAAACCAGCCTTTTTTATCGTAATGTTGCCAGTAAAATTAGTATGTTAGAACCCGTCGCATTGTTAGCTGCGCGTTTTTATGTTGCTTGGGCCTTTTTTGCCTCTGGACTAACGAAGCTCAGAGATTGGGAGAGTACACTGATGTTATTTGAATATGAATATCAAGTACCTGTATTACCGTTTGAATTAGCCGCTTATTTAGGTACAGGTGCAGAAATTATTTTACCCTTGTTATTAATGGCTGGATTAGCGAGTCGATTTTCTGCTTTAGGTTTGTTTTTTGTTAATATTGTTGCTGTGATAAGTTTAGAAGATATTGCGCCAGTCGCCTATGCTGAACATGTATTATGGGGAGTATTACTCGCATTGGTTGTTATCTTTAATGGTGGGCGCTTTGCATTAGACCGACTTGTTGAAAAACAGTTATTCAATGGCAAAGTTTCAACAGTCTCATAGGTAATTTATTTAGCTATAATCATCAATGATAAGTAATACAGGGAAATATTTGTAATGACTATACCTATTCCTCATCGCCCGAGCGGCTTCCTTCTTGGTGATGCAGCGGCACTCATTACTCTTGATGCTTTTATTGATATTCAATGCCCACATTCTCGCACTATCTGGCCAACGTTACTGGCAGTGTCTGAACATTATAAAGATAAGCCTGTCAGTCTTAGAGTGCATTTAATCACCCTAAGCAATCACCGACAGGCTTGGGATATGAGTTTAGGGCTATTTGCATTAGCACAGGGTGACGCCAGTAAATTTTATGATTTCACAACATTTATATTTGAGCGACAAGCACAATTTTATAATGATAAGTTTTTACATAAGTCTCACTATGATTTAATTCAATTGATAGCCGATTTTTCTGAAGAGCATGCCAGTGTAGACCGCGAAAAATTTATTAACAGCATGAATAATAACGATACTTACATCCAGGCTCGTACTCCTATTCGTTATGCTGCCACCAAGGCTGTATGGGCAACACCAACATTATTTATAAATAATGCTGGTAAAGTACCGTTAGATCACCAATCAAGGTTAACCGACTGGCAAGCGGTTATCGACCCACTGTTGCTTACTTAACGTCATCTACGTATAGCACGTAAGTTAACGCCGTTAATTAACACACCGGAGAGAACCGATGAGAAAAAAAGTAGAATTTCCTAGCCAAGGTCAATATCTAGCAGGTTTGTTAGAAACGCCTGATCAAAAAACTCGAGCCTATGTACTTTTTGCCCACTGTTTTACTTGTGGTAAAGATATAGCGGCAGCATCACGTATTAGTCGATTTTTGGTGCAACATGGTTTTGCCGTTTTTCGTTTTGACTTCACTGGCTTAGGAAATAGTGACGGTGATTTTGCCAATACTAATTTTTCATCCAATACTGAAGATTTACTGTCAGCCGCTCACTTCCTTGAAAAAAATTATCAAGCTCCTCAACTTTTAATAGGTCATAGTCTTGGTGGCGCGGCTGTTTTAGCTATGGCTTCACAACTTCCAAAAGTTAAAGCCGTAGTAACGATTGGTGCCCCATATGAGGTAAGCCATGTTATACATAACTTTGATGCACACCTTGATAAAATTGAACAAAGCGGTTCGGCGAAAGTGAGTTTAGGTTCTCGTGAATTTACAATTAAGAAGCAATTTTTGGATGATTTACGTAATCAAACGACAGAACATATACAACACTTGAATAAAGCTTTATTGGTCTTACACTCTCCGATTGATTTAACCGTAGATATCGCAGATGCAGAGAAAATCTACAAAGCGGCAAAACACCCTAAAAGTTTTGTTAGCCTAGATACCGCTGATCACCTTTTATCCAAATCAATTGATAGTGAATATGTTGCTCAAACAATTTCAGGGTGGGCGAGTCGTTATCTTCCCGCGCCTGAAATCTCGACTGTTAACATTACAAAGGGACATGTTTTGGTTGCTGAGCTTGATCACAAATTTCAGCAGGAAGTTTTTAGTGATAGCCATCACTGGTATGCGGATGAACCGACTCAGTCAGGTGGGAAGAATTCAGGTCCAGATCCCTATGAACATTTACTTGCTGCTCTAGGTACTTGCACGGCAATGACCATCCGTATGTATGCCGACCACAAAAAAATTCCGCTTCAGCACGTTGAAGTTTCTTTATCCCACGAGCGTAATTATTTAAATGATGCAGACAAAGCGTCAGAGCATGATGAAAAGATAGAATCATTACTTCGCAAAGTTCAGTTGTTTGGGCCGTTAAGTGATAATGAAAAAAAACGATTAATGGAAATAGCTGACCGTTGTCCTGTGCATCGAACATTGCACAATAATCCGCAAATATTAACGGTATTGATTGATGGTTAGGCTAATGTATCTAAGTTTATGTACCTAAGTTTATGTACCTAAGTTTATCTACCTAAGATTAATGCCATTAAATGGTCACACCGATGACTCATAACTTGTTACCCAGTAATTAGTCATGAGTCAGGCACCAAAAGCTAAAGGTGTTATCTTGTGTCTCTTCAGGCTGACTTATTTGATTGGTGTTATATTTACCAATAAAAAAATCATAAGGTATATAGCAATAGCCTTTGTCGCCAAATTCTTCACCCCATGAATTTCTAACAATAAAGTGCTGCGCGGCATCATTATATCCAACCGCTAGTAAGGCATGACCACCGAGCCTAATTTCATTTTGGGAAGGCATAGTAAAAATACCACTCGCCGGTGTTAAATAAAAACTTCTCGGTACCATCATGCCAAAAATAACAGGAAAGCCTTTCGACAAAGACATTTTTAGGTCTAGCAAACCGTTATCTAGGGTTAATTTGCAATAACGGTTGATTATATGTTTTTTTGCTTGTGTGAGAGCCTGCATCGAGGGGCTTTGTGAAATAGCAGCATGTAATTCGGTTTCATTGTCTTTTAGTGCTTTTGCTATCGCTGCTGTAATTTCTGCAACGCTGCCTGTCCTAATAATATTTTTAATGCTTTTGGGTAATGTTGTTTCAGGATAAGGCCAAGAGACTTCTGAACAAATGCCGTTTTTAAACAAAGATTTAATTCCGTTACGAATAAAAACAGGGGCATTTAAATCAACTTTACCTTCTATTACGCGCTCATTGTAGTAAATGAACATTTGTGAAGCATCGATATTACTGATGTTCTCATTAATAAAAGGCTGATTATCTTTGACTAAATAAAGTTCAGCCGCTACTGCAATAGCACAGGCTGAACATGAATTAAGTAAGCCTTGGTTAATTATCTCAGAGGTAAGACTCTTGCGTAAATCTACCATAGGGAGAATATCTTCAGCCATTTGCTCTTTTAATTTAATTGGGCAAGTTATATGGCTGTACTGGGGCGATTTGTCACCGTGATGCAGACAAAATTGGTGATCACGATGATCATGGATATCAGGTTGTATGGTTCTTTTATGCAAGGCTTCCATGTCTTTTTTAACTTTATAAACAATAACAATGACTAAAGATACAATATTTGTTTTGTTAGGTCGATAAAAGTGTACAAACTTTGTCTCTTTATACAAAAGAGATTAAAGGAAGCGAAAAATAATTTTAGTTGTTAATATATCGTTTAATTAAATTTAATAAGACTTGTCTCTTTCATGCTTTCAACTATCTACTTGATCAATATGCCGTATTCTTCAATTACTCGGCCTTCTCTAGCACTGGGGCTTATTGAAAATTATATTAATAAATATGGTCACCAAGTAGAAACAATATATGGCAATGTTGAATTCTCGACCAAAATTGGCCTTGAACTTTATGATCAAATAGACAACTCTTTTTTTGAACATCTCATTGGCGAATGGACATTTTCTCGTGGTGCTTTTCCGGACAAAAAACGTGATGATGACGGTTTCTTTGGGCTATTCACTGATTTGACCGACATCATAAAACAGCAACTTTTATCCACTAGAAATAAAGCGGAACAATATATTGCTGAATTAGCTGATCGCATCCTAGCAGACTCACCCAAAGTCGTAGCCTGTACTTCTACCTTCCAACAAAATTGTGCCTCTTTGGCGTTACTACGCATGATCAAAGAAAAAAATAGCAATGTAGTAACAATGCTGGGAGGGGCAAATTGTGAAAGTATTATGGGGCAAACCATCAGTGAGTCTTTTCCGTGGGTTGATTACGTTTTTTCAGGTGAGTGTGACGACGTTATCGGTAAGTTCATTGATAAGCTGATGCGTAATGAATTTATTGGCACGCATAACTTACCGCATGGTTTTATTTGCCAAAAAAATAATGACTTATTGCTCTCACAAAACAAGGTGTCAACCAAGCCACCACGTGGTTATATTGAAGATATGGCTCAGGTAGGTATCCCCATTTACGACAGCTATTTTAGTACGTTAGATCATTTAGATTTAACGGCAAGTATTCATCCGGGGTTGTTAGCTGAAACCTCGAGAGGATGCTGGTGGGGAGCCAAAAAGCATTGCACCTTTTGTGGCTTAAACGGTGTTAGCATGACGCATCGCTCAAAGTCTTCGTCAGCAGTATTAGCTGAATTTGAGGAGCTTCATCAAAAATACAACATTAATAAATTAGAAATTGTTGATAATATTTTGCCGATGGAATACATGAAAACAGTGCTACCTGCATTAAGTAAGGAACAAAAATATAATATTTTTTATGAAACAAAGTCTAACCTGAAAAAAGAGCATGTCGCTCAACTAGCTGATGCTGGGGTAAAATGGATACAACCTGGCTTTGAAAGTTTACACGACGATTTTTTAAAGCTCGTTGCTAAAGGTGCTACAGGTATTCAAAATGTTTCTGCACTTAAATGGAGCTTAAATTTTGGTGTGAGGGTTTCATGGAATTTGTTATGTGGAGCGCCAAATGAAAAAGACCATTGGTATGATGAAATGGCAGAAATACTGCCGCTTATTATGCACTTACAACCACCTTATCATGAATTGATTAAAATACGCTATCCGCGCTTTAGCCCTTATTTTAAAGACCCTAAAAAGTACGGCCTAACGCTTGAACCATTACAAAGTTATCAGTATATTTATCCTTTAACAGAGAATGAACTTGCTAATATCGCCTATTTTTTTGATGAGAAATCAACAAAAGATCAAGCTGTTTTTAGTTTAACTGTTGGTAATGTTCACAATGTAGCGGGTCATAAGTTACTACAAGAGCAAGTTACGCTATGGTCACAGCAGTGGAGTGGTAGCTCAGTACCCTTACTTTATATGAGCGACCAAGGCGAAAATATTGTTGTTATTGACACCCGTAAAGTGGCTACTAACGTTACCCATCAATTATCAGGTTTAACAGCATGTATTTACAGATTATGTGAAGAGCCAGTGTCAAAAAGTCGTTTGATCAGTAAGTTAGCCGAGTTAGCACTCCCTAATGATGACATCAACGTGAATAAAGCATTAGCAATACTGATAAAAAATAAATTGTTGCTATCATTAAGTCACTGTTATTTAGCACTTGCATTAAAAGGGAAAACGCCAAAATTACCCGATGTAAAAGATTATCCTTCAGGATATTTGAATTTAGATAAAGCAGCAAAGGCGGTTGCCATCGAGTGAGTGGATATAAAAAACAGTTACCAAATTATGTGAAAAATAATCAGATAAATACTTTTCTTACCACAAAGAATAATAACGAACCTTGATATTAAGTACTCGTTTTTTGTTGAACGGGTGCTACCCGACAAACATCTTCCATCACTAAAGCGACATAGCGATAAGTCTGAAAAGCACTTAGTTCCATCAATTTATATTGCTCTTGCGTTAATGGTAAAGCGTTTATCGTATCGATAATATCTTGCTTATGATGTGAATCAACTTTGGCATGATGCATTAAACTGTTAAAGCCTGCTGCCGGTAGACCTGAAGTTTCAATTAATGTTTCAACATATTCTACGGTAGGGTGGTTCACCTCTAAACAGGCCAAGTATCCCATAAAGGCAATCGGGTCAGCATGGCGGATCCAGTAATATTGTGAACCAATTAAGGCGGCTAAATTGGTTGAAGGTATTTTATTGATAACAGACACTCTGGGCACCCCAAGTACTTCTAAGTCTTGTAAGCACCACTCGTCGTGATTAAGCTCTTCAGGAATATGTTGTTCCATGTAAGCAATAAGGGGTTTTGATATAGGGTCTTCAGGTCGTAATTTAGCGCAACGAATAACTTCTTTCATCAACTCTGTAGATGTCGTTGATATTTTATAATTTACGATGGCTTGTTCTATACAAACATCAGGGTAACAAGCAAGTTGAGTAAAAGTACTATTTACAGCCCCTGCTCGCATTTTCATTAACAAAAGGTTTGTATTTAAACGTTGATAATGAGTTAACGTATTCTTTTTTTCCATTAAACAATAACGCCAACAGGCTTATCATTGCCTTTGTTCGCACTTTTATGAATAGACTCTAATTGTGCAACTTCTTCTTTTGATAAACTATCGATGGCTTTTAGATGTTCATCACTTAGCTCTGCTTTGTTCACTACTCCAGCGTCATGTAGATGATCTGCGTTACTTTTATTATTAGACATATTTTTATCCTTAGATTAGAGGTATTATTTACCTTACTTTATACCAGTACATTGAAATAAAGCTGCAATAGCATAGTAATTAATTGAATTTCTTGTCAAGTGATAATTTTAATTATAACTTGTTGATGTCAAACTTTATATTTAAGCTACATACCAGCTTACTTGAATCATTATTTATAAAAAGAAGAAACAAATGCGCTGCTTAATTCAATTACTTTCCCTCATCATATTATGTGCTACGTCGCTACACAGCTATGCAGAAAACTCGAAGTATAGTTTTGATCACTTCTCTCGCGACCAAGGGTTATCACAAGCATCAGTGCAAGCTCTTTATCACGATAAACAAGGCTTTATTTGGGCTGGTACTACTGATGGTCTTAATCGCTTTGATGGTTATCAATTTAAAGTGTACCGCAGCAATAGCGATAAACTTGATAGTTTATCTAATAATAATGTTTTATCGATTACCCAAGACAGCAATGAAAATTTATGGTTTGGAACGGTAAACGGTTTAAATAGGTTTAATAAAAGTACCGAGTTATTTACTACGTTTCTACATGACAACAAACAAAATAATAGTTTGAGTAACAATATTGTTCAAACATTAACTGCTGATAAGTTTGGCAGCGTATGGGTAGGCACCAAAAATGGATTAAATAAATTTAATGGCGAAAGTTTTGTTCTATTCTCCCACCAGAGTGAAGAAAATAATGCCTTACGTAACAATATTCAAGTTATTCTCGAAGATAGCAACAATGATTTATGGCTGGGTACTCAAGGTGGACTTAGTTTTTTTGATGTGAAAACTAAGACGCTGAACGCTGTGAAAGTAGAGTTGAAAGAGCAAAGTATCACCAGCCTTTTCGAATATGACGATAATACATTATGGTTAGGCACTGAAAATGGTTTGTATTTATACCACAAGAAAAGTGGTTTGCTTAGTGATCACAACACATTAATTAATGAACTTGCTAGTAGCCATATTACCTCATTTTTATTACAGAATAATAAAGACTTATGGATAACGACTAGGAATAAGGGGCTTTATCGCTATAACCTCATCAGCAAAAATATTGAGCACCTGCAATCAGACAAGAAAAATCCTGATAGCTTAATCGACAATGATATCAGAGCCATTATTAATGATAATGCAAATAACCTATGGATAGGTACATATATCAATGGTATTGATAAATATGACGTATCTAGAGAACAATTTAACCATACAGTACAAGATGTTACAAAAAATAATAACTTACAAGGTGGTGCTTTTTTTCACTTCTTGGAACACTCTACTGATAAATTATTAATTTCAACCTATCAATCAGGGTTAAATGAATATGACAAAACGACAGGCGAATATCATCAATATTTACATGATCCGACCAATAATAATAGCATAGGATCGAATACGGTTACTTGGTTAATCAATGATGAAAAACAAGGTGTTTGGGTGGGTACCGTGGGTGGCGGTTTAAATCTTTTTGATGTTAAAACAAAAGTTTTTACGCGCTTTATGCATAATCCTGATGATCCAAACAGTATTAGCCATAATAAAATACTACCTATTTTTCAAGAGAATGAGCATACTTTATGGATAGGTACTTGGGGGGGCGGTCTCAATAAATTTGATACGCGCACTAAAAAGTTTACTCGCTTTATGCACGATCCTAACAATATAAATTCTTTGTCAGGAAATAATATATGGGCGATACATAAAGACGATAAAGGCTTTCTTTGGCTCGGCACCATGTTTAGTGGCTTGAATAAGTTTGATCCTAAAACGAATACTTTTACGCACTTTAAGCACGACCCCAAAAATGACAATAGCCTTAGTAATCAATTTGTTGATGCAATTCATCAAACGAGTGACGGTATTTTATGGTTGGGGACTTCAAATGGTTTAAATAAATTTGACCCATTAACAGAAAAGTTCACCCATTATAAAGAAAAACATGGTCTTGCCAGTTCTACTATTTATGGCATCTTAGAAGATGAACAAGGTCACTTATGGTTGAGTACGACTAATGGCTTGTCACACTTTAATCCAGAAACAGAAAATTTTAAAAACTATGATGTTACCGATGGACTTCAATCAAAGGAGTTTGCCACACTTTCATATTATAAAAGCAAATCGGGTGAGTTGTTTTTTGGTGGTGTTAATGGTTATAACCATTTTTATCCACAAGATATTAAAGACGACACCAGATTACCCAACATTGTCCTAACCAATTTTTTGGTACATAACGAAACGGTTAAAGTGGGCTCATATGAAGAAAGTGGCAATAAAACTGAACAGCCATTTATGCTTGATGCCGTCATCAATGAATTAACACAACTAACATTAACTCACCTTGAAAAACTGATCACTTTTGAATTTTCAGCTCTCCACTTTTCTGAGCCAATGAGTAATAAATATGCTTACACACTTGAAGGCTTTGATGAAAAATGGGTTTATACCGATGCAAAAAATCGCCGAGCCACTTACACCAATTTACCCGCAGGCGATTATGTCTTTCGGGTAAAAGCCAGTAATGGTGACGGCTACTGGAACGAACAAGGGAAGTCATTAAACGTTACGGTATTACCAGCGCCATGGCTTTCTTGGTGGGCGTTTACTTTTTATTTTATTGTCGGTATTGGCGCGCTAATCTCTTATATATATCGTTTGAATTACCAACGTTTAAAAGAGCAAGCCATTAATTTACGTTTAACCCGTGTTGATAAATTAAAAGATGAATTTTTAGCTAATACTTCCCATGAGTTACGTACTCCTTTAAACGGTATTATTGGTTTAGCCGAGTCATTAATTGACGGTGTTGCTGGGCAGTTGCCGGAAAAAGCGAATCATGACCTATCCATGGTGGTGGCAAGTGGTCGACGGTTATCAAACTTAGTGAATGATATCTTAGATTTTTCAAAATTAAAAAATCATGGTTTACAAATACAGACCTCTGCAATTGATATTAATAGTATGGTTGATGTGGTCTTTACTTTATCTCGAGCCACATTAAAAACAAAAGACATTGAACTAATTAATAATATTGCTAAAGATTTCCCTGCGGTCAAAGCTGATGAGGACCGTTTGCAGCAAATTCTTTTTAATTTAGTTGGCAATGCCATTAAGTTTACCCCATCAGGTACAGTGACTATTTCTGCGCAATTAGTGGGCAATAGCCGTACTGATGAACAGCAATTTGTTTGTATTGATATCAGTGATACTGGGATTGGGATTGCAACAGAAAATTTGGCGACTATTTTTAAATCATTTGAACAAGTTACGGGTAACGAGACGCGTGCCGCAAGTGGCACAGGTTTAGGCTTAGCGGTTTCTAAACAGCTTGTTGAGTTACATGGCGGTACTATAACGGTAAGCTCGACACAGAATAAAGGCAGCATATTTAGCTTCACGCTTCCGATTTACGATATAAGTGATAGTGAATTAAGTGAACTTATCGCCGTGGGGGATGTAAACCATGAGCAAACTAAGCAACAGTTATCACGATTACAGGCCCTAGATGACACTATTGACTACTTTCCTGTTGATATTTTATCACCGAAAAATAGTACGACCAATAAGGAGAATAATGATTTTCGAGTATTAATCGTTGATGACGATCCGATTAACCGTCAAGTCTTAAATAACTATTTATTGCCACTGGATTATCAGCTTTTTCAAGCCCACGGTGGTGAGCAAGCTTTAGCGCTTATTGAACAAGCGAGTGAAGGCTTGTTGGCGGGGGAACGTCCGTTTGATTTAATTTTACTTGATATTATGATGCCAAAAATTTCAGGTTATGAAGTCTGTCGAAAACTTCGAGAAAAATATTCAGTTAATGAGTTACCGGTGATCTTTTTAACGGCTAAAAATCAAGTCGTTGACTTAGTTGAAAGTTTTTCTGCTGGCGGTAATGATTATTTAACTAAACCTATCTCAAAATACGAACTATTATCGCGTGTTGAAACGCATTTAACCTTGCTAGATATTAACCGCAGTTTAGAGACGAAAGTCGCTGAGCGTACCGTTGAACTCGAATATGCGATGCAAGCAAAAGGTGAGTTTTTGGCTAAAATGAGTCATGAAATTCGCACACCGATGAATGCTATTATCGGTTTAGGTTATTTAACGCTGAAAACGGATTTAAATCCCCATCAAAAAGACTTAATTAGCAAAACCCAAGACGCTTCTCAAGCGCTTTTAGGGCTAATTAACGATATTCTAGATTTCTCCAAAATTGAAGCCGGTAAAATGTCAGTAGAGTCGGTAACAATGAATATGGGTGGCTTAATTAAGAAAACCAATAATATTTGTGCGTTGCGTGCTCATGCTAAAGATTTAGAGCTTATTGTTAAAGTACATAGTGATGTGCCAAAGCATATCAAGTCTGATCCGGTTCGCCTGCAGCAAATTTTAGTTAACTTAGTGAGTAATGCTATTAAGTTTACCGAACAAGGACATATCCTTATTGAAGTCGGTCTGGCTAAACAGTCATTAATGGCTGATGATAGTAATCAGCTTACGCTTGAATTTAGTGTGAGTGATACAGGTATCGGTCTCGAACAATCAACAATGAATAACCTCTTTCAGTCGTTCACCCAAGCAGACAGTTCAATTACCCGAAAATTTGGTGGCACAGGTTTAGGCTTATCCATTTGTAAAGAGTTAAGTGGTTTGATGGGTGGTGAGATTTGGGTTGAGAGTACGTTAGGAAAAGGCAGTAAATTTAGCTTTAATATTGTCTGTGAAAAAAGCGATTTACCGGGCAATGAGCTGATAAATATTGACGCTATTAAAGGACTTAATATTTTAGTGGTGGATGATAATGAGCTTTGCTTGAATGTTATTACTGAGTTGTTACAAGAGTTTCATTGTGAAATTACCGCCGTAGCCAGCGCAGAAACAGCATTAGCATTGTTAGCAACGGCAAAAAGTAATCATAAATCTTATGACTTGGTTATTACTGATTGGCGTATGCCCAAAATGGATGGTATTGCTTTTGCTAAAGCGATACAAGATGATAAAAATCAATATAACGTTCGAGCAGTGTTAATGGTGACGGCATTTGATAAAAGTGATGCCATGCCGTTAGCACATTCATCGGGTATTGATGGCTTCTTAGAGAAACCTGTTAATGCCAGCTTGCTATTAGAGGCGATGATGGATGTATTGAAAATCTCCCCTGATGAAGACTTTTACAGCATAAAAAATGCAAGTTTAATGGATTTTTCAACAACCGACATATTATTAGTTGAAGATAATGAGTTAAACCAACAGGTTGTTTTAGGGTTTTTAGAAGATACCCAAGCGAATGTTGATGTTGCAGAAAATGGCCTTGTCGCTTTAGAGAAATTAGCCAATAAAAGTTATGACTTAGTTTTGATGGACATTCAAATGCCTGAAATGGATGGGGTAACGGCCACACAAGAAATTAGAAAACAAGCCCAATTTAAAAAGCTGCCTATTATTGCCATGACAGCTCACGCGATGCCAGATGAGCTCAATAAATGTTTGGCAGCCGGTATGAATGAATATTTTACTAAACCGATTGACCCTAACGCGTTATTTAGTTTAATGGCAAAATACTTAAGTGATAAAATTAATGCCGTGGTAAACAAATCTGTCGATATTAAAGAGCAAAATATTGATATTACTGAGTTGATTTCGGATAACCCCGAAAAAACATTAATGGATCGCATTGCACAACTGAGTTGCTTAAACAGTGCGAAAGCCTTGCAGGCGATGGGTGGCAGACAGCATATTTATCAAAAACTCGTTATCGACTTTCATAAAAGTACCCTAAAAATTCCTCAAAAAATAGAGCAAGCTTACCAAGATAAAGACGTTGAAAGTTTATATCGCATGGTTCATTCTTTGAAATCTAATGCCGCTTACATTGGTGCCTTCTGTTTAGCTGAGTTATCAGCAGAGCTAGAAGGAAAAATAAAAGAGCAACCTGAGAACTGTTTATCACTCATGAGACAACTGATAACAGAACACCAGAAGATATTATCAGCCTTAGCGACCTTGACTAATAGCAATACAGATTTATTAAGTGATGAGCCTAAAAAGGCCATTAACAAAGAGTTACTACTCGTACTGTTAAATTCTATTGTCGACTTACTTAAAAAAGAAGATGCAGAAGTCGAAGACTTATTACCGCAGTTACTCGAATATACCCGAGGAAGTGATCTCGTTGAACTTGTTGATAATATTGTCGAATTAGTTGAAGATATCGAATACGCTAGCGCATTAAACCGTATCGAAGCATTAAGGAATAAACTTGTCTATTAGTCGGCTCAAGGGCAAGTGAGTATTAGTGGGTCAAGTTTGGCTTGATTATTATCTGTTTTAAAAGAAAAAAGTTGATAGCGGAAAATGAAAACTTTAGAGCAAATCATTTTAATTGTCGATGACGATAAAGCAAACCGTAAAATGCTAAAAGAGTTGTTGCAGGAACAAGCAAAAATTATTTTTGCGAAAAATGGTAAACAAGCCAGAGAACTTGCTAGAAAACATCTTCCTGATCTTATCTTATTAGATGTGATTATGCCTGATATTTCTGGTTTTGAGGTCATCGATTCTTTGAAAAATGACCCTAAGACAATCAATATTTCGGTCATTTTTATCACAGGTTTAGCTAATGATGATGATGAAGAGCGTGGTTTTAATTTAGGCGGCTGTGATTATATCTATAAGCCCTTTAAACCCAACATTGTTATTGCTCGCGTGATGATGCATTTAGAATTAATTCGTCAACGTAAAATGTTAGATGAAATTGCTCATATTGACGCCTTAACAGGGGTTAATAACCGGCGTAAGATGGATCTTGTTTTAAAAGATGAAGTTGCAGCAAATAAATATGAGCATACCAATTTACTCGTGGCAATTCTCGATATAGATTACTTTAAACAATATAATGATGGCTACGGTCATGGCGCTGGCGATGTTGCTTTAAGGCAAGTCGGACAGGCGCTTCGTGAAATCTGTGTAAGACCACGAGACTTTATCGCACGCTATGGTGGTGAAGAATTTGTGCTCATCTTACCTGATTGTGATAAAGCGGGCGCTGAAATTATGCTCAGTAATATTGCTCAAGCGATCAAAGATAAAAAAATCAAACATCAGTATTCTAGTGTGTCGCCACAATTAACAGTCAGTGTTGGTGCTGTGGTGGTTAAGTCGTCTCAGTCTGTTGTTGTCGCTAATGTTATGAAAAAAGCGGACAGTTTACTCTATCAGGCGAAAAACAATGGCCGTAATCAATACTGTCTTGCTGAGCTGAGCTGAGCTGAACGAACTAGGCAAATTGTTTATCAACAGCGCCGGATGTTAGTTAATTTTTAGCCAAGTGATAAAACACCCATGGCGTTATAATTTAATCACTGTCTTGCTGAGCTGAACGAGCTGAACGAACTAGGCAAATTGTTTATCAACAGCGCCAAATTTTTGTTAACTTTTGGCGCAAGAGATAAAAAACATTTGGCATTATCATTTAATCACTGGCTAATCTTTTGCCTTTTCAGAAATAGTGACAGATACTTCTATTAACTGTTTCTTTCGTATTAATTTAAAAGGTAATACGGTGCCAGGTTGAGTTTCAGCCACAATATCTTGTGCTTGTATAAATGAACTAATGGCGACATTATTAATCTGGTAAACGATATCACCCGGTTGTAAGCCAGCTCTAAAGGCAGGGCTGTTCTTTTCAACGCCAGCAATAGTAAAACCTTTAAAGTTGTTTGGTAGCGAGTTGATACTTACGCCTAAGTAGCCACGTATTACCCGACCATTAGCAATTATTTTTCTCATCACTTTATGGGCGAGTGAATAAGGAACGGCGAAAAATATTCCCTGAATATTCCTTTCTGTATCAATGAACTTTCTTGAATTAATACCTACCAGTTCGCCATTAGTATTAATAAGCGCGCCGCCGGAATTACCATCATTAATGGCCGCGTCCATCTGTAATAATTCTAAATAATTAATGACACTTAAACCGCTACGACCTGTGGCACTTATCACGCCTTGAGTCACTGTTTGTCCTAAATTTAGTGGATTACCTATCGCTAAAACCACATCACCAGCAAGTGATTGTAAATCAGCTCTTTGTGGAATAACCGGTAGGTTCGCTGTGTCTACTTTAAGGACGGCTAAATCAGTATAAGTATCATAACCAATAAGTTCTGCAGGAAAACGTTGGCCATTTTGCAGATCAACATTAATTAAATCAGCATTTTGTACGACGTGAAAATTGGTTAATATATATCCGTTAGAATCCATAATAACCCCCGAACCTAAGCGGGTAGATCTTCTCGCTTTTGCACCATAGACAGGGCTAGTGCTTATATCTTCTGAATAGATGTTAACAACAGCAGGACTGGCGGTACTTACTGCTTTTGCATAAGATAATGGTTGTTGTTGTGGTTGATTGTTTTGTAGTACTTGCAAAGTGTTGTTGCGTAACTCTGGCACTAATAGAAGTAAAGTGACAGCTAACATCACGCCATAACTGGCTGGACGAACAATGTATTTTATTAGGTTTATTATGTTCAAAATTAATTTTTATGATGAGTGTTTAATATCGCTAGCATAGCATAGGTCTGCTTTAATCTTATAGTTTGAAAAATAAAAAAGGCTCATAAAGAGCCTTTAGATAAGTCCATTATCACCCTTGCGGTGTTAGCGGATCATTAAAAATAATGTGCTATTACCCCTGACAATATTGAGCGCAAAAACCCCTTTGTTATCATTTAAGTAACTGCGTAATTCACCTATAGACTTTATACGCGTGCGGTTTATTCCGCTGATCACGTCACCTCTTTGTAAACCAATAGCGGCGGCGGGACTTTCTTCTTCGACTGACTTAATATCAATACCTTGATCATTCGTACTATTTTCAAGTTCAGCGCCATCTAACATTCTGTGAATGCTTGCGGCCTCTACTTTTGCTGTTTCTTGTTTTTTAAGCGTAACGTCATAAGTCTTTTCTGAGCCGTCTTTTTTGATGACCGTTAATTCAACAGACTTGCCTGCGCCAATTGAGCCAATCTTTCCTCGAATGGCGGCAAACGTTTTTACCACTTTTCCGTTCACTTTGGTAATAACATCACCAGACTCAATGCCGGCATCGGCAGCAGCAGAATCAGCAACGACTTGCTCGATAAAGCCACCTTGGCTCGACTCGAGTTCTAGTGCCTTGGCGATTTCACCATTGACACTTCGGCCTAACACGCCAAGTACACCACGGCGAACTTCGCCGAACTCAATCAATTGTCTAACAATGTTATCGACCATATTACTGGGTATGGCAAAGCCAATACCCACATTGCCACCATTAGGGCCTAATATCGCCGTATTAATGCCAACAAGTTTACCGTGTAAGTTAATGAGTGCACCACCTGAATTACCGCTGTTGATAGCAGCATCAGTTTGAATAAAGTCTTCGTAATTCTGCGCGTTTAATCCGCTACGTCCTAAAGCACTTATAATACCTGAAGTGACGGTTTGCCCCAAACCAAAAGGGCTACCAATGGCAACGGCAAAATCTCCAACTCGTATATCATCTGAGTCAGCTAATTTTACTTCAATTAAATCTTCAGCGTCTATTTGTAGTAAAGCGATATCACTACTGGCATCGGAGCCAATTCTCTTGGCGGTGATTTGACGACCGTCTTTTAACGTTATTTGAATTTCATCAGCTTCATTGATGACATGATTATTAGTGACTATGTAGCCTTGTGCAGCATCAATAATGACCCCTGAGCCTAAACCTCGAAATTCACGTTTTCTTGCTTGGTTTTGTTGAGGATTACCAAAGAAAAACTTTAAAGCATCTGGTACTTTAGATTTATCTTCGTGGGTACCAGTAACCGAAATTAGCACGACACCCGGAGTAACCTTCTCTAGCATCGGCGCTAAACTTGGCAACTGTTGACCACTAACGGAAAAAGGTAAATTGGCTTGGACGGGCAAACTTGCCACGGCAATAGAGCCGGAAAGAAGAATACTTGTTGCTAAAACAGACAGTTTTTTCATAAAAGAGACAACCTTCTTATAAACATAAATGATTAATGTAATTTTATACTTAACTAAAGACCTATGCTGTGTGCGTTAGTTCCAAAGAACATTAGCCTACATTTGTAACACTTTGTTTCTTGTCGGCAAAAAGTCCACTCGCTTGACCTGAGTAGTCAAGTGGTGGTTCTGTGCTTGTTTCTTCACTCTTACGTTCGGCTCGGCTGTGACGTAATGATACGGTTTGTGCAAGTTGTTCTTGTGTTTCTTTTGAGAAAAAAGGCATGCCATCAACGTCTGAAGGTGTTGCTTGTTTTAATAACTGCGTACTTTTTTCCATTTGCAACATGGCTGTTTGGCAAGTGCTATTCATTTTGTCCAAAAGTATTGTTGAATCATCTAAATGTTCTGCAACATCGAGTTTATATTGCGCTAAAGCGGCTTCACTATTACTAACGCGTTCACTAAGTTTCTGGTTGTCTTGGACTGATGCAGATAAAAAACGACTAGCAACAAAACCTATTGCCGCACCAACTAATAAAAGAAAAATTGCTAAAACTATATCCATAGTGTCAAACCCTCGTTATATTCAATAAAATTAGTAAAAATATGGGAACTTATTTTGTATAATAGCGCTTCTGTTCGCGCTTACCTAATGAATATGATTGCGAATTTGTTAATTTCAAGAAAATATTTCATTAGTCCTGTAAAGACTTTGTGAAACAAAATATAAGTGGCCAATAAATGATCAAGCTTTCACCTCTAGATAAGTATAATGAAGATTTAACTCGTGATGATTTTTTACATGACGATGCGCAGGAAAATGCGGTAAAAAACTTACAGCGTCTCTATGAAGATCTTCAAAATAAACCCTTACCCGTTGAAGGATTTAAGAAGGTGCTTAATCGCTGGAAGCGCATTGTTGCCTCATCTGAAACCAAAACCATACAAGGACTTTATTTTTGGGGTGGCGTTGGTCGAGGGAAAACTTATTTAGTTGATACATTTTATGATTGTTTGCCTTTTGAAAATAAAATGCGTGTTCACTTTCATCGCTTTATGCACCGTGTTCATCAAGAATTAAAAACATTAACCGGGCAAGCTGACCCATTGAAAATAATTGCCAAACGTTTTGCTGATGAAACCTGTATTATTTGTTTTGATGAATTTTTTGTTTCCGACATTACCGATGCAATGATCCTTGGCGCTTTGTTTGAAGAATTATTTGCACATAATGTTACTTTAGTGGCAACGTCAAATATTATACCTGACGGTCTGTACCGAAATGGTTTGCAACGCGAACGTTTTTTACCAGCTATTAAACTCATCAATAAACATTGTGATGTGGTAAATGTCGATAGCGGTATTGATTACCGTTTGCGAACCCTAGAGCAAGCCGAGATTTACCATGCTCCACTTGATGCAGAGGCAAGTGAAAACCTGGCGCAATATTTTATTCAATTGTCGGTCAAACCAGGTAAGAAAGATGTTGACGTTAAAATAAATAATCGCTCATTATCGGCGATTGAAGAGTCAGACGGTATTGTGCACTTTGACTTTTCGGTGTTGTGTGAATCCGCACGTAGTCAAACTGACTATATGGAGATAAGTCGTTTGTATCACACGGTATTATTAGCAAATGTTAAACAAATGAGTGTCGATCGTGAAGATGCGGCCCGTCGATTTATTGCCTTGGTTGATGAATTTTATGAACGTAATGTAAAATTAATTATTTCTGCTGAAGTCGAAATGGAAAATTTATACAGCCACGGTGGTTTGGAATTTGAGTTCAAACGTTGTTTAAGTCGTTTACAAGAAATGCAGTCACATGATTATTTAGCAAGTAAGCACTTACCTTAGTGAGATAGTAAAACTTACTTAAAGATAATTATAAAAATGCCGATTTAACGATCGGCATTTTTTTATGCCAATTTTAGCGTTATTACGCTAACTAGCTATATGTTGTGTTGTTTATTGATCTTGATCGCAATATGTAGTGCTTTGGCTTTTGTCATTTATTTTTATAGGTAATATACACCAAAAATAAAATGATAAAGGAATGCTGATGACAAACGCTTTTTCACCAGGCTTAGCGACAAGTATTAAATTACAAGCCGCTTCAGTTGATATTTGGGATAAAAAATACCGCTTAAAAGACAAACATGGCCACCCGCAAGAGAATACTATTTCAGAAACATTTCATCGAGTTGCCTTAGCGCTCGCGGATATAGAAAATAAAGATAAGAAAAAGTGGTACGAGAAATTTGTTTGGGCGATGGAATGTGGCGCCTATCCTGCGGGACGAATAATATCAAATGCAGGTGCCAAAAAATTTAAGCCCGCCACATCAACAATAAACTGCACGGTTTCAGGCACTATCGACGATTCAATGACGGGTATATTAACTGCGGTGCACCAAGCAGGCCTAACGTTAAAGGCGGGGTGTGGTATTGGTTATGAATTCTCAACTTTAAGACCTAGTGGTGCCTTTGTTGCTGGCGCCGGTGCCACAACTTCAGGTCCACTGTCGTTCATGGATATCTTCGATAAAATGTGTTTTACCATTAGTTCTGCCGGCGGGCGGCGTGGTGCGCAAATGGGGGTTTTTGATATCTCTCACCCTGATGTTAAACGTTTTATTTTAGCGAAGCGCGAGGATGGTCGGTTACGGCAATTTAATTTATCACTACTGATCAGTGATGAATTTATTGCTGCTGTAAAAAATCAACAAGACTGGTTACTCAATTTTCCTATTTCTCACCAAGAGTTACTTGCCGATGATATCGCTATCACCGATCGGGATAAAATACTCTTCAAAGAGAATTATTTTGATAACGCTTATATTAAAAAACATAATTATGTATTGAATCATGAAGGTAAAATCGCCTGTAAAATTTATAGCACGATACCAGCTGTTAGGCTGTGGGATATGATAATGAGCAATACATTTGACTATGCTGAACCAGGTTTTTTACTCATTGACCATGCTAACGAAATGAATAACAACTGGTTTTGTGAAAAACTACGTGCAAGTAATCCCTGCGGCGAACAAATATTACCGCCCAACGGTGCTTGTCTGCTGGGTTCAGTAAATTTAGTTAAATTTGTTGAGCAACCTTTCACTTCTAGTGCGAAATTTAATTGGGATAAATACCGCGAAGTTATTAAAGTTTTTACCCGCATGCTCGACAACGTAGTAGAAATTAATGGCTTACCACTGCCTGAACAACAGCAAGAAATTCAAAGTAAGCGCCGTCATGGTATGGGGTACTTAGGATTAGGCTCAGCTCTGACATTATTAAAAATACCTTATAATAGTCCTGAAGCCCTGGCTTTTACTGACAAAGTATCAAAAGTTTTAGCGATAACGGGGTGGCAAGAAGCGTTAAATTTAGCAAAAGAAAAAGGTCCTGCGCCGATACTTGCACAAACGTTCGTGGTAACTCAGCAAATGCTAGTAAAACGCCCCGAAATGATAAAAGACGGCATAAAAGTGGCGGATAAAATAAAAGGTTCAGTTCTGCACGCAAAATACAGTCGTTATATGCAGCGTATCGCTGAAGAAAATCCTGAACTTGTCGAAGCGTTAGCTGAGGTTGGCGCCCGTTTTACACATCATTCTTCAATAGCACCCACAGGCACTTTAGCGCTCAGTCTAGGTAATAATGTATCTAATGGTATTGAACCAAGCTTTGCACATGAATATCACCGCAATATTATTCGTCAAGGTAAGAAATCAAAAGAATCCGTCGCTGTTTCAAGTTATGAACTGCTGGCATATCGTCATTTTATCAATAAAGATGCTTTGGCATATAGCGAAGATGACAATAAAAAGCTGCCTAACTATTTTGTATCTGCCGATGCCATCGCTCCTAAAGAACATGTTGATATTCAGTCTGCGGCACAATACTGGATAGACTCGTCTATTTCAAAAACAATTAATGTTCCAACTGATATCGATTATGAAAACTTCAAAGATATCTATTTGTATGCATACGACCAGGGCTTGAAAGGCTGTACGACTTTTCGTTTTAACCCAGAAGTCCATCAAGGCGTATTAGTAAAAGACGAAGAACTCGCTAATGTAACGTATCAGTTTACCTTAGCCGATGGCACTGAGATTTTAGCGAAAGGTAATGAAGAGGTGGTTTACGACGGCGAAACGCATACGGCTGCAAATCTTCATGACGCTTTAAAAGAAGGTTACTACGGTAAGCTCTAAAAGCCCTGGCAAAAAATAACGAGGAAACTAATAATGAGAGAAATTAATCAAGCGATCACTGCGGTTAAGGTGTTAGTTGCTGATCAGCTGCCTGTTAAAGAAAAAATAAAAGGCATCGCGGATAAACTCACCGAAAGTACAAAACGTCCTGAAATGTTAATTGGTTCTACTTATAAAATAAAACCGCCAGTATCAGACCATGCTCTTTATATTACTATTAATGATATTTTGCTCAATCAAGAAAGTGACCAAGAAACTCGCCGTCCTTTCGAAATTTTTGTCAATTCAAAAAATATGGAGTTTTATTCTTGGGTAGTGGCGCTAACACGGGTTATTTCAGCGGTATTTCGCAAGGGAGGTGACTGCACCTTTTTAGTCGAAGAGCTAAAAGCAGTATTTGACCCCAAAGGTGGCTATTACCAAAGAGGCACAGGTATATTTATGCCATCGGTGGTCGCTGATATTGGCCATGTTATTGAAACACATTTAAAGGCATTAGATATGTTGCCAAAAAGTGAAAGAGATAACCACCAACAAGCCTACATTGAGGAAAAGCGCCAAACAATAAAAGCTAAAGAGGGAAGTGAGCTATTAGCTTTTCCAACCACAGCAAGCCAATGTGTAAAATGTTATCAAAAGTCGGTAATCTCATTAGACAATTGCGCTACTTGCTTAAATTGCGGCGATTCAAAATGTGGTTAGTTACTAGCTAGCGATTGTATTCGTGATAAAAGTTTAAAAAAAGTGCAATTGATTGTGATTTATAGGTGATCTTAGTAGATAACTTCTGTATAATCCGCGCTCCCTGCGTTACAAATGCCTACTGTTTTTGACTTTTGTGAAAAGTAGTGGCGATGGACTCGATACTCGAAGGGGTAGAGCGTGGTCTTTTTAACCGGTGATGCTAATTCTTAGCATTCATCATTTAAAGTAACATAATAAATATTGGGTTTTTTAATGAAAACTTTTGTAGCAAAACCAGAAAGCGTACAACGCGAATGGTTCTTAGTGGACGCCGAAGATAAGACTTTAGGACGTATCGCTACTGAAATTGCAACCCGTTTACGCGGCAAGCATAAAGCAGAATATACTCCTCACGTAGATACTGGCGATTACATCGTTGTTATTAACGCTGAGAAAGTGAAAGTAACTGGTAATAAAGCGAAAGGTAAAATTTACTACTCGCATACAGAATTCCCAGGCGGTCTTAAGCAAATTAGTTTTGAAAAACTAATTGAAAAAGCTCCAGAGCGTGTTTTAGAATTCGCAGTTAAAGGTATGTTACCTAAAGGTCCTTTAGGTCGTGAAATGTTCCGTAAGCTTAAAGTTTACGCGGGCACTGAACATAAGCATACTGCACAACAACCACAACTTTTGGAGCTTTAAGCAATGGCTGATAATCAATATTACGGTACTGGTCGTCGCAAGAGCTCAACTGCTCGTGTGTTCATGAAAGCTGGTAACGGTGCAATTACAATTAACAAGCGTGACATTTCTGTATACTTTGGTCGTGAAACGGCTCGTATGGTTGTTCGTCAACCATTAGAATTAGTTGAAATGTTAGAAAAGTTTGACTTTAACATCACTGTTGTTGGTGGTGGTATTTCTGGTCAAGCTGGCGCAATTCGTCACGGTATTACTCGTGCATTAATGGAGTTCGATGAAACTTTACGTGGTTCTCTACGTGTAGCTGGTTTCGTAACTCGTGATGCTCGTAAAGTTGAACGTAAGAAAGTTGGTTTACACAAGGCTCGTAAAAAGCCACAATTTTCAAAACGTTAATATTTACCTTATACGTTTTCAAAAAACCGACTTTATGTCGGTTTTTTTATATCTGTCATTTAGAAAAATGAGCATCCGCAGTAAGGTAACTTCGTGGGCTGTTTATTATAAAAGCGACCTTAGGCGATAATAAATAATACAGTGCGAGTTCCAATAAAATGGTAAACTTTAAAGTATCAGTAATAAAAATAATATGCGGGAAAATAGTCGTATTATTGAGCTGTTTACTGAGCACTTTTTCGATGGTTAGCAATTACACTCAACTATATAAGCATTAAAATAATTTATCGGATAGCGAAAGAGAAACTATTCTTTTCTGCGCTTTTTTTGAATAATAATCTTTCGTATTTAGCTGTGTGTTTAAAGTGACAAAGTCAGTGAAATTAAGATATATAACTGATGTTTCGCTTATTTTTACTTGTAAAAAAGTGCTTATTTCTTTATTATCAGAAAAATTTTTTGTCGCAAGTTTGGGCAAACAATTGGAAAGTATTTCCTCTCGCAACTCACTGTAGCTGTGAGAATAATAATTCGAATTTGTTTGAAACAATGTTATTTGGAGATTTTGAATGAGCAATGCGCCCGTGAATAACGGCCGTCGACGCTTTTTAACTGCTGCTACTTCGGTAGTAGGTGGTGTTGGTGTTGTCGGTTTGGCTGTGCCTTTCATTGGTTCTTGGAACCCTAGTGCTAGAGCGAAAGCTGCAGGTGCTCCGGTTGAAGTCAATGTTAGTAAAATAGAACCAGGTCAATTAATCCGCGCTGAATGGCGAGGAAAACCTGTGTATGTGGTCCGTAGAACTGAAGAAATATTATCAACTTTAGCGGCGCATGACGATCAATTGAAAGACCCTGGTTCAGAAGAGCCTCAACAACCTACTTATGCAGCCAATGCATATCGTTCAATAAAGCCTGAGTTTATGGTTGCTTTAGGCGTGTGTACTCACTTAGGTTGTGCTCCTACTCACCACCAAGGCGATTTTGAAGAGTTTGTTGAAGGTGTAAAAGACGGTTTCTTTTGTCCTTGTCACGGTTCTAAATTCGATATGGCTGGTCGTGTTTTTCAAAGCGTTCCTGCACCAACAAACTTGGTGGTTCCTGAGCATTCATTCCCAACAGCAGACACCTTATTAATTGGTGTTAGCGCAGGAGAAGCATAATGTTAGCTAATTTAATGGCGTGGATTGACAAACGTTTACCGTTAACCGACGCGGTAAACAAGCATGCTGGTCAATACCCTGCACCTAAAAACTTTAATTTTTGGTATGTCTTTGGTGTTTTAGCGAGTGTCGTACTCGTCAATCAATTGTTAACGGGTGTTTGGTTAACAATGAGTTATGAGCCATCAGGTGAAGGTGCATTCGCTTCTGTAGAATACATCATGCGTGATGTTGATTACGGCTGGTTACTTCGCTATATGCATTCTACAGGCGCGTCAGCGTTCTTTGTTGTTGTTTATATGCATATGTTCCGTGGCATGATGTACGGTTCATACCAAAAGCCTCGTGAGTTACTTTGGATCTTCGGTATGTTGATCTTTTTAGTGCTTATGGCTGAAGCTTTCATGGGTTACTTATTACCTTGGGGTAATATGTCTTATTGGGGCGCGCAGGTTATTATTTCTCTGTTTGGTGCTATTCCAATTATAGGTGATGACTTAACACTCTGGATACGTGGTGACTACGTTATATCAGGTGCTACCTTAAACCGTTTCTTTGCTTTACACGTTATTGCAATGCCACTGGTTTTAGTTGTATTAGTTTTCTTACATATTCTTGCACTTCATGAAGTGGGTTCGAACAACCCTGAAGGCACAGATATTAAAAAACCTAAAGGTAGTGTGCCATTAGAAGAGCACAGTAAATTTACTTTCCATGAGCAATATACTAAAAAATACGATATCGTCGATGCGATCCCGTTCCACCCTTATTACACGGTTAAAGATTTAGTGGCGATCGTTATCTTCTTAATCATTTTCTCTTGGGTAATGTTTTTCAACCCTGAAGGCGGTGGCTACTTTATGGAAGCGCCGAATTTTGAACCTGCAAATGGTTTGAAAACACCAGAGCATATTGCACCGGTTTGGTATTTTGGTCCTTTCTATACCATCTTACGTGTTATCCCTGATAAGTTATTAGGGGCAGTTGGTATGTTTTCTGCGATCATTGTCTTATTCTTATTACCTTGGTTTGACCGTGGTACAGTGAAATCTATTAAATTCCGTTGTACTGCTCATACGGTTAACTTAGCGCAATTTGTTATTTGTTTTATTGCTTTGGGTATTTTAGGTACATTGCCATCAACACCGGTCTATAACTTAATTGGTACTATCGCTACGTTTGGTTATTTTGGTTTCTTTCTTGCCTTATGGGTATACAGTAAGAACGAAAAAACTAAGCCAGTTCCAGAGAGGGTTTCAGGATAATGAATAAATTTATTAGAGCTTTTACTTTTGGAATTTTTGCGCTTGTGCCTATGCTTACACTTGCTGCTAGCAGTGGTGTTCATTTAGACAAAGCCGGTAATGATTTAAGTGACAAAGAGTCACTTAAACGTGGTTTTCAATCTTACATTAATTATTGTTTAGGTTGTCACCAGTTACAGTACCAAAGATACAACCGTACTTTTGAGGATTTAGGTATTAGTGAAGCCGATGGTATTGCTAATTATATGTATACGGGTGAAAAAGTCGGTGATCATATTACTAATACTATGCCAGCAAAAGATGCGGCTAAATGGTTTGGTAATACACCACCTGATTTAACGCTAATGGCGCGTTTAAAACCAGGGCCTGATTATATTTATACCTACTTGCGTTCTTTCTACGTTGATCCTGAGCGTCCCTTTGGCGTTAATAACACGGTATTAAAAAATGCGGGTATGCCGCATGTTTTACAGGGTTTACAAGGTGTTCGTACGATGGACGAAAATGGTAAACTCAGTGAAGCAACGGGTGGTTCTATGACCGTTGAAGAGTACGATGCCTTTGCTCGTGATTTAGCCAATTTCTTAGAGTACACCGGTGAGCCAAGCAAGCTTAAGCGTGAAGCTATGGGATATTGGGTAATAGGTTTCTTATTTATTTTCCTTATTTTTGCTTACTTACTTAAAGTTGAATATTGGAAGGATGTACACTAACAATTATTGTTAATGTACAGCGTTTTATTTATGGGGGGCTTTGGCCCCCTTTGTTAGTTTTTTATTACAGATTTTTGGAGGCATTATGGCCGTAGCAGCAAACAAGCGTTCAGTGATGAATTTATATTCTCATGCTGATGATATGTATAGTCATCAAACACGCATCGTACTCGCTGAAAAAGGTGTTGGCGTTGATATTCACTTAGTTGATTTGGCTAACTTACCAGAAGATTTACTCGACTTAAATCCCTATGGCACAGTACCGACGTTAATTGATCGTGAATTAGCACTATACGAAGCATCAATTATTATTGAATACTTAGATGAGCGTTTTCCTCATCCACCATTAATGCCAGTTTATCCGGTATCACGTGGTCGTAGCCGTTTGATGATGCATCGCGTAGAACAAGATTGGTACAGTCTAGCAAAAATAATTATGAGTGGCCCAGCAGACGCTGCAAGCAAAGCTCGTCAAGAACTTAAAGAAAGTTTGTTAAGTGTAGCGCCAATTTTAAATGAAGCGCCTTACTTTATGAGTGAAGAATTTAGTTTAGTTGACTGTTACTTAGCACCACTATTATGGCGTTTACCTGCTTTAGGTATTGAACTTGATGGTGAAGGCTCTAAAGAATTTAAAGGTTACATGCTGAAGTTATTTGAACGTGAGTCATTTCAAGCATCGTTAACTGAAGAAGAACGTGAAATACGTTTAGGTATGTTTTAACCTTGATATCTCCAGAGATGACCTCTAACAAGCCTTATATAGTGAGAGCTTTTTATCAGTGGATTTCTGATAACGACCTTACACCATATATTGCTGTAGATACGAGTGTCTATGGTGTGTTAGTTCCAACAGCTTATGTGACTGATGGGCAAATTGTGCTCAACGTTTCAATGTCAGCTGTTGGCTCTATTTCTCTTGCTGATCATGCCATTGAAGTTAGCGCACGTTTTGGTGGTAAGCTTGAACAGCTGGTCGTGCCTTACGGTGCTATAAGTGCTATTTATGCAAAAGAGAATGGTGCAGGGACATCGCTTGCGATTGAACACCCTGAACCAGAACTTGATAAAGAAATAAGTCCAGTAAAGCCAGTAGGTTTATCTAGTGTCTCTTCAGATAAGAGCAGCACTGTAAAAACCAAGTCTGAAACGGGTTCAGCGAAAGGTAAGCCTAGCTTAAAAGTGATCAAGTAATTACTAAAGACACCATAATTTTTGTTGGTATATTAGCGGTTATGCTGAAACTGTTTTAAATTTATTTCAGTCGTTATTATGGCAAGCAGCAAATAATAAAAAAGCTTCACAAGTATTAACTTGTGAAGCTTTTTTTATGAGCGCGATGGTAAGTAACTTATCGTTAAATGTATTCAAATATTTTGAATACACGATTGACGCCGCTAACATTACGGGCTATCTCTACGGCTTCATTAGCTTGTGCTTGTGTTATTAAGCCCATTAAAAATACTTCGCCATTTTCAGTAACCACTTTAATATTAGTCGCATCGATGTTGTCACTGCCAAAAAGAGCCGCTTTAACCTTAGATGTTAACCAAACATCATTACTTCTGGTCGTAATAGAAGTGGTATTACTGATACGAATTTGATTATGTAGCTGAACAATTTGTTTAACTTCATTAATCGATTTTATCGCCAGATCGCGTAAATAGGTATTGGGCACTTGCCCGATAACTAAGACACTACCGTTAACACTGATCACTTGTAGATTAGTGTTGTCTTCGAGGGCTTGATGTTTGCCAAGCTTAGCATTGGCCTCAAATTCAATTTTTTGGTCGTCCAACTGTGTACCAATACTACGCTCATCGGTAGCAGCAGATGCTCCACCGACAATAGTAACAACAGCAGCAGCAACACACCCTTGCAAAAGTACAATACTTGCTAGGGTTATTAATAATTTTTTTCGCATCATATTAATTGGCATCTTGAGGAAATAAAGTCGTGTCAATAATATCGCATAAGCAATGTATTACCACTAAATGTACTTCTTGAATTCTAGCCGTACGTGAAGAAGGTACACGTATTTCTACATCGTTTTCGCCCAGTAAACCTGCAATATCACCACCATCACCGCCGGTTAATGCGATAATAGGAATGTCGCGAGATACTGCTGCTTCAATCGCTTTTATGACATTGCGAGAATTACCACTGGTTGAAATAGCGAGTAAAACGTCACCATTATTACCTAATGCTCGCACTTGTTTAGAAAATATTTCATCAAAGGAATAATCATTCCCGATAGAAGTAATCGTCGACGTGTCGGTTGTTAAGGCTATTGCCGGCAAAGGTGGTCGTTCAGTTTCATAGCGGTTTAATAACTCGGCTGAAAAGTGCTGTGCATCACCGGCTGAACCGCCGTTACCACAGGCAAGTATTTTATTACCAGCCAATAAGCTTTGCACCATTATCATACCAGCATGCTCAATAGGGCCTGCTAGTAATTCACTGGCGGCAATTTTGGTTTGGATACTTTCGGTAAAGTTGCTTTTGATCCGTTCTAACATAAATGAAATTAGCTCCGTTTATTGACTCTAAAAGGCGTTTTTTAGCCAGGTAATATCGAGATTGTTTATATTACCTTGTAAAGCAATAACATCAAATCGACAAGAAGTATTATATTCGTTTAAACCACATTGTTGCAGATAAATTGCAGCTGTTTTCCTAATTTTTTGCTGTTTTTTCGTTGATATTGCTGAAATAGCACCACCAAACGACATCGAAGCACGATATTTTACTTCGACAAAGACATAAGTGTCAGCATCTTTGACGATTATATCAATTTCACCTAACCGGCAGGTGTAGTTTTTTTCTTCAATAATTAAGCCTTGTGCCACCAAAAAATCTCCCGCGTACCTTTCGGTAATATCGCCAGTTTTTTTAGTCGTAACTGGCTTAGTCCATGGCAATTTCAGCGACCTCGCCATCTTGATATATGCCCCACAATAAGCTTCGCGTTAGGGTGTTATTACTGTTTAATTTTAATATACCGGTTTGACCATAATGACGAACATAGGGTTTTTGTTTCATTAGCGGCAGTTTATCGACTAAATATAGGCTGTCATAACCCATGGCAAAGATGCGTTGTAAAGAGTCAGTGCGACTTGGCCAAAGCGTTTTACTCAAATCAGCTAATTGAGCATTTTGTTGTTGGCTACTTAATAGCCAAGGCATTTCGGTAAATATAAGGTTACGAAGATCATTATGCTTACTTGAATCTTGTTTACTGCTATGACTGCGAGAGCTAGCATAAACCGGGATAATAGTAGCAAAAGGACTGGTATTAACATCAATGTACGGTTTTAGTAATTTTGTTTGTGCCGGTGAACCCACTAAGTAAAACATATCGATGTCACGGCGATTTCTTGGCTCTGAATCGATACTCTGTTTTACTCTTATTTTCAAATCCTTGATACGGGCTTGGCTACTATCAACCTCTAAGCTAGCTTTGAGTTGCTCTTGCATCATTTTGCCTTTTTCGAAATAAACAACTTCAGGAGCATAGCCGTTAATCAGTTGCCATTGTTTGCTAAAGGCTCGGGCAATTCTTTTACTGGCGGTATCTCGGTGGCTGAGTATGACTGGTGAGCGATAATTTTTTCGACTCAATGTTGTTGCTGCTTGGTAAGCTTCGTCTTCTGGACGCATCGACAGAATGAATTGCTCTGCGCTCCGTTGCTGAACTTTTGGGGTGTTAAGCAATAAGCTAGGTAGCAAAATTTCACCTTGGGCAAGGAACTTATCAACATTATTTTTAAGCAAAGGACCAATAATAAAATGACTATCTAAGGCGATTAGCTGTTCATTTAATAAGGTCCAGTCAAGTGTATCAGCATCGATAAAGGTTAAGTTTTTATTGGGAATATTACTATAAGCGGCTAGGATCCCTTGCTGGGCAGCTTTCCCTGCAGACGCTTGTTTACCGGAAAGGGGTAAAATAATAGCAATATTTTCAATAAGTGCTTGTGGGCTTTGTTCTGTTCTTCTTAATGTTTCAATAATCGCTTGTGCGGGGTGCGCAGAAAAATCACCTTGCCACTGACTTAAGTAAGCATCAAAGCGGTTAATATCACCGCCAAATTTATGCGCGTAAGTTAATAGTTGTTGCCAACCTTTAATATAAGGCGGGTCAAGCTCTGCTAATTGGCTGACTTGCCAAGTAGACAGTAAACTTAATGCTTGCCATAGCCCATAAATATCATCAACGTCTGTATTTGAACTGCTGGAAAACCAATGCAATTTAGCGTTGACCGCACTAATTTCTAATGCTCTACGCTGCTGTATATCAGCCAGTAAGAAGTAGTAGTTTTCGCGATGAATAGCGTTATTATCGGTTGAAATTTTATTAGCAACTTCAAGCTGCTTAAAGGCTAATTCAACCTCATTTAGCTTAAGTAAACTTTCTGCACTTACCAATGCTAGACGGTAATTGTCTTGTGAATTGTCAGTCAATGTTGTGAGTTGCTCAGATAACCATAGTGCTTGATTATAACTCTCCTCACCAATCAGTAATTCACTAGCATCAATAAGTGTGGCGATTGCTGTTTTTACTTCTTGTGTTTGTGCAGCCGACAGCAACTGTTGTGAGGTTATTTTATTATTGGCACTCGCTAATGGTTGATTTCGAGAGTCGATTGCGCCTTTATTGGCGGCAATATTTTTGGAAGTACCGCAACTTGTCAATAATGTCGTTGTTAATAGAACGACAGAAAAGAGTGTAGTAATTCGATAAAAAGTGCTTTTTTTAGAAAACAAAAAATTAGTTTGGCTCACCAGCGATAAATCCGTACTTTATTAGTTAGCTTTATAATAAACTTCATCTTCATCAGTCTCAACTTAAGTATTCATTATGTCGTCAGTATTTGTAGAATCAGGCACGCTTTACATCGTCGCCACACCCATCGGAAATTTAACCGACATCAGTCAACGCGCACTTGATGTGTTAACTCATGTGGATATTATTGCCTGTGAAGATACTCGCCATACTCAAAGATTATTATCTGCTTATTCTATCAAAAACAAAACATTATCATTACATGACCATAATGAACGCCAACGTCAAGACTATGTAGCAACACTTTTACAAGAAGGCAAAAGCATTGCACTGGTTTCAGATGCCGGAACTCCCTTAATCAGTGATCCTGGTTTTCATTTGGTTCGCCATTGCCGACAACTTAATTTACCTGTTTCTCCTATTCCGGGTGCTTGTGCAGCAATTGCTGCTCTATCTGTCGCGGGTTTACCCACAGATCGCTTTTCATTTGAAGGTTTTCTTCCTTCAAAATCAGGTGCTAGACAATCAACGTTAGCAAACTTATTAGAAGAACCGCGCACTATGGTGTTCTATGATGCGCCACGTAGAGCAATTGATACCGTTGAAGATATTGTCAAAGTATTGGGTGGAGACCGTCAGGTGGTTATTTCTCGTGAGTTAACAAAAACGTTCGAGACCGTCCACTCAGATACTGCTGAAAACTTACTAGCTTGGTTAAAAGAAGATCCAAATCAGTTAAAAGGTGAAATGGTTTTAATCATAGAAGGCAAAAAAATTGACGCCAATGTGATACCCGCAAAAGCGATTGACACATTGAAGTTATTATTGGAAGAAATGAAACCTAAAAAAGCTTGTGCAATTACTGCTGAAATTTATGGTGTGAAGAAAAACGCTTTATATGAGATTGCCCTTTCAATGAAGGAAGACCAAGTTTAGGTCGTTTACTCCCACTAATACGCTTATTTTAAATAGTACGAGTAAATGATAATTAAATAAATATAAAAAGCCAGCTAATAATATAAGCTGGCTTTTTGCTAATCGCTCAAACGTACCGTCAAACTAGAACTGATAACTCACGTTAAAATCAATTGTACGACCTATGATATAACGGCCATTATCCAACAGACCAGAAGTTCCGCGCGGATCTGCTTCTGTTAAACCTTCTTCATCAGTAAGGTTGTTCACCGCTAATTGCATTTTAACTTCGTCAGTAAGGTTTAGAATGACACCAAAATCAATTTTCGTATAACCTTCTAATATTAGCGCATCAGTATTCTCTGGATCACTGAAACGGTCGTCTGCCGAAGAAACTGTACCGTATACTGTGCCGTACATGCCATTGTCAAACTCAAGATCGTAGCTTGGCGTGATACGTACCTGCCAGTTTGGTAATCTTTGTGCTTGATTACCGACATTATCAGGGTTGCTAGACTCTGTAAGCTCAGTTTTTTGAAGCGTCGCACCTACGGCAACAGAGAAGCCATTATCGGTGAAGAAATTAAAATCAATCTCTACTCCATAAGCTTCATTGGTCGTTACTTGTGCTGGTTGGCCTGGAATAGCAACGAAAGAATCACCAGTCACTTCGTTGAAAAAACCTGTAGCATAAAGGCTAAAGTTATCCGCTGAGTGTTTATAACCTAATTCATATTGAGCAACTTCTTGAACTTCAGTTTGACCTTCTCTTAAATTATCAAAGAAAGGCATTTTGCTACCGTCACTAATACGAGCAAAAATTCCTTGTTTCTCTGTAAACATCCAGTTTGCACCAACAGTCCATGAAGTACTTGACTCATCAAAAGAGGCTACCTGATCAATACTACCGTCTAAGCCCGTATCAAGCGTATATTCAATTTCATGATTCTCACGACGTACACCACTATCGATAGTTAAAACATCTGAAATTTCATAAGATGCAGCAGCATAAAATGCGGTAGTTTTGCCATCACCAATGCTATTGATGTCGTAACTCCAACTACAGTGGTCGGCATTGTCATTACAGTCAATACCTGTCAGGTTTTCGCCACCTTGTTCTACCACATGATAAGACTGATTACCTAATGACCACCAATCGGTAGATGAAAATGTAGAATTATAAAAACCACCCGTTACACTGCCTTTATCAAATGTTTTAGTTAAAGCAAAGTCATTAGTAAATGCTTCAATTTCTTTGAGAACGACCCAACCACCAATCATTTGAACGTCGGTATTACCATTATATTGAGTACCAGTAACCACACCAATGGCCGATTCGCCATTATCAGCAACCGTTGATAACTTAACCGCTCCACCTTGTGGTACTAAGCCATAGGTATCAGCATCACCTTTGGTGTAAGAGAAACGATCAACAAGACCCCAACCATTATCAAGGGTTAAATCAATGCTACCGCCAGATACTGCGCCATTCCAGCCTCGGCCTTTACCAAAATCAAAAACTTTAGATTCTCCATCACCAAACTCAATTTTTTGCAGACGATTATTAGTGCCAATTTGCGTATAGTTATTGTCTACGCCATCAACAGTGATAGGTGCGGGTACATACCAAGTACCATGATCATCAGTTTGACGGGTATAAATATTAATTTTACCGTTGTCTAACTTTTTAGTAATGTTAATAGTAAATTGATTACCTTCTTCAGCATTAAAACCTGCGTCACGAGCGCCAGGTGAGCTTTTAATATAGCCACCAACCATGAAGTATAAATCATCAGCTAAGCGACCACTTATTACGCTATCTACACGTTGTAAGCCGTAATCGGATGTTGAATATTTAATTGAACCTTCAGTATATTCAGAGCCTTCTTTTAATAAAAAGTTAGTGGTTAAGCCTGGCTGACCATTTGATATTACTGGGTTTGTGCCGCCACGAAGTGCTTCCATAAATTCAATAGTATCGTCTAAGCGAAATATGCTTGAATTTTCTAGGAAACTAAGTGTTGGTGGTGGGAAAATAGGAGCGCCTTGCAGCTGAATTGTAAGGTATGGTGCGTCACTTGCACCTGGAAAGCCGCGAACAAATACATTGGCACCGGCAACGCCACCCGAGCTTTCAGCCCAAACACCAGGAATTGCTTTAAAAAGATCAGCGGTACTTTTAGGTGCTATTTTTATCATGTCGTCTTCAGAAAAAGAACTAACAGCAAAGCTTGCTTCTTCCTTAGCAACGCTTTTACCGCTGAAAGTACCCGTAACAACAATTTTTTCGATATTAGCATTTTTATTTTTTGTTGATGTTTTCTCTGCCGCAAAGCTTGAACTCACTTGGCAGCTTAATGCGACAACTATCGCAATGGTAGATAGTTTGAAGTTAGTAGTCATGTATTTTTCCCTCTTATACCAATATTAGCAGTGCCATATCAGTTATTAGTTATATTTATTGATATTTCCTTCCCCATAATTAATATAAAGATGAATGCAAACGTTTGCAAGTTGTTTTTGCAAACGTTTGCATTGTTGTGCTTTCAATTGCAATACTAGCTAGATATGTAATACTTCCTCGGCATTTATATTTTATTAATTTTGGAAATAAACGGAATTGGCTAACGCAAACAAACTTACTTTGGCAGGGCTGGCTAAACTAGCAGGTGTATCAACGTCAACGGTATCAAGGGCTTTGAATGATAACCCTTTGATAAAAAAAGAAACACGTGAAAAATTACAAGCATTAGCGAGTGAACATAATTTTAGCTTAAATAGAGCTGCTAGCCGTTTACGCACGCAAAAAACCAATGTTGTCGCGGTAATTTTAAACTTAACTGACAATACCGATCAAAGTATTAGTGACCCTTTTTTACTCAAAGTGGTGGGCGATTTAAACCAAGCACTTAATCAAAGTGGCTATGAATTACTGTTGTCGAATTCTTTTATGGCAACACAAGATTGGGCTAATTACTTCATAGGAAGTAGTCGCGCTGATGGCATTATTGTTATTGGGCAAGGTAAAAGCACGGAAAAAATTGAAAAGGTGGCTGAATCTAATGCACCACTTGTTGTGTGGGGCGATCCAAAAGGGCACGCGAACTATGCCGTTGTCGGCAGTAATAATGAGCTAGGTGGATATTTAGCGACGGAACATTTAATAAATACCGGTTGCAAACGTATTTTGTTTCTTGGAGATCCTGAACATGCAGAAATGAGTGAACGCTATAAGGGCTATGGGCGTGCACTAAAAGAGTATGATATTAATATCAGTGATGAATTAACATTAGCGTGTGATATAACCAGTAAAGTGGCTTACGAAAGAATCGGCGATCTTGTTCTTGAAAATGGGCTGTTTTTTGATGGCATTGTTGCATCAAGCGATATGGTGGCACTTGGAGCGTTGAAAGCGTTGAAAGAGCGTTATGTCAGTATTCCAAATGATGTTGGTATTGTAGGATTTGATGATATAGCGATGGCTGAGCTTTTTCACCCGTCACTTACCACGATTAAACAAAATACTAAATCGGCGGCTAAAATTATGGTGGAACAGTTATTAGTTCAGTTTAGTGGCGGAAAAGCAAAATCGGTTGTTATGGATATTGAGTTAATTGCACGAAACTCTACCCGCTCTATCTAATAATCGTTAAATCCTCTTATTATTAGCGCACGAATGCAAACGTTTGCATTCGTGCGCTTTTGATTATAGACTAAACTTAATTATCAAATAATGAGTTTATTTATGTCGCGTTTTATTACCATAAGTGCAATTGCTGCAAGCTATTTCGTTTTTGCTATTCTGCTTAATAGCGTAGGTACTGTCATTCTTCAGTCAATAAATAGCTTTGATATAAGCAAACCGCAAGCGAGTACATTAGAAGGTTTTAAAGATTTATCTATCGCGTTTGTTTCTTTTTTTGTGGCATCAGTTATTCCACGAATTGGATATAAAATTGCGCTGGCTGTAGGTTTAGCCATAGTTACCATCGCTTGTTTCTTAACGCCAGTTATTGGTAACTTTCTAGTGATCAAACTCCTATTCGCCTGTATAGGTGTTTCGTTTGCCTTAGTCAAAATATCAGTTTATTCCATTATTGGTCAGTTAACACATTCAGTAAAATCTCACTCTTCACTGCTTAACACCATAGAAGGTATTTTTATGCTCGGCAGTTTATCGGGCTATTGGTTATTCAGTTTTTATATTGATGGCAATTCGGCAGAGTCTACGCAATGGATGAATGTTTATTATGTGCTAGCCGTTATGTCTTTATTAACCTTAGTGTTAGTGAGCTTTTCTTCGATTAGCAAAGCTGAGCAGTCTTTAACATCAACAAGTATATTTAGTGACTTTGTTGAAATGATAAAAATGAGTTATCAGCCTTTGGTGCTTATCTTTGTCATCTCTATATTTCTTTATGTATTAATTGAACAAGGGATCGGCACTTGGCTACCTACGTTCAATAGTGAAGTCTTAGGTTTACCCACCAATATTAGTGTACAGATGACGAGTATCTTTGCCGCTGCATTAGCATTAGGTCGATTATTAGCTGGGCAAATTCTACGTTACCTAAATTGGTATACCTTTTTGAATATTTGTTTAGCAGGGATGGCATTAATTATTCTATTACTACTGCCATTAACACAAGACCCGACGACGGGTTTAGTCACCAGTGTTTTTGATGCTCCAGCCGTCGCTTATCTTCTCCCGTTAATTGGTTTAATGATGGCGCCTATTTATCCTGTACTCAATTCAGTGATGCTAAGTAGTTTAGCGCGTGCAAAGCACTCATCAATGACTGGACTCATTGTGGTGTTTTCTGCACTCGGTGGTACTACAGGTTCTATTATTACCGGTTATTCTTTTGAAGCACTCGGTGGTCAACAAGCCTTTTATCTCTCATTAATACCTATGGGACTTCTCGTCGCTAGTTTGTATTTTTTTAAAGTCGCAACTGCGAAGCATTCTGTTTAAAGAAATAACAACAAGGTTATCCCATGATGAATACCGAATTATTAAATCAACAAACTAAAGAAAGTTTACATTTTTTTGAAAGTGAATTATTCAAAGATGTGCAAATGAGTGGTTTGTTTGCCGACAGCAAAACTTTTACTGATGCTATTCCTAAAACTGCTTTTATGGAAATTTTACAGAAGTATAAAACTGAAAAAAAACATAAGTCTTCATTCAATTTAGAAGCTTTTATCACAGAGTGTTTTGATATTGTTGAGCATGAAGAAATACGTTCAGAAAACGTAAAAACGAGTATCGCCGAACACATTGATTCACTATGGACCGTTTTAAAAAAGGAAGCTGATCCCAATGCTGTAGGCTCTTTGTTACCTCTGAAAAATCCTTACATAGTGCCAGGAGGTAGATTTAGGGAGATATATTACTGGGACAGCTACTTTACTGCATTAGGTTTGGTTGAGTCAGGAAATATTGCTTTAGCTGAATCTATGTTGAGTAACTTCTTAGAATTACAATCAAACTATGGTTGTATTCCTAATGGTAATAGAAGTTATTATCTATCTCGTTCGCAGCCTCCTATTTTAGGCTTGTTAGTTGAGTTACTTTTGCCTTTTCAACAAAATAAACAGCAATTTATAACAACTCATATTAAAGCCATTGAAACAGAATATAAGTTCTGGATGCAAGGTAAGGCATTGGAGACAGATGAACAATTTGAGTCTAGACGAATCATTAAAATGCCCGACGGAAGTTTCTTGAATCGATATTGGGATGATAATGCTGCTCCTCGTGCCGAATCATATCGTGAAGACATTGAATTATGTCAGGAATTAATGCCTGAAGATCCTGAATCTTTCTATCGTAATATTCGTGCAGCATGCGAATCAGGATGGGATTTTAGCTCACGCTGGTTAGGTGATGAAAATTCATTAGCGTCTATTAGAACCACACGGATTCTACCAGTTGACTTGAATTGCTTATTGTACAAGCAGGAAGAATTACTCGCTAAGTTCTATGAAATACTGGGGAATGAAGCGTCCAGCCTTGTTTATAAAGATTATGCGGCAACAAGAAAAGCAGCAATACAGCGTTATATGTGGTCAGAAAATGATGGTTTTTACATGGACTATGATCTAGATAAAAAATCTTATAGCTCAGTAAAATCATTAGCCGGAGTATTACCTTTGTTTGTTGAGTTAGCTGATGCGAAACAAGTTGACCAAGTTAGTAAGGTGATTGAAAATGAATTTTTACAGCGAGGCGGTTTAATCACGACTGCTATTGAAACAGGCCAGCAATGGGATTCACCAAATGGTTGGGCGCCATTACATTGGTTTGCTGTTCAAGGCCTAATTAAATATGAAAAACAATGCTTAGCACTAACCATTAAGAACCGTTGGCTTAATACGGTAGAGTCGTATTTTCAGCAAACAGGAAAAATAATGGAAAAATATAATGTATGTCAGCAAAGCCATAAAGCCGAAGGCGGAGAGTATGATGTACAAGAAGGTTTCGGTTGGACAAATGGTGTGCATGTCGCCTTTAGCGCGTTATGTATTAAAGAAAGAGATTAAGCTGGATCCTTTTACAATAGCAAGTTTTGTTTGATCAGTTTTGATAATAACTTTTATAAAGAGCAAACCGAGCAGTTATTTGTTTATGCTCGGTTTAATAAATATAGGCTCAGTTTTCTCATTACTTAGTTAATAAAGATCGATTAGTTATGCTTACTACGCTTTGATAACGATAATAAACCAAATGCTATTATCATTAATAAATAACTGCTTGGTTCAGGTACTGAAACTGATTGTTTAGTTTGAATTGAAAGACTGTTGAAATAGGCATTATCGTTTCCAGCATCTCTGTTGTATAAAGAAACACTGTCTATATTTCCACTTCCCATTAATGAACCATTTCGACTTTGGACAAACGAATTATCAAATGCATTGAATATATCGAGTTGGTATAAATCAGCGCTTAATAGGCTGAATGTTATATTAAGTCCTGCATCGGTATAATCGATACCTGTATCAATAACACCTTGCCCATCAAAAATACTGTAATGTTGACCACCACCAATAAAGCCAAATTCAAAGCGGCTTTGCTGGTTATAATCGCCAATAGTATTATGGATATTCTGATTTCTTAACACAAAACCAACAGAGCCACCTTGAGTAATTCCGCCATGCTCAAAGGATACGTTAAAGGTATCACCGGATTGTGTTAGTGAGTTCCCTGCAAAACCTCGGTAAGCTTCAAACTGATTAAAACCATCACCATTTGCATAACTACCCCACGCATTATCACTTGGATTTGAAGCAATGTGATTAAGGTCACTATGCGTGCTTTTATTTGCAAGAAATCCACCAGCACTGCCACTTGCGCTGTCTGTAATGAAATTCCATTCATCAAAGCCTTTACCGCCATTTCCACTCCATTGATTGCCATAGTTATTTGCATTATCTTCTGCAACCGTTATTAAGGATGCTTGGCTGTTAAAAGCTAAAGCCAATATTGAGGCAGCGAGTATATGTTTAATGTTCATGTATATTTTTCCTATTAATTCCGTTTATTATGTTTGTTATTTTGCGATTAATACTAGTATTGCCCTACCACCAAGCCCATAAGAAGTGTATTCACCCCCAATGAATTCTTCAGCACCAGCCGCTTTTACAGAACTAGCGCCGTCATTCCAATTTGAAGTGTCCGTTACTCGATACCAATTTTTACCTGCCCCTGGCCATGGTAATGTGAAGTTCACGTTGTCAGACCAACCGTTATAAGCCACGTATATCGCAGCTGTTGGTTCACTAAATTCAGAGCTATCTATACGATAAGAAATAGCATGGTTATTTGCATCATTAAAGTAATCACCACTAGCAAGATTACCGTCTGGTTTAAACCAGCGTAATTGCTCCATAAAATTGCCATTGGTGTCAGTTGATTGATAAAAATTAGCAGGGCGTAATGATGGATGATTTTTGCGAAACTCAATCATACCTTTAACAAAACTATTGAAGTTGTTTTGGTCTGCATTCCAGTCAAAGCTTAACCAGTTAGCAATTGAGTCTAGGTTGTAGGGATTGTTGTTACATTGTATAGAACGTAAATATTCGTCTCCGCCCGTTAACATTGGCGTACCAGCGCTAAGCATTAATAATGCAAAACCGTTTCTAGCCGCTTTGCGTTGCTCTTGTGCTTGATTATACCAACCTTGATCCCAGCTATGATTACTGCTTTCGCCACCATCTGAAGCGCCAAATGGCCAAGGTTGATTGTTATTTTTACTGTTACACGAATATAAATCTTTTAAGGTAAAACCATCGTGTGAAACCATAAAGTTAACGGAATTCCACGGCGCTCTGCCATCGTCTTGGAATAATGACGCTGAGCCTGTAAGCGCATTAGCCAGTTGGCCTAATGTTACATCTTCGCTACCCATTTGATTTTGATCTTTACGAATAGTGTCGCGATATTGGCCATTCCATTCAGACCAACCCGATGGAAAGCCACCTACTTGGTATGAGTTCCCGCCAATTGCCCATGGTTCGGCAATAAAATCAGTCCCTTTTCCGCCCCATGTTGGACGTTCGGTAAACTCATTAATAATACGATTTAGTGCAGTATAGGGGGCCATTTTGTCATAATTAAAGCAGCCATGTTCGCAGGTGTTACCTAATACCGAAGCTAAGTCAAAGCGGAAACCATCCACGCCAAGTTCTGTTTGCCAATAATCTAAAGAATCAATAATCAGGTTTTGTGCAATAGGATTAACGGTATTGTAATTTCCGCCAACACCCGTATTGTCCCACGAATGTTGCTTGTCATTAGTCAAAGAATAATAGGTAGGATTGTCTAAGCCACGCCATGAATAAAGGTTATAAGTTGATGAATCACCATTTACCCATGCACCACCTTCACCAGTGTGATTGTAAACAACATCAATAAAAACTTTGATGCCTTTGTCATGAAAGGCTTTAACCATAGCCTTGAACTCTTTCGTCGGGCCACCAGCCGATTTATCACTGGAGTATCGACGTTCGGGTGCAAAGTAATTTAAGGTCATGTAACCCCAATAATTATCACCATCGGTTGATGTGGCGACATCATTGGTATCGTTTTGTGTTTCCTGTACAGGTAAAAATTCAACAGCTGTAATGCCTAAATCGGCTAAGTAGTCAGCTTTAAGTGCTGCACCTTGATAAGTGCCACGAAACTGTTCAGGAATTGTATTGTCATTTTTGGTTAGGCCACGCACATTAACTTCATAGATAACATCATCTTTTAACGCACGGGTTGGTTTTATACCGATAGATTGAGTAGAGCTTTTAAGTAATATACCTTTTGGTGCTTGTAAGCCACTGTCGATATTACGGTAGTTCTGACCAGACGCGTAAATGGTACCGTCATTCCACTGAGGTGTTAAATTGTCATGACTTAGTTCTTTAGCGTAAGGGTCACTCAGTAGTTTATTCGGATTAAAGCGATTACCTTGAGCATCAACATCACTGATAAAACCAGCGTTATTACCTTTTTGCCATGCAGTCTCGTATGCCCAGTTTGCTCCCCATGCACGATAGCCATAAAAGATAGTGTCGTTAAGCCGAACGTCTAAATTGTTGGCTGCTATTGATACAGACCAAATATTATTGCTGTCTTTACTTAAAGAATATTGAGCGACTTCTTCAGCACCTATCGCTTGGTCATAAAGGTAAAGATCTATTTTTGTTGCTGTGGCAGAATAAATTCTAAAATTGAGTTGTTGATTATCAATGCTGTACTTTGCACCGAGGTTACTGTGGTTAATATCTGCATGACTATAAAAAGCGAGCAAA
The DNA here is from genome assembly GCF_014077345.1 of Colwellia sp. BRX8-4. Lineage (NCBI taxonomy): Bacteria > Pseudomonadati > Pseudomonadota > Gammaproteobacteria > Alteromonadales > Colwelliaceae > Colwellia > Colwellia sp. BRX8-4. Next base: position 143,856 of record NZ_JACGVS010000004.1, read on the forward strand.
AGCGTACTTAAAGCCAGTAGATATTTGGCACTCTGTTTAATTATTATATTTATTGTCATTGTTGAACCTTATTAATATTATATTTTTGGTTGTTATTTGACCTGACTAGATGTTAACTAATTGTGAAAATAGATAGCAATTGTCTACATACGTATTCATACGGGTTTGTTTTTTTAGTCAGATTAATAACCATTGGCGTTTTTTTGTAATTCAGGTAAAATGCGCGGCGAGTTGACCAGACAATCGCTGCTTTATTCTTGTATCAGATGTGTAAACTGAAGATATAGGTATGAGGGGGAGGAAAGTCCGGGCTCCAATGAGCAGGGTGCCAGGTAACGCCTGGGCGGCGTGAGCCGACGACAAGTGCAGCAGAGAGAAGACCGCCGATGGTTGTTTCTAGGAACTTCACAGGTAAGGCTGAAAGGGTGCGGTAAGAGCGCACCGGATTGCTGGTAACAGTAATTGCAGGGTAAACTCCACCCGGAGCAAGACCAAATAGGGTTTCATATGGCGTGGCTCGCGTTGAAACCGGGTAGGTTGCTTGAGCCTTAGAGCGATTTAAGGCCTAGACGAATGATTGTCACTCTTTTTCGAAAGAGATACAAAACCCGGCTTATGTGGTCAACTCAACTATTCTAGTGACCGCTTGATTATTTTAATAATAATCAAGCGGTTTTCTAAAATCCTTTCATATCAATCTATACAATCCCAAATAATGTTATAGCGTTAGCTATAGGAGACTGAACGGCTTTCTATGCTGTTTAATTGACGCATTATCTTAGTCTTCGAAATACATAAATACCTAAAAATAAGCTAGTAATTGAACGTGTTGAAGTAACCTGTCTTTTTTGATTGTAATGTCATTGGTTGCCGGCTTAATTTTTGTTAATCTTATTCTTGCCTCTCACCGCTTGCTATAAATAGTATGGAGGCTAGAGTAAACAACATTAAGGTAATAGTTAACATGCCCAACCAAGCCATTTTGCGATGACCGACAAACGTAAAGAGCGGAAAGTACCTTCCGGAAGAATTGCTCGTCTCGCTAAGTTGGGCGGTTTGGCCTCAGCGGTTGCCGGTAATATTGTTAAAGGTGCGACAAAACAAATGCTCAGTGGACAACGTCCATCATTAACTGAGTCCTTACGTAATATTGACAACGCTATATCTATCACCAAGCGTTTAGCACATATGCGCGGCGCGGCGATGAAACTTGGTCAACTACTCTCCATGGATGCCGGTGAATTACTGCCTATCGAATGGGAACCTATTCTTTCAAGATTGCGCCAAGAAGCTGACCCTATGCCTAAGGCGCAACTACTGAAAACCTTGGCTGCGTCTTGGTCAAAAGACTGGCATCAACAATTTAGTTATTTTTCATTTACCCCCATCGCATCGGCAAGTATTGGTCAGGTTCATCGGGCAACACTAAAGGATGGTCGTCAGTTGGCGATTAAGGTCCAGTACCCGGGTGTTAGAGAAAGCATTGACAGTGATATTGATAACGTCATGAATTTATTAAAACTCAGTGGCGTTTTACCTAAACATATTGATTTGACTAGCGTGCTCGCTGAAGCAAAAGCACAGCTTAAAGCTGAAGCTAATTATTTGCAGGAGGCGGAATTTCTTAACACTTATCGTGAAAATCTGGGTAACGATCCTCGCTTTATTGTGCCCTTTGTTGTTGACGAGCTAACGGACAAAAATATACTGACGATGGAATATATCGAAGGTTCTCCCATCACTGATATTAGTAACATGAGTGCTGGTATTGTTGATTTAGTCTGTAGCCAATTAATGGATTTAACTTACCAAGAGCTATTTACGCATAAACTTATGCAAAGTGATCCCAACTTTGCTAATTTCTTGTATCAGAGCGATACACAAAAAATAGTGTTACTTGATTTTGGCGCTTGCCGGCAGCTCTCTCAACATACCTCAGTACATTATCTTGCTATGGCTGATGCAATGCAGCGTCAAGATAATAATGACATGCGTTCAGCCTTGTATTCGCTTGGTTTAGTTGACAATAACATGAGTGATACCGCGATAGATATTGTGCTAAAGACGTGTTTTGAAGCTAGTTATTGTTTACAAAGTAATACGGGCTACAACTTAAAAAAACAACAACTGATTAAGCGAATTAGAGAGGTTAGTATGCCATTAATTACCGATAAAACAGCGATAGCATCTCCGATATTTGAAGTTGCATTAGTCAATCGTAAAATTACCGGTATGATACTGCTAGCCAATAAGTTGGGGGCAACACTCGATTTTAAAAGCACACTTGCTCCTTATTTACTGGAAAGCGCAAAGCAATTAAACGATGAAACCTAACACAATCGATTTTCAAAACAGCAACTGCTGTTTTAGTCTTTTAAAAGTAAACTTTAGTAACCGCCTGAGCTATTTTTAAATCACTCAGCGGCTTTCTAAAGTTCTCTATTATTCAATGTTATTGATGATTTTATGGTTTACGACATACCTGCTGTTTGATTTGCCTTTTTGGTTAATAACTCGATCACTTTATTTCGTTCAGATAAAACGATTAACAGTGCTAAATCATTAGCTGACAGTTGATTAACAATCTGTTGCGCACCTTGATAAGGACCCTCTGAAAAATAGATGTTATCGGCAGACATACCACTTTCAATCGCTACTTTAGCTATTAAATTTGATATTTCGCCAAGCTCTCTTCCTCTTAAGTACTCGACAGTTTCGGCCGCAACCAATATATCAGGTTTCATTTTTAAGGCTGATTTTGTCATTTTAATAATATCGTCATTGCTGCGATCACCTGCATGACTAAGCATCAAAAACTTTCGTGATGCTGGTATATTGGCCATGGTCAGTGCCATGGCATTCATACCATGAACATTGTGGGCAAAATCCATAATAACCGAAGCGCCATTGAGTTTAAATTGGTTACCGCGGCCCGGATTATCGTCAACATTACTTGAAAAATTTTGCAAGGCAAGACCAATCACTGCGCTATCTATGTGTAAGCTCTTAGCTAAAGCGGTCGCCCCTAAGGCATTTTGAACATTATGTCGGGCAGCGCCGTTTAATGTCATAGGTATATCGTTAACGGCAACGATCATCGATTCAAGGCGCTCGCCAGTGCTGGTATTTTGCGTACAATAAAAAATTGCGCCGTCACGGATGAAACAAATAGCACCACCAATGGCTTTATGCTGTTGAAGTACTGGATTATTTTCATTTAATGAAAACCAACATTTATTAACGGTTAATGTTGGTGCAAGTGCTGTTAAATACGGATCATCAGCGTTGAGCACTAATACACCGCTAGTTAGCGCTTTTGCTACAACCGCTTTGGTTTGTGCAAGCCCTGCTACGGTATTGATACCATATTGCCCTAAATGGTCTTCAGCTATGTTGGTAATTAATGCAGCATCAACGTGATCTATGGGTAGGCCACGGCGCAATATTCCGCCGCGCGCGACTTCTAGAATGGCTGTTTCGGTTTCTGGATGTCGAAGTAACATTCGTGCACCACCGGGTCCTGAATAATCACCATAATCTATTATTTTTTCGCCAACACGAATAAAGTCAGTCGAGGTGACACCGCAACATTTATTAGACTGCTTAATAATTTCAGACATGATACGCACGGTGGTTGATTTTCCGTTAGTGCCAGTGACCAATGCAATAGGAATTGATTGGTATTGATGCCAATTGAGCTGCGTTGGATCTGGTAATGATGTCACTGGCCAGCGTTGACAGCTTTTACCGTAACCTAACGAAAATTCATCATCATCAACTAAATAATCGACATGATTATTTATGGCTAAATCTATTAAGTTAAGTAGAGCAGGGTTAGCCTCTTCGGCAATCATTTGTTTAAGACGAGTGACGGTTTTATCCATTTCTTGTTGATGAGTGTCACTTATACTGCCGGTTAAAATTTTGCTACACGCAAAATCCCATGCGGCTTCGTTGACATCGCAAGATGCATACAAGGCATCCATTGGCGCACTTATCGCAAGGCTTATGCCGTCTTCAAAAATACGATAACACGTAGATTCATCTTGCCAATCGACTGCTGCCAATAACTGATTAACGTAAATTAACCACTGATCAACGACTGTTTGCTTATCGATGCCTGAGACAAAAGCATCAATAATCGCGCCGGGTTTATTCCATAATAAGCTTTTGCCAGTAAGCCGTCGCTGGTCATCTAATGTTAAGGTTATAAGGTTATTCATGGCATACCAATTTGATTAAATTTATTCCCAACGCAGCGCTGTTAGGAAAGTGAGAAGAAGGTAAAGCTGTATCAATATAATTGTTCACTTTGAGACAGTTTTGTTAGGTCATTATTTGTATGACAAGCTCGATGATGATTTCAAAAACTAATACGCAGCTTTATTGGTTTAACAATAGGCTGCGTTAGTTTATGCCGCTAATTTATGCCGCTAGGTTATGTTGGTAACACATCACCTAGCGAGGTTAAGCTTATTCATCTTAAGTTAATGGCAAATAACTGCATTAACTTGGTTTTAATCACTTTCTTCTTCTATGGTTGAAACAATGCGAACGCCTCGATCATCCTTAACTAACTTCATGCCTGACTCTAGTATAAAGGGATCAGGTTCATCGGTGTTTAACATCGAAACAACGGTATGCACGGGTTTTGTTAATGTTTCTGCTGGATTATCTTCACTACCGTTAAAATTAATGATTTGCTTCCAACAACGGGTAATCGCATCACCAAAGACAATCACTAAATCATCTTTATTTGCCATCGACAAGGCTTTTTCAGTAGCTGTGACCTCGTCAGGTATCATCAAGATATTGTCTTCGCTGATACCTTGTGCTTTTAACGTTGCAGCTAACATTTGCGGCACTTCATCACTACCACGTCCACGAAGATTGTCATCGGCGCGACAGATATATAAATCAAAATGTCCAGCGGCTGCTTTGGCGATGTTTTCAATATCTTCATCACGGCGATCTCCCGGTGCGGCTAATACCGCAATACGCTTACCATTAACGTCTAATTTAGTCGCTAATTCGCTCATATGGCGAACACCATCGGCGTTGTGAGCATAATCTAAAATAACTCTAAAAGGATGTTCATCAAAGACGTTCATTCGCCCCGGTGCTTGATAGAAGGTGGTGTTGAACGTTCTTAATCCTTGTTGAATCGCATCAAGTGGTTTATCTAGAGAATAGGCGAGGGCAGCGGCAAACATCGCATTTTGTACGTTATGAGTGGCTTTACCTTCCAGTGTAGCAGGAATTAAATGTGTCCAAAGTAATGGGATATGCGCACCGTTATCAAAGATGGTGATCATTTCACCATTGATGCCCTTTTCAAGCACCACGGCACGTCCACCCGCGCGAATATGCTCCCTAACTAAACCATGTCCTGAATTCATAGTCACATAACATAAATGTTTTGCTTGAGTATGGTCGGCCATTTTTAAACAAAGTGGGTCGTCGGCATTAAGTATGACCGCGTCTTTGGCTACTTCAACGACAATACGTTTAATTTCAGCAAGTTGTTCTAGGGTATCAACACCTTTTAAGCCTAAATGATCGGGTTGAACATTAATGCAGGCGGCAACATTACTTTCTCTATAACCTAAACCTGAGCGAACGATGCCACCACGGGCAGTTTCAAGAACAGCAATATCAACCGAAGGATCTCTTAAGACAATTTGTGATGCAACGGGTCCGGTCATATCGCCTTTTACTGATAACAGACCATCAACGTACACACCATCAGTTGATGTCATACCTACAACATGTCCTGCTGTTTTTAAAATGTGCGAAAGCATTCGTGAAGTTGTTGTTTTACCGTTGGTACCTGTAATGCCGGCAATAGGGATACAAGTGGGTGTATTAGGTGGAAAGAGCATATCAATAACTTTGCCAGCAACATCACGAGGTTTGCCATGGCTTGGTGCAACATGCATACGAAAACCTGGCGCAGCATTGACTTCAACGATACCGCCGCCGATATCTTTATATGATTGAGTAATGTCAGAGGTCAGAAAATCAACACCGCCAACGTCAAGACCAACGGCTTTTATCGCTCGTTCAGCCATCACTTTATTGTCAGGGTGAACTACATCAGTCATGTCTATCGCGGTGCCGCCCGTTGATAAATTAGCGGTTGAACGTAAATAGAAAATTTCGCCTTCAGGTAATATGGTATCAACGCTATAGCCAGCTTCTTCAACTAAACGGGTTGCTTGTGAGTCCATTTCGAGTTGAGTGAGCACTTTTTCATGGCCAACACCCCGACGCGGGTCTTCATTTACAATATCGATTAATTGCATAATGGTGTGTTTATTGTCACCAACAACATGACCCGGTACGCGTTTTGCGACAGCAACAAGTTCGCCATTAACAACAAGCATTCGATGATCTAAACCGGTTAAAAATGACTCAACTAAAACAGCTCTACTGGTGCCTTGTTCGCGGGCAAAATCAAATGCTGTATTAATTTGCTCGTCAGTGGTTAAATCGATAGAGACGCCACGGCCATGGTTAGCATTTAATGGTTTAAGTACAACCGGTAAGCCAATACGTTTTGCTGCTTTTATGGCATCTTTGGCAGAATAAACCATTTGTTGTCTAGGCACAGGTAAACCGAGATCATTTAATAAATTGTGGGTGTCTTCTTTATCACAAGATATTTCAACAGCAATATGATTCGTTTGGCTAGTAATGGTGGCTTGAATGCGCTGTTGGTATTTACCATGGCCAAATTGTACTAAGCTGTACTGATTTAACCGTAGCCATGGGATATGACGTTCTTCAGCTGCCGTTATTAAAGATTGAGTACTGGGACCAAATTCTTTGCGCTGTGCATAACGAATAAAGTTTGATAGCTCCTCAGCAAAATCGAAATCGGCTTCTAATTTTGTTTGTAGTTGTGCTTGAATATTTACTGGCATCACTGAGATAAGCAGGTTTCTGGCAAGTTCAGCAGCAGCTAATCCAACATCTCGTTGTTTGTACTGAAAGACCATATCATATTGACCAACTTCGCCATTGCCTCTGGTTTTGCCAAAAGTAACTTCAGTACCGGCCATGCATTGCAGTTCTAAGGTTGCATGTTCCCATATGTGAGCTATCCAGGTACCTTCATCTTCTTGCAAGCGCCTAATAAAACCGCCAGATTCGCCGTATGAACAGCCATGCTCTTTTAAACCGGGTAAGGCTTCAATTAAGCCATCAATGAATTCTTTACCTAATTTTACCGAAGGGTATTGCTCTAATATGCCAACATCAACAGCGTGTCGAATAACAGGAAAATGGGCGTAAACATTAGGGCCAACATAAACATTACTTGTTAATATTTTCATTATATGTCCAAAAATCAGGTGATTAGAATTATTATTATGTGTACCTACAAGTTGAACCTTTTGTCGAAAACAGGGTGCAACAAAATATAATATGACAATTATTGGGAGGAATAAATCACGGTGATACTGAACTTACTATGTGCACAGGTTCTATTGATGTGCATATGTTGAGTTACAAACCGAGAAGTTTCAACGCATTACACTTAAGATCTTTATAAGATCGAATAGAAGTAAAAAATTGCCATAAAAAAATAATGGTATAACAAAAAGATACCATGGTTTTACTAATAGACAAGACAATTTTTTTCTAAACTTGCTAATGATAAAATGCGCAAGGAAAGTCAGCCAAAAAGTTATGGTGAATAGCGTCGTAGAAAGGTGTTTTTTAATTCGGGTTCAATGAAAAAGAAGCGGCGTTTGTGAGCCTTTTAAATAGATTTGCCCATAAATAATGCGTTTATTTATGGGCAAATTTTAGCTTAGCTTATTGGTATCTAAAGAGACTAAACGGCTTTAGGTGATGCGACTCGAGTATTTAAACAATAAGTATCACCGTGACTAAGCATATGAAGTTTTAACCCTATCAAGGTAATGGAATCTCCTGTACGAGCTTCAGCCATTGAACTGTGCTGCAAATCAGAAGGGTCAACTACCGTAATACTTCCGTGTCCAACTACTTCTAGTAACCCGTCTGGCGCAATAAAGGCAGCGGTATTTTCACAAATTCCGAGTCCTGAAGCAAAAGGATTATATGAAACAGCAGAAAGTAGACGTCCTAAACGATTACGTTGACTAAAGTGTTGATCTAAAAGTACTTTACTTATTAAACCTAAGCCAGGAGCAAAAGTTACACCTTGCTCATTAGGTAATGCACCGGTAGAGCCACCTGCAATCATATGCTCAGGCATAATAGCGGCACCTGCAGATGTTCCTGCAACATGCACACCTTCAGAGTTTAATTTTCTTATACTCTGTGCAACCGAAGTACCGCCTAATATAGTCGACAAGCGTAATTGATTACCACCGGTAATAAAAATACCTGTTGCGTTTTCAAGTGCGGCTAAATAATCTTCGCGCTCAGCATCTTCTCTGCTATTTATCGGTAAAGATATCGCATTTTTGACATTAAGATTACGAAAAATAACTTCATAATTTGGCCCAGTCTCAGCAAGCTGTGACGCGGTTGGAATAATCACTATATTGGCATTTTCATCGCCACATAATTCTACAAAACGTTGTAGAATTATTGGGTCATCAACACGCTCTTCTGCCCCCCCGATTGGAATTATAAATCCCCTTTGCTGACCTTCAGCAATTTTTGCTGGACACATACCTACCTCTACTCAAAAGTTCCACTTACTACTGTTGTGTTGTCACGTTTATGCCAACGACCTTTTATCATCACGTCAGTAATTTCAAATTTGTTGTTAAGTACGAGCATATCGGCATCGTTATTACGTACTATTTTTCCTTTACTGTGTAAACGTAACAACGTAGCCACGTTGCTAGTAAACATCGGTAAAATACTTTCAAGCGCAATATTCTTTCTTAATGTTGCTTGTAATGTTTCCAGTAATGTACTGGCTCGGCCAAAGTCCATGTGTTGTAATTCGCCTTGTTGATCGAAACAAGGTAAACAACCACCACCGTCTGAACTGACGGTTATTTTGTCCAAGGGTAAACCTCTTTGTAGGGCAATTTCTATCGCATCGCATGCCTCTAAACCAGGCTCTGCTGTGCCTTCAGGAAAAGCGGTAATATCGATATAACAGCCGTGCGCTAATAATTTGCAACTATCTTCAAATAATGGCTTATTTCGATTAACGTGCGTCGGATTAAAGACACGGGCAGGAATTTCTGTTTCACTAATCGCTCGCTCTATTAATTCAAGACGCCGTTCACCATCACCGAGATGAAAATGAATAATACCGGCTTTGCCTGTTAATAAACCCGCAACATGTGCTTCACTTGCTAGTTTTATTACTTCTTCAAAAGTTGGTTGGCTTGAACGATGATCGCTAATAGCAAACTCACCAATACCAATAACCGGCTCTAAAAAAGTAATATCTGCTTTTGCGCTACCAATTAACGTTGTTAACGGATAATGATAACCACCGGTCCAACAATATGCCGACATGCCTTCTTCACGGAGTCCGTAAACTTTGCTTATTAGGTTGGCAATACTCCGAGTGGTGTCATCTGTACCTAAAAGTCCAACTACAGTTGTCACACCCACTTGGGTAAATTCTGAAAGAGAAACTGGGGGAACTTGTGTTGAAAAACCTGCTTCACCACCACCACCGGTAATATGAGCATGACTGTCGATAAAACCTGGCACTAGGTATGCGCCATTAAAATCGATAACTTCAACCGGCCAGTTATCAGGGATATTATGGTGGGCATGATCAGATACATCAAAAATATCAGCGATTTTTCCACCAGCAATCAGCACATCTTTAATACCCATAGGAGCAGGGTTATAAAGGTTCACGTTTTTTAATAATGAAATCATAGGTTTACGGTAAGGCTTTATAAATGACGGGCAAGTATAGACTATTCTATACCTAGTCCTAAGGGTTGCAACTATAACATAGCTATAATTTCTCAGCCAACTACATTTGTAAACGAAAGGTTTAAATACTGTTTTACTAAGTAGTTAAATCTATAGTGCATTGATAAGGTTCACGAAAGTGATAGTAATCCCTCGCCTAAACTAACGGTAGCTTTAACGTTTTAATCGTTTGATAAATGTATGGGGGATTTACGTGAAAAAGGTCTGAACTTAATATAAATAGCTAGCCCCTAACACGCGGTTAGAGGCACTATTATTGCTAACAAAAAAGTGTTAACTAGGTATAGCTTTAGCTAAAAGTTTGGTACTTTTATGCGTGGTAGTGTTTAACGCAAAAGCGTTTAAGGACGAGTTTGCCCTTGACCGGCAACACGGTATTTAAAAATGGTTAGCTGCTCTAAACCAACGGGTCCACGTGCATGTACTTTACCGGTCGCAATACCAATTTCAGCGCCCATACCAAACTCACCACCATCAGCAAACTGAGTTGAGGCGTTATGCATCACCACGGCAGAATCGACCGAGCGCATAAACGTTTCCGCGATTTCCGCATTTTCAGTGATAATAGCATCGGTATGTTTAGAGGAATGCTCTTCAATAAAATCAAGCGCTTCATCTAATCCAGATACTACTTTAACCGATAAAATCGCATCAAGGTATTCAGTATCCCAATCGGCATCAGTTGCAACATTAATACGGGGATCGCAGGCTTGAGCCGCAACATCGCCACGAATTTCACAACCCGCTAAGGTGTCTACGAGTTGTGGTAAAAATTCTTTTGCTATTGCTTGGTCTAACACTAAACTTTCAGTTGCACCACAAACACCAGTTCTGCGTAATTTGGCATTTTTAATGATACTGAGTGCTTTGGTCAAGTCTGCGTCTTTATCAACATAAATATGGTTATTGCCATCTAAGTGAAGCAAGGTTGGTACTTGAGCTTCGTTTCTGACTAGCTCAACTAAACCTCGGCCACCACGAGGAATAACTAAATCAACATAATCGGCACAGCGCAGTAAAGCGGCAACGGCAGATCGGTCATCGGTGTCAACCAGTTGTATACAGTTAGCCGGTAAGCCAGCCGCACGTAAACCCGTTGCCATACACTCAACAATAATACGTGTGGAATTTAAGCTTTCAGAGCCGCCACGTAAAATTACCGTATTACCTGACTTAAGACATAACGCGCCAGCATCTGCGCCAACATTAGGACGTGATTCATAAATCATCCCAATAACACCAATAGGTGTTGCTACACGGGTTATTTTAAGACCATTGGGACGGTCAAATTCAGCTAATACTCGACCGACAGGATCGGCTAGCTTGGCAATGTCTTCTAGCGCGACAGCCATACCTTCAACTCTTTCAGGGTTAAGCTCTAATCGGTCTACAAACGAATCGGCTTTACCGGCTTTTTTAACGCTTAAAACATCGAGTGCGTTTGCTTTTAGCAGTGCGTCCATATTTTCACGAAGCGCATTTGCGGCAATAGTTAATGCTTTGTTTTTTTGTTCTGTCGTTGCACAGGCAAGTACTTTGGCCGCGGCTTTTGCTTGCTTACCAAGCGTAGTGATCATTGTTTCTATATCAGTATTCTTAGAGGTATTTGACATTAATTTTTATCCTTTTACTTGTTCATTTAACGCTAAACTGTTTGATCAACTTTTTTACTTGAATGATATTAACTTTTATTTTTATCGCTAATATTAATATCAAAAGCAATAATAAAAGTTCAGTTTAAAGAATTTAGGGTTTTCATTAAAAATGTTTGAGTGCGTCATTGCTGACTGGACTAAAGTTAGCGCAAGGCTACCGCACGTTGATAAGCCGATAAAACAGTTGAGTCAAATAGAGACGCTAACTGTTCATCTTGCATAAGCGCACTTAATCCTGCCGCTGTTGTACCATTTTTACTGGTTACTGAGTTTCGCAAAGTCTCGGCATCTTCTTTACTCGTTAAGGCCAACTCCATCGAACCACTGAGTGTATTCAATACCAACTCTCTTGCAGTTTGCGGTGAAAAGCCGAGTTTAATTGCCGACTCTATCCAACAACGTGCTATTTCAAAGGCATAACCAGGACCACTTCCAGCGACTGCCGTTACTCGGTCTAGCTCGTCTTCGCTGGTTGTTATGTGTGTATAACCAACGGCATTGGTTAATGCTACAGCGTTTTCAATTTGAGCCGCACTACAACGAGAGTTTGCGAAAAGTCCGCTAACGCCTCTACCAATTTTTGCGGGTAGATTTGGCATAACGCGAACAATAGCTTGTTCGCCAATCAGTAGTTCTATTGAAGAAACCGAGTAGCCAGCAGCGATAGATATAATGCAACCCGAATCAGCAAGATGACGACGATAGCTTGGTAATATTTTTTCAATAAGCTGTGGTTTAATCGCAATAACAATGATGTCGAAACGTTGATCAGCTAGCTCTTCAATGGCTTGTCTGACGATAACATTCTGCGGTGCTTTAACTAATGAGGGATTAATAATAGTGATGGTGTGATTTGTAGAAGTTGCCCAACGAGTCAATAAAGAACCGCCCATTTTACCACAACCAATCATAAGTAATGACATGAAACTCCTGTTGTTTTTTAGCTTACATTGAATGAAATACAGATCGTTTTGCAGGTGTTCAGTACGAACTTTTAAAATCCGATAATATATTTTTCAAAACGTTGAGTTTGAGTTCAATTGAAAAATTATCTTTTTTAGTATATGATATCTGCACTCATTTGTCGATTGCCGTCAAATTCTAACGTTTTTACCAACGTTTCAGCAATTTTTTATCTATTACTTTTAACGCGGTCAACCGCAGATAAATTTATGTTATCAGTAATAAGCAATAATTCTAATACGACAATAAAATATCACGAAAATAGCTGCAATTTGTTGAATCAATTTTGTGAATGATTCAACGCTACTATTTATTTTAATTAACCAGAGCACGGAGTAATTTTGCCCTCATTTGAACAACAAAAAACTGATAAATCTTCTCGAAACAAGCCACGTATCGTTATTAAAGTGGGTTCGAGTCTCTTAGCAAATGTTAAAAATTTAACACCTAGTTTTGCTTTTATGCATGGTCTCCTAAGTGACATATCTTTGTTACGCGAGCAAGGCTACGAAGTTGTACTGACCTCTTCTGGTTCAGTAGCATTAGGTCTAAATACGGTTGGTTGCACTATTGAAAATGCTAGTGTGCAAGATAAGCAAGCGGCTGCCGCTTGTGGACAACCCATCTTAATGCATGCCTACAAGCAAATTGCACTTGAGTATGGTTTTGATATAGCACAGGTTTTAGTTACCTTAGATGATTTAGAAAATAGACGTCGCTTTCTCAATATTAAAAATACCGTTCATCGCCTAATAAAACAAGGCGTAATGCCTATCGTCAACGAAAATGATACGGTGACTACAGAAGAAATTCGTGTCGGAGATAATGACAGACTTGCTGCTAAAGTCGCACAAATGATTGGCGCAGAGTATTTGTTTATTCTTACCTGTATCGATGGCGTGTATGACCGAGACCCTTCAGAAGAAGGCGCAATTTTTGTCGATTCTATCGAAGATGTTAGTAGTTATATGGAAGCGGCAAGCGGCACCAGCTCTTTAGGTACCGGTGGCATGCTAACTAAACTACAAGCGGCCAATATGGCGCAAAATGCTGGTTGTACAACCATTATTTCGAGAGGGACGATGGAAGCGCCTGTTACCGGAATATTGCAAGGTGATCGCAGACACACTAAGTGTATTGCTCACTCATCACCTTCATCTGCATGGAACATCTGGCTAACTGACCGTTTGCAAATGGCCGGTAGTTTAGTGATAAAACAAGAAGTTGCTGATGCATTATTTGGCGGTGACGAAGGATTTACCTGTCACGATGTTGTTTCAATACATGGCAACTTCGAGCGCGCAGATGTGCTTCACGTCTACGACGAAAAAGGTGAAGAAATAGCACGTGGTTTGTGTAACTTCTCATCGGATGAAACAGCCATTATTGCTAGTCGTCCAGACGAAACGGTGCAAAATATCCTTGGGTATAGCGCTTCACAACGATTGATCAATAGTGAAAACTTGGTCGTCTTAAGTGAACATCATCTTTCTTGGGATGAACCTGTTCAAGATGATTAATTGATTAAATGACCTCTGCAGCAATGCAGAGGTTTTTTTTTATCACTTAAATACACTCGTCATTCTTACCTATTAAGTATTAGCCTCAGCTAACCGACTCAACTATGATTTTCTGTAAAACCTGCTTTTATCAATTAGTGGCCGATTAACTGCCTGACTACATCGAGTTACACCCGCATATAATAACTTAACGATGTTGATCTAATCGCTAAGTTAATTCGTATATAATTTTTTTGAATTTTCGAATTATATCTATGAAACGTTCCTTATACTGGGTGACTAACGATCTTCGTCTCAATGACAACATTGCACTTAACTTAGCCAGCCAAAGCGAACAATTACTTTGTGTTTATGTTGTTGATAAAAAGTGGTTCGAGCCAAAGAACTATCAATCTAAACCTTTGGGTGATAAACGCTGGCACTTTTTACAGGGGTGTTTGAGTGATTTTAATCAAAGTTTATTAGCATTAGATCAACAACTTTACATTGTTTACGGGGACACATTATCGAGTTTAACCGCGCTCTGTGAAAAATATGACATTACCGATGTTATTACCACACGTCTTCCTGGCACATATGAAAACAGTTTGATCGATGAGCTCGGTCGGCGTTTGCCCGAAGCGGATATTCATCAGGTCGATCAATTTACGTTATTCCCACATCACGTTTTACCCTTTGAACTTGAGCAACTCCCAATAAGTTATTCTAAGTTTAGAAAGGTGATGGCTGATATTAGCATCGCTGATGTTACACCCAGCACTCAATCTTTGCCCAGTATGTTTGCTAATATGCCTTCACCAACAATTTTTAGGCCATCGTGGTTACCTAACACACCTTATCAAAGGGCAAAGTGTGGTTATAATTTTGAGGGCGGTGAAACTGCCGGTTTAAAGCAACTTAGTCGTTACTTTTCATCGGCTTTACCGGCTGATTATAAACAGGTTAGAAATAATTTAGACGGCTGGGATAACAGCAGTAAGTTATCGGCTTGGTTAAATTATGGTTGTATCTCTGCGCGGCAAGTAAACCGCTCCATTACTGATTTTGAAGAGCAGCAAGGGGAAAATAGTTCAACACAATGTCTATATTTAGAATTATTATGGCGAGAATACTTCCAGTGGCTACATTTTAAAGTCGGTGCAAAAACCTACCAATTTAAAGGTTTGGCTGAACATCCACCCTTAACTTCATTTTATCCTGAGCGTTTTAATAAATGGTGCTTAGGTCAAACTCCTTATCCGCTTGTTAATGCCTGTATGAATGAATTAATGACCACAGGTTATATAAGTAATCGAGCCCGTCAAATTGTAGCCAGTTGTTTGGTTAACGAACTCAGTGTTGATTGGCGATTTGGCGCGGCTTGGTTTGAAGAGCAGCTAATAGATTATGATGCTGGAGTTAATTGGGGTAATTGGCAGTATATTGCGGGTGTCGGCGTTGACCCTAGAGGTGGCAGACATTTCAATATTGAAAAGCAAACAGCACTTTATGACCCTGATGGGGGTTATCAGGCTAAGTGGCTTACCCGAGATGATTATTCGAGTAAGCCACTGGATTCTGTCGACGCTTCTGATTGGCCAGTGCAACCGCTAAATGACTAAGACACTTATTGAAGAAAAACCGATGAATACAGCGGTAAATGTTGTTTGGCTGAAACGTGATTTACGGCTCAGTGATCATCAACCTTTAGTGCAAGCGATTAAATCGGGTCAAACCTTGCTTTACTACGTCTTTGAACCGCTACTTATAAATGATCCTCATTATGATGAGCGGCATTGGCGTTTTGTTTGGCAATCTATTGCTGATATGAATAGTCAGCTAGCCGCTTTTAATTCACGTGTATATTTGTATTTTGGTGATGCAATAGCGGGCTTAATTGAAATCAATAACGTCTTTAAAATAAGCGGGTTGTTTAGCCACGAAGAAGTGGGTTTATTATCGACCTTTGAGAGAGATAAATCGGTACAACAGTGGTGCCAAGCACAAGATATAATTTGGAATGAGAGTCAATTTGGTGCAGTAAGTCGTGGCAAAAAAAATAGAATTGATTGGGACAAACACTGGCGCCAAGTGATGAAAGCCCCGCTGGAACAAGCCAAATTATCGGATGATGTTCTAGCGAGTTGCACATTAATAGATAAGCTATTTGTCTGCAGTTTTCCAATATCATGGTCAATAACGGATGACTTTATGCTCAAAGGTGGCGAGATTTGGGCACAAAGAACCCTGCAATCCTTCTTAAAGGGTCGTGGTAAGGGGTATCATTTTGATATCTCTAAACCGCAAGCAAGTCGTAAAAGTTGCTCTCGGTTGTCACCTTATCTAGCCTGGGGCAATATAAGTTTAAGAGAGTTCTATCAAACTATTTTGATAACAAGATCAGAGCGGGGTTGGAAACGACCAATAGACGCGCTGGCTTCTCGGCTACATTGGCATTGTCACTTTATTCAAAAATTTGAAAGTGAACATCAAATGCAATGGCGACCCGTGAATAAAGCCTATAATGACTTAATGTATCCAGATATTCATTGTGGACTGAGTGTTGAAGAACGACTAGATAAATGGAAAACTGCGCAAACAGGTTATCCATTAGTTGACGCTTGTATGCGGTGTTTAGAGCAAACTGGCTATATAAATTTTCGTATGCGGGCGATGCTAGTGAGTTTTTTATGCCATCACTTACTGGTGGATTGGCGATTAGGCGTTACCCATTTAGCACAATTATTTCTTGATTTTGAACCTGGCATTCATTACCCACAATTTCAAATGCAGTCTGGTGTTACTGGTACTAATATCATAAGGGTTTATAACCCGGTTAAGCAATCATTAGAGAAAGATAGTCATGGTGAATTCCTTAGAAAATGGTTACCTGAATTAGTTGAGTTACCCAATGAAGTTATTCATACACCCTGGTTATTGTCACCCATGGAACAACAGCTTTATCAATGCCAATTAGGTGATGATTATCCATCTCCTATGGTTGATATTAACGAAACAGGCAAGATTGCTCGCGATTTACTGTGGGGCTTTCGTCAACGATTTACCACTAAAAAAGAAGGGCAACGTATTGTAGCTAAACATGTTAGAGGTAATAAAAAAATATCCAAAGCTAAAAAACCTCAACAGTTAAAAATTGCAGAAAGTGATTAAGTTATCATGCATAAAAAATTAACGTTACCCGAGAAAAATTGCCAGACTTGTAAAAAGAATTTCTTTTGGCGTAAAAAATGGCAAGCGTGTTGGGAAGATGTCCGCTATTGCTCTGAGCGTTGCCGACGTAGTAAAAATGACAGCATCAGCTAAAATAATTATGTATAGATCAATTCAAAGTTAAATGTAAAGTAAGGTAAATTAATGAAGGCGAAACATCTTAGGCTAATATTAGGCGATCAACTTAATGTTATGCACAGCTGGTTTGAACGGGTCGATAGCGATGTTGTTTATGTTATCGCAGAGCTTTATCAAGAAGCTAATTATACTAAGCACCACAGTCAGAAGATAACAGCGTTTTTTGCTGCTATGGATAATTTTGCTCAAACTCTGGAGAGTAAAGGGCATCAGGTTTGCTATTTAACCTTAGATGAAACAGCAAAATATCAAGATTTACCTGCTTTGATCGACACATTAGTGACCACTTATGCCAGTGAAGATTTTAGTTTTATGCGTCCTGATGAATATCGATTGCGCGTGCAATTAAGCGAGATGTCAGCTCAATTATCGGTATCTGTCTATGAAGTCGACAGTGAACACTTTTTATTACCCTTTGATGAACTCGCTGATCATTTTAAAGCCGCTACCCACGTAAGAATGGAAAATTTTTATCGTTTTATGCGCAAGCGCTTTGCTATTTTAATGAATGGCGCCAAGCCTGAAGGTGATGCTTGGAATTTTGATGCGAATAATCGTCAATCCTTTAAAAAAACCGATCTTAAATTTATTCCTAAACCATTGGTCTTTGACAACCCAGCAAGTGATTATTTACAACGGATAAAACATCATAAGATTGACACGATAGGGCGTGAATCTGAGCATGTTGCTTATCCTATTAATCGCCAACAATCGCTAGAATTATTAACGTTCTTTTGCGAACATCAGTTAGAAAACTTTGGTAATTTTCAAGATGCGATGACTGTAGCCTCACCTTATGCATGGAGTTTGTACCACTCGCGGCTGAGTTTTTCATTGAACTGTAAAATGCTTAATCCGCTTGAGGTCATTGAAACCGCTCTGGCTGCCTATCAAGCATCAGCAGGTAAGATAACCTTAGCGCAAATCGAAGGTTTTGTTAGGCAAATATTAGGCTGGCGAGAATATGTTAGAGGTATGTATTGGGCTAATATGCCTAATTATGCCGAGCAGAATTTTTTAGAGGCAAAGCGTGATTTACCCGCTTTCTTCTGGAATGCTAATACTAAAATGCAGTGCTTAAGAAGTGCTATCTCGCAATCACTCAAACATGCCTATGCTCATCATATTCAACGATTGATGATCACCGGCAACTTTGCTTTATTGGCTGGTATAACGCCTAGCCAAGTCGATGATTGGTATTTAGGTATCTACATTGACGCGATTGAATGGGTAGAATTACCGAATACCCGCAGCATGGCACTTTTTGCTGACGGTGGTTGGATAGCGACAAAACCTTATGCGGCTAGTGGTAATTATGTCAATAAAATGAGTGATTATTGCAAAGGTTGCCATTACAACGTTAAAGAAAAAGTGGGTGCTAATGCCTGCCCATTAAACAGTTTGTATTGGAATTTTATTGATCAAAATTATGAAAAATTTGCTGGCAATCATAGAATGAGTTTCCCTATTCGTAACTGGGATAAAATGGAGCCTGCGAAAAAAATTGAAATTAGAGAGCACGCAACACAGTTATTGAATAATCTAGATAATTTATAGGCTCATGAGTTAGCGCTGGCTAGATAGGCAGACCCTCAGTTAATGGATAAAAGTTAGGCGCTAATGGTCTTTATTTATCAGTGGCGCGTATAACGATTATGTTTATTTACTACCTTTAGGATCCTTTTATGCAATTTTCTATGGATGAAGAGTCAAGAATTATAGAAATGGCTTGGGAAGATAGAACACCATTTGAAGCAATAGAACATCAGTTTAGTTTGCAAGAGCCTGATGTTATTAAGTTTATGCGTAGTCACTTAAAACCTAGAAGCTTTAGATTATGGCGGGAAAGAGTAAGTGGACGCTCAACCAAGCATGTAAAATTAAGAAGTCCTGACGTATCGAGAGGATACTGCCCAACGCAATATAAACAACGTTGATCACAGCTATATAAAAAAATATCAATAAAAAGGGCATCTTATGATGCCCTTTTTCGTTTGATTTGTAAGTAATGACCCATAACGGGTCATACTTTTTAGGCAATCAGTTGTTAATCTTCTTCAACTAAGGTCATCAGCGATGTATTACCACCCGATGCCGTCGTATCAATACTAATCGTTTTCTCGGTTAATAGACGCTGGATCAAATTATCGAAATATTCTGAACTGATCACTGGCAATATCGCCCCTTGACGTTCAGCTAATTTTTCACTGATAAAGTGCTTACGATCACAATGACTGTCGACCACAACACCTGACAAGGCAGGGTGCGCTAACATCGTTGATAAGTGGCGTAAACGTGCAACCTGAAAAACACCTTCATCAGCACCCGTTGAGAGGAACTTGTCTCTAAAGGCGATGGCTTCATCATAATACAAATCAGAAACAACACTAACAACGGTATTACCGGTAGCCAACGCCGTTACAATAGATAGTACCCAGAAGTGAAAGCTCACTGTCGCATCGGCAAAACAAATAATATTACCGCGGTTTTCCAAATACAACACATTAGACTCACCCGTTGGTCCTGGTAAGAATGTTGGCTTTTTCAAACGCTTTTCAATATCAATCAACTGTGAACGAGCGCCTTTTAAGGTCAGATTTAAATCGTCGGCTAAATCATCAACAATATCAATATGCGCAATTTTGGCTAACAGCTGACGAACACAAGAAAGACGGGTATTTAACTCAGTTAAGCGCCAGCCTTTTTCTGCTGCATTTGCTTTGTCCATAAACAAAGTTGAGGCTTTATCTGATTCTGCATCACCGTCTAAGGCTTCTACCTGCGAAGGTAGCAAGTTAAATTGTTCGGCATCTGGCGTAGCTTTTTCAATAACTAAACGTGTTAAGTAATTGGGTCCACCTGCTTTTGGTCCCGTACCGGACAGACCACGACCACCAAAAGGTTGTACGCCAACAATGGCGCCAATCATATTACGGTTAATATAAACATTACCTGCGCGTGACAGCTTAGCTAAATCTAAGGCACGGTGTTCAATACGCGTATGAATACCCATAGTTAAACCAAAACCTGTACCATTAATTTTATCGATAACCGCTTCTATTTCATTGCCTTTAAAACGTACAATGTGCACACAAGGGCCAAAGACTTCTTTTTTAAGGACGCTAATATCTTTAATTTCATAAAGACGAGGCGCAAAAAAGAAATGCTCGTTACCTGCCACTTCAGCTGATATCTCACACTGATATAACAATTGACCATGGGTTTGCATATAGTCACTGTGTGCATTGAGCGCGCTGAGGGCTTTGTCATCAATTACTGGGCCGATATCTGTGCTTAAATATTCTGGGTTACCGACATGCAATTCTGCTAAGGCACCCTTAAGCATAGTAATG
This sequence comes from Colwellia sp. BRX8-4, assembly GCF_014077345.1. Classification (NCBI taxonomy): domain Bacteria; kingdom Pseudomonadati; phylum Pseudomonadota; class Gammaproteobacteria; order Alteromonadales; family Colwelliaceae; genus Colwellia; species Colwellia sp. BRX8-4. The sequence goes on from NZ_JACGVS010000004.1 coordinate 164,604, forward strand.
ACATTATCAGCGATGTCTTCTTGTAAAAATAATACGCGAAGCGCAGAACAGCGCTGACCTGCCGATTGAAATCCTGAAGAAATAACATCGTCAACAACTTGCTCAGGCAAGGCTGTTGAGTCAACTATCATACAATTTTGTCCACCGGTTTCAGCGATGAAAGGGACTTGATCGCCACCTCTATCAGCCAACGTTTGTGAAATTATTGTGCCGGTTTCAGTGGAACCTGTAAACATAACAGTTTGAATACGAGCGTCAGGCACAATAACACTGCCCACTTCGCTTCCGCGAGCAATAACCGCTTGAACAACACCTTCAGGTAGTCCAACCGACTCCATTAGTTCAATGGTGCGCAAGGCAATTAAACTTGTTTGTTCAGCAGGTTTTGCTAATACGGTATTACCGGTAGCGATTGCCGCAGCAACTTGCCCTAAAAATATCGCTAATGGAAAATTCCATGGGCTGATACATAGTACAACACCACGAGCTTCTAGGCGTTCATCTTCTTCGAGTTCAATCGCTTGGTTAGCATAATAACGACAAAAATCGACGGCTTCTCTGACTTCATCAATACCATCTTGCGCAATTTTACCCGCTTCTTTAATACATAAGGCGATAAGTTCGTCCATATGGCGTTCAAGAATATCGGCAACGCGACATAACAAATCGGCACGTTCAGATACCGGTGTTTTCGACCACGAAGCAAATGTTGCTTGTGCGGTGTCGATCATTGCCAGCATGTCATCTTTAGTGTGGTGTTGATGGAAACCTATGACTTCACTATGGTTGGCGGGGTTTTTGACCGCTACCGAGCCTGAAGGCACATCATTTTCATTGATGTGATGATCGGTAAACCAGTTATCTAATGATAATTTTAACGGCGCTATAGCATTAATATCGGTTAAGTCTAGCCCTTTAGAATTATCACGGCCCAGACCTTTCGCATCATGATACAAGGCGATAGGTTTAACTATTTGGTGGTTATATTTATCTTTTAAACGCTGGGTTTTTTCAACGGGATCGCCCAATAAAGACTCGACTGGCTGAGACTCATCAACGATAGCATTAACAAAAGAAGAGTTAGCGCCGTTTTCTAATAAACGACGCACTAAGTAAGCTAATAACTCTTCATGATGACCAACAGGAGCGTAAATTCGACATTGAATATTTTCACTTGAGACAATTTGGTCATATAAAGAATCGCCCATGCCATGTAAACATTGAAACTCAAAACCTTCTTTATCATCGCCAGCTAGCTCAACAATGGTTGCCGCTGTGTAAGCATTATGCGTAGCAAATTGTGGATAGATACTATCTCTATATTCTAGTAATTTATTAGCACAGGCGTGGTAAGAAACATCGGTAGAAGACTTACGCGTGAAAACAGGGAAATGCTGAAGACCATCTTTTTGAGCATTCTTAATTTCAGTATCCCAATAAGCACCTTTAACCAAACGGATCATCATTTTTCGGTTAGTACGTAGGGTTAAATCACGTAACCAATCGACGACAAAAAGCGCACGTTTTTGATAAGCTTGTAAAGCCATGCCAAAACCTGTCCAATCGCCTAACTCGCTATCGCTAAAAACCGCTTCAATAATATCAAGTGATATATCTAAGCGTTCAGACTCTTCGGCATCAACGGTTAAGCCAATGTTATAACTTTTTGCTTGTAAGCAAAGTGCTTTAAGTTTTGGCACAATTTCGGCCATAACGCGGGCTTTGTGGGTAAACTCGTAGCGAGGATGAATGGCTGAAAGCTTAACCGATATACCGGGCACTCGGCGAGGATCATTTTTACCTGAGGCGCGAGCAACAGCGCCGATGGCATCGATTGCAACTTGATAAGATTTAAAGTAACGATCAGCATCCGCCATGGTGCGAGCACCTTCACCGAGCATATCGTAGGAATAGACATAACCTTGCTGTTCTTTAGTGGCAGCACGCGCTGTTGCCGCTTGAATAGTTTCGCCCATTACAAACTGCTTACCCATTATTTTCATGGCGTAGTTCATTGATTTACGAATAACTGGCTCGCCTAAGCGACCAATGACTTTTTTCAATAAACCAAAGCTGTCTTTTTTACGTTTATCGGCATAATTAACCATAGTGCCGGTAATTAATAAGCCCCATGATGAAGCATTAACAAACAGTGAATCACTGCTGCCTAAATGACTGCTCCACTGGCCTTGAGAAATTTTGTCACGAATTAAGGCATCTTGAGTATGTTTGTCTGGCACACGTAATAAGGCTTCTGCCAAACACATCAATACCACACCTTCTTCACTGGAGAGTGAGTACTCTTTTAATAGGGAATCAATTGCGCCATTCCCAGATTGGTCTTCACGAATTTGTAAAACCATTTTGCGAGCTCTTTCCCAAGCTCTACTTCTAGCACTAACATTAACTTCTGCCACAGGTAGAATATGATCTACTGCTATATTTTCATCAATACGATAAAATTCACGGATTTTCTGACGAATTGGGCAGTCTGTGCTAAACGAACCATTAAAAAGCATATACTCTTCCTCAAAATGACTACATAACAGCTTGGTGCTATATAGCGATAGTTACAATAGAATTTGTTTGTTTAATTCTGATTTGCCTAATTATAAATGTCGCTATAGTACAATACCACCATAGAATGTATTTCCTGGTCAAATAAGATATAAAATATACGGTATAATATATATAGTTGCCTAAAAATACTGCTGTTTACGCTAAGTTGCCATGGCATTTACTTGCTATGGTTTAGTCAATATTTAGTGAGTGTTTTGTATTGCTAAGTCATTTCTTAATGCTGAAATTAAACCAACCCCTAACTCTTGCTACCGAGCGGCAAACCGCCTTATATTTGTATCATTTTTATGTAAAAAAAAGCCCAGACATGCTGGGCTTTATCAATATTAACGCTAAATTTTTAAAGGTTATTCACCTTTTGGGTTATAAATCCACAGGGCGTTGTTAACATGCTTACTGGTGTCTTCACCAATTAAAACACGACCATCATCCATCACCGCTAAATTATCAGGGTTGGATATACCATTAACATCGCATTTGTTGCCATTGGCATCGCCGTCTGAATTATAAGCGCCACCGACAACGACTGGTTCCATGCGATTAACGTTAAAGTCTGTTTGGACACCAAAGCGATATACCGCGCCACAGTAAGCTGATGAATCAAGCTGAATATCACCTTCATTATCAACCATACCTTTTCCTACTTCAGACATAGCAACATACATGTAAGGTACGGCACCACTGGCAACACCATCATAATTAATCACCACACCTTCCATTTTACGAAATTCAGTGGTCGCGCCTTTGGCTTTAGCTGCTCGTAACGTTTCTAAAAATGCGTAACGGTCGTCGCCAGCTCCATTTATTGCCCAATCATCTATTTCTGTTTGAGTGATATAGCTGGTTTCACCTTCAATATAATCAGCTTCAGTAATACCGTTATATGAATTTATCCAGGTTTTTATTTCGGTATTATTACTGCTACCTAACTCAATCCACTGAATATCAAAGCCGGCTTTTGCTGGCGCACTTGTTGCGTCTTGCGTTAATTTAGCGGCATATAAAGTGCCGGCGCTTAAATCGCCTGCGTTAGTGGCAACAAATTTATAAAAGGCTTTATTTGAACCATCATCAGTGGTGTAAACTGTTTTCCAATCAGGCATTACCACCGAATTTTCATGGGCAACACGACCTAAGGTAAAATGCTTTACTGGCGTTGGGCTCGTTGAAGTTGGGTCTGTAATTTCAACTATATAGCCGTAATCATAGGGGTTGGGTAATGTTGAACTTGCTAAATAGCTTTGTAAGTTTTTAACATCTGGGTAGCTAGGATAGCCATCTAAGTAAGCGGTGTTATTCCATTGCTCGGTATTTTCAGCTTCGTAGTTTTCTTCTGACGTTAAAGGGGTATTCCATGGTGATAGCGTACCAAAACAATTAATGATTGTGCCTAATACCGCTGAAAAATCAACGTTAATCGCATCACCTATTGTCCAAGTTCCACTGTCTTCTTTAGATAGTTCTATACGGCTCATTGCACCTGGGCGATCTTCCCATGCGGTGAATAAAAAACCTGTGTCACCACTGGCAGAAGTTGGAACGAAGGCATTAAAATCAGGATCTTGAGATTGCTTAATCTTAGTGGCTTGATCAGCACTAGCAATCGCGCCTAAACCATGAGGCAATTGGTTATTCAAGGTATCACCCGCTTGCCCCAAAACTTGGTAGGTTCCGGCAACGACCCGTACTGCCATTTTTTCTGTATCGGTTGTTGGCACTGATAAACTCTCAGTCATAGGGTCAAGCGTACCCCAGTCAAATCCCGTTACTACGCCAACTTTTGCTGGTGTTTCGTTACCTGACAGATCTGAAGGGTGTTGTACATTAAAGAAAAGTTCATCGTTATCCGTTAAAAACATACCCGTAATTTCTGCACCTACTGGCACGGTTGCTAAGCGGGTTAGTTTTGCTGCAGCTGTCAGGTTTTGCCCATTAGCCCCATCACTCCCGTTAGCGCCATCAGTACCATCAGTACCGTTGACACCATCATTGCCATTGCTACCATCTAATCCAATGACGCCATTAGAACCGTTTGTACCATTTTTACCGTCATCACCACCACACGCTGTTAACATTGACGAACCGAGAATCACTGCTATGAGTGTCGCTATTTTTCTTTTTTTTAGATTCAGCATTTTATCTTCCTAGAGTTATGTGTAAAAACGCTATTAAAGTAATATCGGGGTGTGACATTTAGGTGACGTCTTTTTGACTTTATTGTTAAGAAAATATGAAAGTGCGCTTCAAATTACTGTAATAAAAGCCTTGTATAATTTACTGAATATATAAATGAGGGGCTATTAAAGCTTATGAAAAATTACGTATTAATATTTAGTTTACTTGTGACGATTTCCTTTATTGGTTTTTCGAGTTTATCAAAAAGTGAAAAAATGACTCAGGGCTTATTACCCGAAGTAGACATGAGTGAAATAATCACGCCGACAGCTAATGGCAGCATTAATGAAGAAGCACCTATTCCATCGCAGTGTTACACCAAAACTGCAGGGAGTAACAATCCCTGTTACACCTGCCATCAAACCTATAGCCATACTGAAACTGATAGTTACCGCAATAATTTACGTAATGACGGGGTTAATCAGGGTCTTTACAATTTTTCGGATGAAGGTGAAGGTAATAGCTGGGAAAACTTATTTGTTAACCGCGAACCCTGGATAGCAAAAATATCTGATGAACAAATAGCACAATACATAGATCAAGATAACTACAGTCAATTGTCGACGACATTAAAAGATAATAACTGGCAAGGTTTTATTCCCGACTTGAAAAACTATAATTTAGCTGGTGAAGCCTTTAATGATAAAGGTATTGCTAAAGATGGCACAGGTTGGGTGGCGTTTAATTACAAACCCTTTCCGGGAACCTTTTGGCCAACGAATGGCGCCACAGATGATGTATTAATTCGCTTATCAGCAGAGTTTAGGCAACTTAATGGCGAATATAATGAAGATGTCTATTTAATTAATCTTTCGTTAGTTGAAATGAGTATTAAGGCTTTACCACAAATAGATATTTTCCCAGCCGATGAAGTAAAGCTTAATAGCGACTTAAATATAGATGGTCAATTAACCAGACAAGTTGAATTATTGTTAGCTCAAGAATACTTTGTTGGCGATGCCAAGCAGATTAAAGTGCCTCGTCAACAATACCCGGTTAACACCGAAATTATGCATTCAGTTCGTTATGTTGGGATTGATACAAAGGGTGAAACCACTATTCCGCAACGGATGAAAGAGTTGCGCTATATGACTAAAACGCAATTATTAAATGACTCGGCAATAGACAGTGCTTATCGGCGAGAGCGAAAAGAGAAACTTGATGAACAATTACCCAGTTATATCCGTGTTAAAGACCGTGGTTTTAATAATAAATTTGGCTGGCTTATTCAAGGCTACATAGAAGATTATAATGGTGAGTTACGACCTCAGTCTTATGAAGAAACTTTTTATTGCATGGGCTGTCACTCCGCTATAGGTACCACAATTGATCAAACGTTTGCTTTTCCAAGAAAAGTAACTGGACGAGCAGGTTGGGGCTATATCAATTTAAAAGGCATGAAAGATGCACCATCGAAAGGACAGCAAGAGGGAGAAATTTTACAATATCTGCAAATTAATGGTGGCGGTAATGAGTTTCGAGAAAACATGGAAATGCACAGCAAGTGGTATAAAAAAGATGGCTCTGTTGATAAGGAGAAAGTAAAGCAAGCGGATGTTTATGCGTTAATTACCCCGTCCAAGCAACGTGCTTATGCGATGAATAAAGCCTATACCCAAATTGTCAGAACGCAGAGTTTTATTCATGGCCGAGATGTCAATATTACGCCTGCAATTAACGTTCATAAGACGATCGATGAATCAGTTGCACCATTAGAGCCAGATCATCGAGTAGAAGGGTGGGATATTCGTTTAGATTGGTCAGATAAAGCTATAAATTAAAAAATAGTCCTATAATTCATTATTGTTTTGTGTCGCTTAAATTGACTTTTAATTAATGGAAACTCAGCTTTGTAAAGGGCTATTTTATTTAACATCTAGCCCTTTTATAAGAGTTAAGCGTAATTTATAGCGGGCTTTTCAATAATTTTTATAATGTTTTTTTTGATCTGTTATCGAATCTCAATGCGTATAAAACTAAAAATAACCAGATAAAATAATTTAGCTTAATGACCACCTTGTTGGTTAAATAGCGTTCGATATAAGGCTTTTATTTGAGTTATTGTGTTAGCTATTCAAACAGTTGTTTGGAGTTTGAGCTCTAAAATAGTACTTGGAAAATCAGCCTAGCTGATCTATCTTCTCTTTACAAAATGTGTTTTTTTTGGTATTTTTACACCACTTTTTTGATTGGTAAGACCAATTTACCTCTTGGTTTTTTAGAAGATTTACAAAGAAAGTTTAATCACTTTTTAGTTTTATCTAACTCTAGGCCAATAAAACTATAGGTTAAGCTGTTAGTTATGACATTGTCAGGTATCCAAAAGCCAGTTAAGCAAGCAAAATTGTCGGATGTAATTTTACGACAATTAGAAGCCTTGATTCTTGAAGGTAGCTTGCAAGCAGGTGAAAAATTACCACCTGAACGAGAGTTAGCAAAACAATTTGATGTTTCTCGACCCTCATTACGCGAAGCTATTCAAAAGTTAGAAGCTAAAGGCTTAGTAAATCGTCGCCAAGGTGGTGGCACATTTGTTAGTGACCAAATTTTATCAGGCTTGTCTGATCCGTTATTTGAGTTAATGTCGAAAAGTAAAGAGTCGCAATTTGATCTCTTAGAGTTTCGTCATGGTATTGAAGGGATGTCGTCATATTATGCGGCGATGCGAGGCACGGAAAATGATTTTGCTGAAATACAGAAAAAGCATGACGGTATCGGCAATGCCCAGTTAGAAAATGATTTACGTTTAGAGGCTGAGGCTATATTCGACTTTTATCTTGCTATATGTGCGGCGTCACACAATGCGGTCACTCTGCACTTAGCGCGAAGTATGTCGAGTTTGTTGATTGATAATATTGAGCAAAATCTTACTGTTTTAGCTAAGCGCCCAGATATATTTGCGCAAATGGCTGAATTTAGAAAACGCTTGTTAGACGCAATTATTAGTGGTCAGCCACAAAAAGCTTGGGGGGCAAGCCACCGTCACCTCGCTTTTATAGAAGAAGTGCTACTAAAAATGTCACAAGAAGATAGTCGCATGGAAAGATCAATGCGCAGAATGCAACGTAGTGAATATTAATAGCTATTACGTTGCAAAATAAAATTTAGAAAATAACTGTTTAACGTTAATCAAAGCATGTAAATATGCAAAAGTTGACTATCTTTAAACACAGAAATTTAACTTATAGCTATCATAATTTAAGATGTTGAAGTTTAGTGTGAGTGCAAAATTATAGATACAAGGCATTCGTTTGCAGCAATGGTTCGCTATTGCAACAATGAGTAACGCCGTAGTGCTAGTTTTGAAACGCAATAAACCTGCATATAGAGTAATGATGACTATATATACTTACTAACTATTGGAAACTAAGTAATTATGTCTGAGCTCCCAAAAATTGATTTAGATTCATTGGAAACCCAAGAGTGGTTGGAATCTATGGATTCTATTCTGGAAAATGAAGGTCCAGATCGTGCACATTTCATTTTAGAAAAACTTATTGACCGCGCTCGTCGCAGTGGCACACATTTACCTTTTGAAGCAAAAACAGCTTATGTAAATACCATACCTCCTGGGCAAGAGCCTAATATGCCAGGTGATCAAACGATTGAAGCACGCATTCGTGCAGCTATTCGTTGGAACGCTTTAGTGCTGGTACTTCGTGCGTCGAAAAAAGATTTAGACTTAGGTGGACATATAGGCAGTTTTGCTTCTTCTGCGATGTTATACGATGTCGGTTTTAATCACTTCTTCAGAGCGGCTTCTGAAAAAGACGGTGGTGACTTTATTTTCGCACAAGGACATATCTCTCCAGGTATTTATGCGCGTGCCTTTATGGAAGGTCGTTTAACTGAATCTCAAATGGATAACTTTCGTCAAGAATGTGATGGTAAAGGGTTATCTTCTTATCCTCACCCTCATTTGATGAAAGATTTCTGGCAGTTCCCAACTGTTTCTATGGGGCTAGGTCCATTACAAGCAATTTATACTGCGCGTTTTCTTAAATATTTAACCGATCGTGGTATCAAAGATTGTTCAGCACAACGCGTTTACTGTTATTTAGGTGATGGCGAGACCGATGAGCCAGAATCATTAGGTGCTATTGGTTTAGCTTCGCGTGAAGGTTTAGATAACTTAACATTTGTTATTAACTGTAACTTACAGCGTTTAGATGGCCCTGTTCGTGGTAATGGCAAAATTATTCAAGAGCTTGAAGGTACTTTCCGTGGCGCTGGCTGGGAAGTCGTTAAAGTTATTTGGGGTTCTTACTGGGATGCCCTTATTGCCCGTGACACTTCAGGTAAACTTTTACAACTTATGGAAGAAACGGTTGACGGTGAATACCAAAACTGTAAAGCCAAGGGTGGTAAATATACCCGTGAGAACTTTTTCAATAAATACCCTGAGACAGCGGCATTGGTTGCCAATATGTCTGATGAAGATATTTATCGTTTGAATCGTGGTGGCCATGATCCGGTTAAAGTTTACGCCGCTTATAAAAAAGCGATAGAAACTAAAGGTCGTCCAACTGTCATTCTAGCAAAAACAGTAAAAGGTTTTGGTTTAGGTGCCTCAGGCGAAGCATTGAATGTTGCTCATAACGTGAAGAAAATGGATGTTGAGTCTATTAAGCTTTACCGTGATCGTTTCAATATGCCGATCAATGATGATGAAATTGCTGATTTGCCTTTCTATCGATTCCCTGAAGACAGTGAAGAGTTCAAGTACATGAAAGCGCGTCGTGAAGCGTTAGGGGGTTCTTTACCTGCTCGTCGTGTACAAGCAGATGAAACGTTAGAAATCCCATCTCTTAAAGTCTTTGACGCAATATTGAAAGGCTCTGGTGATCGTGAAGTTTCTTCAACAATGACCTTTGTTCGTGTATTGAATGCACTATTAAAAGATAAAAAAATAGGCAAGCGTATCGTGCCTATTATCCCTGATGAAGCGCGTACTTTTGGTATGGAAGGTTTATTCCGCCAAGTGGGTATTTACGCAAACGAAGGGCAAAAATACATTCCTCAAGATGCTGACCAAGTTGCTTATTATCGTGAAGATAAAAAAGGTCAGGTTTTACAAGAAGGTATTAATGAATTAGGTGCTATGGCGTCTTGGGTTGCAGCGGGTACGTCTTACTCTACTTGTAATGCGACAACAATCCCATTTTACATCTACTACTCTATGTTTGGTTTCCAACGTGTTGGTGACTTAGCTTGGGCTGCGGGTGATAGCCAAGCAAAAGGCTTTTTACTAGGCGCTACTGCCGGTCGAACAACCTTGAATGGTGAAGGTTTACAACATCAAGATGGTCACTCACATGTGCAAGCAGGTTTGATCCCTAATTGTGTGACGTACGATCCTACTTATGGTTATGAAATATCGGTTATTGTGCGTGAAGGTTTACGTCGCATGTATGAAGAAAATGAAAATATTTTCTTTTACTTAACCTTGATGAACGAAAACTATAAACATCCGGCGATGCCTGAAAATAAAAATGTTGAAGAGCAAATAATTAAAGGTATTTACAAGCTTGAAACGGTAGCAGCGAAGAAAGCTTCGAAAAAACCAAAAGTTAACGTGCAGTTGATGGGCTCAGGCACTATCTTGGAAAAGGTACGTGAAGCGGCACAAATTTTAAGTGCTGATTACGGTATTTCAAGTGATGTTTACTCAGTAACTTCATTCAATGAATTAGCCCGTGACGGTCAAGATGTTGCACGCTGGAATATGCTTCACCCAGAAAGTAAGCAAAAACAAGCGTACATTTCTAACGTTATTACCAAAGAAAATGGTCCTGCAATTGCAGCAACTGATTATATTAAAAACTATTCAGAGCAAGTGCGTGCCTACATAGACACCGAATACCGCTGTTTAGGTACCGATGGTTTTGGTCGAAGTGACAGTCGCGCTAATTTACGTACTCACTTTGAAGTGAATGCTGCTTATATTGTTGTTGCGGCGTTATTTGAGTTAGCTAACCGTGGTGATGTTGAGCGTTCAGTAGTTACTGAAGCGATTAAACGCTTTGATATCGACACTGAAAAACTTAACCCACTTTACGCATAAGCAGACTAGGAGATTTAATATGTCAGATAGTCAAAAAATTCTAGTCCCTGATGTTGGTGGTGACGAAGTAGAAATTATTGAAATTTGTTTTGCTGTTGGCGATTCAATCGAAGCAGACGAAGGAATTGTTACCGTTGAAACTGATAAAGCATCAATGGATATCCCGGCACCATTTGCTGGAAAGTTATCCGCATTATTGGTCAGTGTTGGCGATAAAATTAAAGAAGGTGATGTGATTGCTGAAATGACATCATCGCAAGCAGCACCTGAAACGGCTGAAACTACAGACGAAGCGCCAGCAGAAGCTGTAGAAGAAACGGTTGCAGAAGTTGAGTCAACTCCTGCACCTGCTGAGGCTCCTGCTAAAGCGGCGGTATCAGCACAAAGTGAAATTATTGATATTGCAGTTCCTGATATTGGTGAAGACGGTGAAGTTGAAATTATCGACGTTTTAGTGAGTGTTGGTGATGTTATTGAAGTTGAAGATGGTTTAATCACCTTAGAAACAGATAAAGCGACAATGGACGTGCCTTCGTCACATGCGGGTACCGTTAAAGAAGTATTGGTTAGCGTTGGTGGCAAAGTAAAGCAGGGCGCTATTGTTATTAAGCTTGAAACATCAAGTGGCTCACCAGTTGAAGTCGCTGCTCCTGCTCCTGTTGCTGAAGAAGTTGCTGAAGCACCGAAAGCTAAACCCGCACCACAAAAGGCTGCTCCTGTTCCGCATCACCCACAAGCGGGTAAAGTGGCTTCATCGGGCAGTATCTATACTTCGCCATCGATTCGCCGTATTGCACGTGAATATGGTGTTGATTTAACCTTAGTTAAAGGAACGGGCAGAAAAAGTCGTATTTTAAAAGAAGACGTACAGTCTTACGTGAAATACGAACTGTCTCGACCTAAAGCTAACGCGGGTAGCTCTGTTGCTGCGGGTGAGGGTGGATTACAGGTCGTCAGTGCTAAGGCTATCGATTTCTCGAAATTTGGCGAAATTGAAACGAAAGCACTTACGCGTATTCAAAAAATATCAGGTCCATTTCTTCATCGTAATTGGGTAACTATTCCACATGTTACTCAATTTGATGAAGCTGATATCACTAATGTTGAAGCGTTTCGTAAAGAACAAAATGTTATTTGTGAAAAGAAAAAGCTAGGCTTTAAGATCACGCCATTAGTCTTTATTTTAAAAGCGGTTGCTGATGCTTTACGTGAATTCCCTGCGTTTAACTCAAGTTTGAGTGAAGACGGAGAAAGCTTAATTCTCAAAAAATACATTCACATCGGTGTTGCTGTTGATACGCCTAATGGTTTAGTTGTCCCGGTAGTACGTGATGTCGACCAAAAAGGTATTCATCAACTCTCTCGCGAACTTCTAGAAATTAGCATGAAAGCACGAGATGGCAAATTGAAAGCGACCGATATGCAAGGTGGATGTTTTACTATTTCTAGTCTTGGTGGTATTGGTGGTACAGCATTCACGCCGATTGTTAATGCTCCAGAAGTGGCAATTTTAGGTGTTTCAAAATCAGAAATAAAACCTAAGTGGAATGGTAAGGATTTTGAGCCTAAACTTATGTTGCCATTATCAATGTCGTACGACCATCGTGTTATTGACGGTGCCTTAGCCGCGCGCTTTACGGTACACTTAGCCAGTGTAATGTCTGATATTCGTCAATTGATCTTATAATTGATAGAGTCTTTGACGCTAAGATAAAAGTGAGCAGGCAGAAGTGCCTCTCACTTTTTACTACTTTGGTCAAAGAAGGTGCGATTAAAGATGGTACTTTGGTAGGAGTTTAAGTAAAATTCCGCCCAGTAAAGTATAAATAATATTATATTTGTGGCTTTCCATATTGGCAAAGCGATAAATGACAAAACAACAAGTTAATTGAGGTAAACATGAGTAACGAAATTAAAACTCAAGTAGTAGTATTAGGTTCAGGCCCTGGTGGTTATTCAGCGGCATTCCGTGCTGCAGATTTAGGTTTAGATGTAGTCTTAATTGAAAGCCGAAAAACATTAGGTGGTGTTTGTTTGAATGTGGGTTGTATCCCATCAAAAGCATTACTTCATGTTGCTAAAGTTATTGATGATGCAGCTGCAATGGCTTCACACGGGGTTACTTTTGGTAAGCCTGAAATTAATTTAGATAAAATTCGTGACTGGAAAGATAGCGTAGTCTCTCAACTTACTGGCGGCTTAGGTGGAATGTCTAAAGCGCGTAAAGTGACTACAGTTTATGGTTACGGCAAGTTCACTTCAGATAAAACCATTGAAGTTGAAGGCAATGACGGCGAGAAAACGACGGTTACTTTTGATAATGCTATTATCGCCGCTGGTTCTTCTGTTATCGATTTACCTTTTATTCCAAATGATGACCCACGCGTTATTGATTCAACAGGCGCTTTAGAACTTCATGACATTCCTGATGAAATGTTAGTATTGGGTGGTGGTATTATCGGTCTAGAAATGGGGACGGTATACAGAGCTTTAGGCGCTAATGTTTCAGTGGTTGAATTTGCTGATCAATTAGTACCAGCTGCAGATAAAGACATTGTTAAAATTTATACTAATTTCAACAAGAAAAACTTCAACATTATGTTATCTACTAAAGTGGTTGCAGTTGAAGCTAAAGTTGACGGTTTGTATGTGACTTTTGAAGGTAAAAAAGCACCAGCAGAACCGGTACGTTACGACAAAATTTTAGTGGCTGTTGGCCGTAAGCCAAATGGTCATTTAGTTGCTGCTGACAAAGCAGGTGTTAACGTTGATGAACGTGGTTTTATCAATGTAACGAATGAACTACGTACTAACGTTCCACATATTTTTGCTATTGGTGATGTTGTTGGTCAACCTATGCTTGCACATAAAGCGGTTCATGAAGCGCATTGTGCAGCAGAAGTTATCTCAGGTAAGAAACATACCTTTGAACCACGTTGTATCCCTTCTGTTGCTTACACTGATCCTGAAATGGCTTGGACTGGCGTAACAGAGACTGAAGCTAAAGAGCAAGGTTTAAACATTGAGGTCGCTAACTTCCCTTGGGCGGCTTCTGGTCGTGCTATCGCTTCTGGCCGTACTGAAGGTAAAACTAAGTTAATCTTTGAAAAAGAAACGGGCCGTATTCTTGGTGGTGCCATTGTTGGTATCAACGCAGGCGAAATGTTGGGCGAAATTTGTTTAGCCGTTGAAATGGGTGCTGATGCAGAAGACATAGGCTTAACCATTCATGCTCATCCAACATTAAATGAATCTATTGGCTTAGCGGCTGAAATTTTTGAAGGTTCAATTACTGATTTACCTAATGCAAAAGCGGTAAAGAAAAAGAAATAATCATTGTTTTTAAGTAAACGATAAACTTGCATTTATGCTGAAATGCCATTCACTATTGATAGTGAATGGCATTTTTTATGGCTTATTGTTTTAGTTAGCGCTTAATCTTTACTGAACTAAGTACCTAAGCCCCAATTCACCAACGCTATTTAGTGAAATTCAGCGATATACCTTATTACTTTCCTTTTTTGATCATTATTATCAGTCATCTTTTTTTCAATGACCCACGTCGTTATTAGTTTGGATCGACCTGAATTATAAATATGGCAAGTTTACTGGCAATTTTGTAAATAATTTGTAAAGATATAGGTAAATGATTTTTATCGTATCATCGATAATGACAACTACCGCTAATCAACAAGTCGCTAGGATGCAGTAATGAAAAAAATAATAATCACTATTCTATTGCTCAGCGTGACCTTCTTAAGTCATGCAGAAAAACAAACGTTAACCTACAAGGAGTTTGGTCACTTACCTATAATTCAAGAACCTACCGTATCACCAGATGGTAAACATATTGCTGGAATATTTAACAGTGAAGATGGTCCGTCGGTTGTGATGAGTGACTTTGGCTCAAATAGCATTATAAAACTTGTTAGCCTTAAAAAGTCTAAAGACAGAATAGACTCGGTTATGTGGGCAAATAATGAACGTTTGTTGGTATCGTCGAGTTACTCTAAAAAGCAATGGGGTGATAGATTTCGAGTTAATCGATTATTTTCGGTTAACATTGACGGCAGTAAGTTGGTTGAATTAAATCGTGCAGCAAACCTTCGCAGTTTAACGGGTGCAGAAATCGCTATGTATGATTTAAACAGCTCTCAACAAGTTGTTTCGTTATTAAAAGCAGAAAAAGAATTTGTATTATTGCAGATGTACTCTCCTAAAGATAAAGGACAATCTGTCTATAAAGTTAATATTTATGAAAATAAATTTGAAAAGTTATTCGTTAATAAATATGACGTTTATAGTTGGGTTGCCAATAAAGCGGGTGATGTCGTATTGGGTGTAGGGTCTGACGATTATGACAGTACTATTACGAATATATGGTACAGAAAAGACAATAATGATGAGTGGAAGTTATTACACTCTAAAAAGGCGTTCGAAGGTGAAACTTTTTCTCCTATCTTAGTTAGTGATGATAAGGCGATTGTTATCTCTGATCACAAGTTACACAGAGACGCACTTTGGCAATATGATATTAAGTCGGGAGCCTACGATAAGCTATTATATGCTAATGATAACTATGATGTAGAAGGTGCTATTTTTAATGCGGATAGAAATGAAGTTATTGGTGCTATTTATTTCGAGCACTACCGTAAGAATCATTTTTTTACTGATGCTGACACTGAAATCTATAACATTGTAAAAAATAGTTTCAAGCAATACCAAGCCAGTATTTATAGTATGAGCAAAGATAAAAAGAAAATCTTAGTAGCTGCTCAGCGAGATAATTCACCCCCTAAGTTTTTTTGGTTAGATTTAGCTAAAAAATCAGGTGGTTTTTGGATCAGTCAATACCCCTATTTAGAAGGTAAGTCGCTGGCTAGTGTTCAACCGTTTCAATTTGAAGCATCTGATGGTATGTCATTGCACGGGTATTTAACGTTGCCAACAACGCCAATGAGTAATAATAAAAAACCACCCTTGATTATTCACCCTCATGGCGGTCCACAATCAAGAGATTACCAATACTTTAGTCCGTTTGTGCAATACTTTGCCAGTAAAGGTTATGCCGTACTGCAAGTTAACTTTCGTGGCTCCACTGGCTTTAGTAACGCTTATCAAACCGCTGGCTACCAACAGTGGGGAAAACGTATGCAAGATGATATTTATGAGGCGATAGACTGGTTAGCTGAGACCGAACTGGTTGATACTAATAATAGCTGTATTGTTGGCGCTAGCTACGGCGGTTATGTGGCATTAACGGCTGCATTTCAAAGGCCCAAGCAATTTAAATGTATTGCCAGTATCGCTGGGATTGGTGACTTACTTGAGTTAGCAAAAGATGAATACAGATACGAATCTAAACGACCTTTTATTGATAAAACCATTGGTAACCCAACGGACGATAAAATTATTGCCAGTCTTAAAGCGACTTCTGCAATTAACTATCTTAAACAGATCAAAGCACCGATATTATTGATTCATGGTAAACATGATACTCAGGTAAGGTTTAGCCAATCTGACGATTTTTATGATGCGGCTAAAGACGCTGATTTAGATATCGATTTTGTTGAGTTTGCTAATGGTACACATTATCTCGATGAAAATGAAAATCGCATAGAAGCATTTAAGGTGGTGGGTGAATTCTTAGAAAAGCACTTGTAAATGCTTGACTAACTTCATATAAAAGCCAGCATTTTTGCTGGTTTTTATGTTTAGGAACCGTGAACTGTCTCAGCACCATCGCCATACCTTGGCAGCTATGTTGTCTCAGCATTAGTACATTTTTGGTTGTCGATGGTAGAGTACAGCTGCTTTATACTATAAATTATTATTTGAAAAGGACTTATGATGCGTTTATTTACTTTAGCTATTACTTGTTTTGCTCTATCTGCTTGTACCAACATTGTTTCTGAAAACGGAGCTTCACAATGGGATTTTGATCACAATATTCAGTTTGAACAAACAAAACTCTCTGACAATAAATATCACTTAGTGGTTAACCCTAAGTCTGATACTCATTTTGATAAGCTGGCTACTTTTATGATGAGACAGTCTTACGAGATTTGTGGCACTTATGGTTTTACCATTGAAGTGTTAAAAGGTATTGAAAAGTTTGATGACAGAAAGTCGTTTCCAAATTTAATTATGCCTTCGTTATCTGCTAATATTGAATGCGCTAGTCAGTAGAAGCATTTCTGTTCAATGTAAACTTCTCTCACGTGCTCACTTAATTACAGACCCAGTTAAGTGAGGATAGTCCTTGCATGGCTGTGCCATTTTTAATAACTAGAAGATTAAAATAAAAAAGGATTACTTATTTTAGTTGATAGTAAGTTTTACCTCACTCAACCAAAATAAATAACCCTTATATTTCTAAGTCTATTTTAATGTATCGCTTAAAATAGAGTCCCTTATTAAGGACTCTATATCGGTGATTACATTACTGTAATAGGTACTGCTTGAGCAGTATACTTAGTCGTCATTTCATGCGTAGGAGGAGCAAATCGAGTTAAATCGATACCCTCTACTGCTGACTTGTACTCTTCGATTGTTGGGAAACGACCAAGCATCGTTGAAAGTACAACTAACGGTGTAGAGCCAAGTAACGATTCGCCTTTTTTCTCAGCAGTATCTGCTACAACACGACCTTGGAATAAACGTGTTGATGTTGCAATAACCGTGTCACCAGGTTCAGCTTTTTCTTGGTTACCCATACATAAGTTACAGCCTGGGCGTTCAAGGTACATGATGTTTTCGTACTTAGTACGCGCAGCATTTTTAGGTACAGCATCGTCAAATTCGAAGCCTGAATATTTTTGTAAAATCTCCCAATCGCCTTCAGCTTTAAGCTCATCAACAATATTGTAAGTTGGTGGTGCAACAACTAATGGAGCTTTAAATTCTATCTTGTTACCTTGTGCTTCCATATTACGGAACATTTGAGCGATAATTTGCATATCACCTTTGTGAACCATACAAGAACCAACAAAACCTAGGTCAACTGATTTATCAGCGTAGTATGAAACAGGGCGAATAACATCATGAGTGTAACGTTTAGAAGCATCGTCGTTGTTTACATCTGGATCAGCAATCATTGGCTGGTCGATAATATCTAAATCAATTACTACTTCCGCGTAGTATTTAGCATTTTCATCTGGTGCTAATGCTGGCGTAGTGCCTGATTTTATTCCTTCGATACGTTGGTCAGCTAAGGCGATTAAACCGTTAAGTGTTTTCGCTTCGTTTTCCATACCCTTGTTGATCATTATCTGGATACGGCTCTTAGCAAGCTCAAGTGATTGAATTAATGTTTCATCTTCAGAAATACAGATTGAGGCTTTTGCCTTCATTTCTGCAGACCAATCAGTAAAGGTAAATGCTTGGTCAGCTAATAATGTACCGATATGCACTTCAATGATACGACCTTGGAAGACATTTTCGCCATCAAATTGCTTAAGCATTTGCGCTTGAGTAGAATGAACTACATCACGGAAATCCATGTGGCCTTGCATCTTGCCTTTAAAAGTAACTTTTACAGACTCAGGGATTGGCATAGCCGATTCACCTGTGGCAAGTGCGATTGCTACTGTACCCGAGTCAGCACCAAAGGCTACACCTTTAGACATACGAGTATGCGAGTCACCACCAATGATGATTGCGCGATCGTCTACGGTAATATCATTTAATACTTTATGAATAACATCAGTCATTGCATGGTAAACGCCTTTCGGGTCACGTGCAGTAATAAGACCGAACTTGTTCATGAATGCCATTAATTTAGGAATGTTAGCTTTAGCTTTGCTATCCCAAACTGACGCTGTATGACAACCTGATTGGTATGCACCGTCTACTAGTGGAGAAATAGTAGATGCTGCCATCGCTTCAAGCTCTTGACATGTCATAGGACCTGTTGTGTCTTGAGAGCCAACAATGTTAACTTTAACGCGAACATCTGAGCCTGCATGTAATGGTGTGTTCGATGTTACACCAACTGCGTTGTTATTAAAGATTTTTTCAACGGCAGTTAAACCTTGACCTTCATGAGAAATTTCTTTTGAAGAGGCATATACAGGTGGTGTTGCTACGCCAAGTGTTTCAGCTGCGAACGTTTGTAATTTCTTACCAAATGTTACCGCGTAAGAACCGCCAGCTTTCATGAATTCAACTTTCTGTGGTGTAAAGGCTGAAGATATATCCGCAAGCTCTTTGTCACCGTTGTATAATTTTTTCGCTTTGGTATCGATAGTTAATACGGTACCAGTCGCTACAGAATAAGCTTCCTCTAAAACTGCATCACCATTTGCATCAACAACGGCGTTGCCACTTGCATCGACTTTCTTAACCCAGTTTTTAAGGTCAAGACCAATGCCGCCAGTTACATCAACAGTTGTTAAGAAGATTGGAGAAATACCATTAGTACCCGCAACTATAGGCGCAATGTTAA
This sequence comes from Colwellia sp. BRX8-4, assembly GCF_014077345.1. Lineage (NCBI taxonomy): Bacteria > Pseudomonadati > Pseudomonadota > Gammaproteobacteria > Alteromonadales > Colwelliaceae > Colwellia > Colwellia sp. BRX8-4. Next base: position 183,869 of record NZ_JACGVS010000004.1, read on the forward strand.
TAAACGGTACGTATGGACTTGCTTGTTTACCTGCCAATAGTGCAACGTTGTTAACACCCGACATACGAGATGAACCAACACCCATAGTGCCTTTTTCAGCGATAAGCATGACTTTCGCTTTAGGGTACTTAACTTGTAAAGCTTTAATTTCTGCTTGAGCTTCTGGAGTGCTCATGCATTGGCCATGTAATTCACGGTCAGCACGTGAGTGTGCTTGATGACCTGGAGATAATAAATCAGTTGAGATATCACCTTCACCGGCAATATAAGTGACTATTTCAACTTTTGCTTCAACTTCAGGTAACTTAGTGAAGAATTCAGCTTGAGCGTAGCTTTCTAAAATATCTTTCGCCAGTGCGTTGCCTGCTTTAAATGCAGCTTCAAGACGTGCTGTATCAGCGTCATATAAAAATACTTGAGTTTTTAAAACTTCTGCTGCTGGTTTTGCTACTGCTGCGTCATCAGATAATGCTAAATCAAGAAGTACTTCAATTGAAGGGCCGCCTTTCATATGAGATAACAATTCAAAAGCGAACGTTGGGGTAATTTCTGCGACAACTGACTGAGCTAGAATAATTTCTTTTAAAAATTCAGCTTTTACACCTGCAGCACTGGTTGTGCCTGGTAAAGTGTTATAAATGAAAAAGTTAAGTGAATCTTCGCGATGCTCATTTGCAGAATCTTTAATTTGAGCAATGATTTCTGATAATAGATCAGCAGAATCAATGGGTAGAGGAGCTAATCCTAGCTCATTCTTACGATTTTCAATTTCTTTAATGTACTCTAAATATAGACTCATTTAAAACTCTCTCTAGTTCTAATGGGCTAATAACATTATCATCATTAGCAAGGAAAAATTTTGCTTATAGTTTACCTGATTTTTGAGCTACTACGAATCATTTGATTAAATAAGTACTATTCACCGCAGTGATAACTAATAGAAAGTCTAGTTGTAGTAGTTATGTTGGTATTGTTGTGCGTTGATAATATTGTAAAAGTGAGGTGAATTTCACTCTCAGTCGAAAGGTTTACTTTGCGATATACAGCACAACTGCTCATATTATAACCTAAGTATAGATTGGGCATGGTCATTTATCGATGCTTTTTAGCTGCTACGGTTGGTTAATCTTTTATTAATGGCCTAACTTTTTAAGGACATTTTTCATATGGCTTTTAAAGTTTTTCTCATCTTTTGATAAACCACAGTTAAATTGTGATGTCGTTTTGCCTTGAAGGCCAATAACTGATAAATCTTCAGTTAACGTACAAGTACCGTTATCACCTTTTTTGACACTAAAGCCATTCCCCACCTGACTAGCTGTTGAGCCAATCTTCTTCTTTTGTGTATCTTCAACAAAAGAGTGCGGAACATAACTCGGTGAACCATGCATTAACGAGCCTGTATTAGGTTTAGCGAAGTTTTGCATGGCTTGGTCGATTATTTGCTGATTAATTTTATCTTTAAGGCGAGATAAATTTTGGGAAGTTGTGTGGTGTTTTACCTCTTCAGGCTGTTGTTTTTTTAGCGGAGCAGTTATCGCTTTTATTAAAGGACTTGATGGTTTAATTTCTATCTTTTGCTGTGCAACGTCTTTAATGGCTAATTTTTTTTGTGCTACTTTTTTCTGTTCACTATCAACGGAAATGACTTTTTCTTGTTTATTTTCAATCGGTTTATAATAGATAAAACTATTAATAGGTACTATTTTTGGTGTTTTGGTGAAATTATCGATCGGTTTGTCTTTCGTATTACTTAACAGTAAAACAACAAAAATATGGAAAATAATAGAGAAAAAAATAGCAAACTTATAACCTTGTATTGTAAACCTCCTTGTAAATACCGTTTTTATATACCTGTTTACGTTATTGATTTTAATAAAAGCACTTATTATTAAACATTCAAGTTAACGACTTATTACTCGGCTAAATAGACCATAGATAAAAAGGTAAGTTCATCTTCTTGATGGTTTTTATAATTAAGTGGAATTTAGCCAGAGTTAAGGTTGTCCATCAACCGAAGTTAATTTATGTTGATTTTCCCTTAAAGCGCACAAGGTTTATTTACATATTGTGCACTTTACATCAATAACAGATTTAACTAAGGATAATGACTACTGAGTTGGGCTGTTAATTAAGCTTACTGTCCTGCCAAAACTTAGTGCCTTTTATTGTTGCCTGCAGGGCTAAGCCACTTTCAGTAAAAGTGTAGACAGTTACATCACCGTAATACATTTCTCCTTCAACTGAACCGCCTTTATCACCCGCTTTTGCAGCGGCATCAACATTACCACCAAAGCTCCAACCTTGATTAACAAAATCATTCATTGCTTGTGCCGTATGAAATACCATAACAATACGGTAATCTTTAACACCAAGACCAAGGCCTATACCACCTTCAGCCATATTCATATAAGTATATTTAGCTGAATTATTACTTTTAACAACACCATAGCCTGTACCAGCTGCCATAAATATTAAATTGATATTAGCATTCGAAAAGACAGCATAACCTGCCGCTGAATTAATTTGGCTACGGGTATCTGGTTTATTAGCAAAAAGTTGGTTAAGCACCGTATCTTTCATCGTTATAATTTCTTGCTGTTGTTCTGCTTTACTACCATCTCCCATTGAAGCACAAGCAACCAAGGTTAAGCTAAGCATTAAAGAGAACAATTTTTTAATTGAGAACATCGTTTTTTTCCTTTTGTAATTGATTATCTACAGTTTAGAGCAGTGTTAACTTTTTTATAAGTCAATTTAATCAATAGTAGCTATTTGTTTTAGTGTCATTGAAAGGTTTGTTACCAACTCGCTTTTTTGTCACTTTCGTATAAGCGCCAAACAAAGCCAATACCGACGCTGTAAGTAATGTCTTCTTCATAAAGAGGACTATTCTGGTTGGCTGCACCTTGATGAAATTGTGCTGAGCCAGTGATAAATGCGCGGATATTTTTTCGTATGGGTAATGACAGACCCATAGAAAGTTCGGCGCCCAAATAGCCTCCTTTGGCATTATATTGTTGGCGATTGCTATTGGCGAATTTGCGATCAACCTGATAAAAGTAATCTTGTAATTTTTCAGTCGCAAAAGTTAAGCTAAAAGCGATATTTAAGCCTACTTCTTTAAAAATTGCACCACGCTGTTGGTATGAAATGGTTGGCTCTATAACAAAACCACGATCGTCGATGCGATCAAAATCAGTAGAAAATACCGCTCTTGCTTGCAAGCGAGCTTTGAGTCTTGCATCTCCACCTTGTGAAAATTTATAGTCTTTAATGCGATAAATTAATTGTGGCCCTATTTCAAATAAGAAGTCTAATTCAGGCATACCAGCTCGAGATGTATTGTCATCACTGTCGGCAGAGAATGCACCGCCAAAGGAGAGGTCTAATTCAAAATCACTTGTTTCAACAACAACTGCACGCATGCCATCACCACCCCCAACCCGAAATACATCGCCCCGATAAACGACATAGGGCGCGGCTAATGCAATAAAATTTCGCTCGCTTGATGCCGGGTAATTAGCGACTTCTATAGCGCCACCACCAAGTCCAAACTCCCATAAAGGCTGACTTTCGTTGATGTTCTCAAAGCCAGTTAGCCCGCGAACAGGGGACTCGTCTTTGTCATTAGCAATAACGGGCGATACGAAGATAACAGCAGTAAAAATCGCTAAAAAATACAGTTTTATAAAAGACATTCAACAACCTTGTTAGTAATAAAAACTTTATATATTAATCGTAAACCATAGTGTGCGGTGATTAAAACTATTTTAATTATTTTAGTGGTAGGTGTTTAATGTCGATACTGAAAAAAAATGTTCGTTCGATAGATAGCGTTTCTGTGGCGACTTAATAAATAATTCAAAATATTTTTTACGGATAAAATTCTTATACTTGCTAGTAATCATAACTCGTTACAATTGAATGTTTAATAACCCTCAAAAGCTATTTGTATCTTACTTGCCGATCCGGATAAAATGACATTAATTATAATTATAAAACAACGGACCGTTATGCACCTCAATTCACTAGCAACTTCATTATTATTATCACTATTCTTAGTCACAGTGTTAAGCGCTTGTAATGAAGAAAAAGTAGCAGACAAAGAAAAGAAAGTTTATCAGGTGCCCGTAGAAACTACTCTTGTTGACAATAGAACTATCACTAATACTTATCGAACAACTGCTGTGCTTGAAGCAAAAGCTGAAAGCAAAGTCACCAATAAAGTCACAGGCATGATTAACAAGATATTAGTTGAAGAGGGAATGTCGGTTACCAAAGGACAAATTTTAGCTGAAATTGATTCTGAAAATTATTTATTAGAACTTGAACGTACCACTATAGATGTCGATTCTGCGGTTGCCGAATTTAACCGCAGTAGACCAATAGATGGTGAACAACTGATATCGGTTAAAGATCTAGAGAAGCTTGAGTTTTTAGTGAAAACAAGAAAAAACCAACAAAAAGTGGCGGCGATACAAGTACGTGATTCAAAGGTAAGAGCGCCAATATCAGGTGTTATTGCTTCAAGAATGGTGAAAGAAGGCAATATGACCGCTAATGTTGGTGGTGAAATGTTTACCATTGTTGCGCTCGATACCTTACAAGGGGTTGTTTATTTACCCGAATCTGAAATGAATAATGTTCATGTTGGTCAACAAGCGTATTTAAACTTTCCGGCAAATGCAAAAGAAGTTCCTGCAACGGTTGGCTTAATCTCACCAATCATTGATACCGAGTCGGGGACTTTTAAAGTGACCTTAAAAGTTAATAATGATAACCATGTCTTAAAACCAGGGATGTTTGCCAAAGTGTCACTAACACTTGATGTTCATGATAACGCGCAAATTGTGCCACAAAATGCCTTGCTTGTTACCGACACTGAAACCAGCTTATTCGTTATTCAAGATAATAAAGCTAAGAAAGTTACAGTGGTTACCGGTTTTGAACAAGATGGCTTTGTTGAAATATTAACGCCACTAAATGCCCTTGAACCGGTAGTGATTGTCGGTCAGCAAGGTTTGAAAATTGATAGTGCTGTAAAAATAATAGGTGAAGAAGAAACCCAAAAGAAGAACGTTGAACTAACTACTGATAATAACGCCGTTAAGGAAAATGCTGATAATCAAGCAACACAAGACTAATAAGTTGTGAACTAGCTTTTACCTAATCATTAAATCTAAAGGAATTATTATTCATGAGTATTGTTAGTACTGTGGTTAAACGCCCGGTAACAGTAGCGATGTTTACCCTCGCTGTGATGTTATTTGGCATGGTGGGTTTTTCTCGACTCTCTGTTGCCTTGTTGCCCGATCTTTCTTATCCAACGTTAACCGTAAGAACCGATAACGCCGGCGCCGCACCTGCTGAAATAGAACAATTGATCAGTAAACCCATTGAAGAGTCAGTTGGTGTTGTTAAAGGGATACGCAAGGTTCATTCTATCTCAAAAGCTGGACAGTCCGATGTTGTTATTGAGTTTGAATGGGGCGTGGCGATGAACTTTGCGACGCAGAATGTCCGTGAAAAGCTTGACATAATTGCCTTGCCAAAAGATGTTAATAAACCCATTATTTTACGTTTTAACCCCGCACTAGACCCCATTATACGTTTAGGGCTGTCCACTGAAAATAAGCATCCTCGGGCATTAAAAAAGATACGTACTTTTGCTGAGCAAGAAATAAAACGACAGCTGGAAACTATTTCAGGTGTTGCCGCTGTGCAGCTTGGTGGCGGTTTACAGCAAGAAATACAGGTTGTATTTGATCAAGAAAAAGCTGCGCGCCGAGGTATAACAGCACAAAGTATTGTTGCACGTATCCAAAGTGAAAATATTAATATGTCGGCAGGTCGTGTTTACGATGGTCAGCAAGAGTATTTAGTTCGAACAGTGAACCAATTCGTCTCACTCGAGCAACTTGGCAATATGATTGTTAAGCAAGCCGATGGCAAAACTATTTATCTTAAAGACATAGCACAAGTTATTGATGGCGAAAAAGAACGCACCGATATTACTCGTATCAATAATAATGAAGCGATAGAACTGGCCATTTATAAAGAAGGCGATGCTAATACGGTAACCGTAGCAAAAGCGGTAAATAAAAAATTAGCCGAGCTTGAAGAAACTTTACCCGAAGCACTGACTTTTACGGTTATTTATGACCAATCTGAATTTATTGTCAATGCGGTAGACGAAGTGAAAAGTGCGGCTATTATTGGCGGATTACTTGCCATGTTGATTTTATATTTATTCTTGGGTAACTTTTTCAATACGATTATTATTTCACTAGCGATACCTATTTCAATTATCGCGACCTTTAATTTAATGTTTGCTAATGACATTAGTCTTAATATTATGTCGTTAGGGGGCATTGCCTTAGCGGTTGGCTTATTAGTTGATAATGCGATTGTCGTGCTAGAAAATATTGCGCGCTATCGCGAAAAAGGCGCCAGTATTATTGAAGCGGCAATAAAGGGTACCGATGAAGTCTCGGGCGCTGTTATTGCTTCTACACTGACCACTTTAGCGGTGTTTTTTCCTTTAGCTTTTGTGACCGGTTTTGCCGGGCAATTATTCAGTGACCAAGCGATGACGGTGACTTTTGCGTTACTCGCTTCTTTAATCGTGGCGCTAACCTTAATTCCTATGCTGGCATCACGTCAATTTAGCCAAAATAAAGAAATGCCTACAAATGATAATAATGATGACTCATTAGAAAAACAAACCGATAAAGTGCCGCTAACTAGAAGAAAGAAAGTCGTTAATATCGTCGTGCACATTTTGGCCTTTCCGCTTTTATTGGTTTTTAATTACTTACCTTTATTATTAACCAAAACCTTGTTATTGATTACTAATTTAATCACTAAGGTCGTCAGCTTTATTTTTAAACCGGCACATAAAGCTTTTAGTTATTATTTTGAAAAACTAGCGTCAGCCTACAGTCGGTTATTAAAAGTCGCCTTGCAAAATAGAGCTATTTTAGTGGCACTTAGTTTAGTGTTTGCGCTGGCGGTCAGCAGTTTATTACCAAAAATTGCGGTTGAACTTGTTCCTGAAGTGGCAAAGTCGGAATTTACTATCGAGTTAACCTTGCCACAAGGAACGCCCATAGATGTTACTGATCAACGGCTAAAAGACCTTGCTGCGACTATTGCCGAAGATAAACGAGTCAAGCACAGCTATTCGTTAGCAGGTAGCGGTAGCTTAATGATGAGCTCAGCCAGTAAAGGCGGTGAAAACTGGGGACAACTGTTAGTGGCACTTTACAGCAGTGATGATCTTGAATCAGTTAAAGCTGTGGTTCGCGCGAAAGTTGCTCAAATGGCTGATGTCACCGCTGAAATAGCGCAAACAGAAATGTTTACAACAGAGCGTCCTTTGCAAATTATTTTGTCAGGATACGATCTGGTGGCTTTGAAAAAATACAGCGACCAATTAATGCAAACAATGTCGATGGATAATCAGTTTATTGACCTAAACAATAGTTTACGCGCCGGTCAACCTGAGTTAAAAATCAGCTTTGATAATGAGCGCTTAGCAAGTTTAGGGTTAAAAGCGTCTGATATAGCCGATCAGTTAGTCACTAAAATTGCTGGCTCGGTGGCGAGTAAATACAACTTACAAGACCGACAAGTTGATATCCTAGTGCGCGCCGATGAAAACGCGAGAAATTCAGCACAAGCTATTCGTCAATTAACGGTTAACTCGCAGCAGGCCAAATCATTACCACTAGCCGCCGTTGCCGATATTACCGAAAGTATTGGCCCTAATGAAATCAACCGTATTGACCAAAGTCGTGTTGCTATTATTTCGGCATCACTGGCTTATGGCGACTTATCTGCAGCGGCCGCCAAAGCCGAAAATCTAGTGAAAGAACTCTATTTACCTTTTAATATTAAAGCACGAGTCGCAGGGCAAAATGAAGAAATGGAAAGCTCTTTTTCTTCCTTAATGATGGCGTTAGCGTTAGCGGTATTCCTTGTTTATTTAGTGATGGCTTCACAATTTGAGTCGTTATTAAATCCATTTATTATTTTATTCTCTATTCCATTAGCCGTGTTAGGTTCGGTATTAGGCTTATATGTTACTGGGACCAATATCAGCGTTATCGTACTCATAGGTATTATTATGCTAACGGGTATTGTGGTGAATAATGCCATTGTTTTAGTCGATAGAATTAATCAGTTACGTCATCAAGGTGTTGATAAACTTGCTGCTATTATGGAAGCGAGTCGTTCACGTTTTCGCCCGATTATTATGACATCTTTAACCACTATTTTAGGTTTAGCGCCGTTGGCATTTAGCAGTGGAGAAGGCTCTGAATTAAGAGCACCTCTTGCCATTACGGTAATGAGCGGCTTACTGGTTGCAACAATGCTAACGTTACTTTTAATTCCTGTTTTGTATAGCTTGTTTGACCGAAAAACCTATATTGTCGAAAGCGATGAACTTGACAATGATGGTTTTGAAAGCCAGCAAGCTAATAGCGCATCGTCTAATAATGTAGCCGAGGCGTAAGATGACAAATTCAACGTCTAAAAAGAAAACAGCTAAGCAAAGCATTTTTGACTTACCAGTAACTGTTTGGTTAACCGCTTTAGCGATAAGGCGGCCTGTTACCACGGCTATGTTGATGTTGTCGCTTTTTGTTACTGGGCTTGTCGCCAGTAAATTATTGCCACAAGAAAGCTGGCCATCACTGAATATTCCGATGGCTTTTATTAATGTGCCGTATAACGGCGCCACACCTGAAGAAGTTGAACGCTTAATTACCCGGCCGATAGAAGAAGCCGTTTCGACTTTAGGCGGTATTACTGAAATGCAGTCAAGAAGTCGGGCCAACGGTGCTTCTATTCAGGTAATGATGGATCTTAGTAGTGATCTCGATAGTAAAATATTAGAGGTACGAGAAAAAGTCGATATGGTGCGCCATCTTTTACCTGAAGACGTGCAAAACGTAATGGTACAAAAGTTCTCTACTGAAGATCTACCCATCATGAGCTTGGTGTTATCGGGTAATAAAGATCTCTCCACCGCTTATGACTTTATCGATAAAAAACTGAAAAACCCGCTAGAAAGGCTTCAAGGTGTCGGTAAAGTTGAAATGCGTGGCGTTGTTCAACCCCATATAGAAATTCATTTGGACAGTATTAAGCTCGCGATGAATCGTGTTGATCAAGCAAAGTTATTGCAAGATCTACGTGACAGTAATTTTTTAGTGAAGTCAGGCTCTATTCTCAATGGAGGTAGAAAGTTCAGAGTTTCTCCTGACGGTGAATATCACAGTTTAGACGACATTAAAAACTTTCAAGTTAAAGTGGGTGTTCGGTTAAGTGAAGTAGCGACAGTGAGTTTAACCGCTCCTCCTAAGAATAGCGAAATTAGAACAGATAGAAAGAAGTCAGTTGGCTTAGAAGTCTTTAAAGAGTCTGATGCTAATGTTGTCGAGGTGACAAATAACATTGTTGCTTTAATTGAAGTGCTTCGCCAAGAAGATGACTTTAAAGCGATTACCATTGGAATTAAAGATAACAGCGGTGAAGAAATTCAAGAATCATTAGGTGATTTGTTAAAGGCGGGCGCCTTAGGTATTGTCTTGTCTTTTATTGTTTTATTTATATTTTTGCGCAATAGCCACATTACTTTTATTGTTGTTGCTTCTGTGCCTATTTCGTTAAGTTTTGCCTTAGCTGGCATGTATTTTATGGGCTACACCTTAAACATGCTCTCACTGGCGGGGCTTTTTATTGCCGTTGGTTTACTGATTGATAACTCCGTCGTTATTTGTGAGAGTATCCTTCAACAACAAGATAAAGCCTTAACCTCAATAGACAAAATTCTTCATGGTGTTGATAATGTCAGTATTGCTATTATCAGTGGCACACTCACCACCACCATTGTATTTATGCCTTTGCTGATGGGTGAAAAAAACTTTATTACCATCTTAGTTGAGCAAATAGCCGTGGCGATTTGTTTACCTTTATTGGCATCATTAATTATTTCAAAAACCGCCATTCCATTAATGCTTAGTCGTGTTAACAAAAAGGCCTTGTCGTCAGTTGTTACCCAAGGAAAATTAGATCGCTGGTATCGTCCTAATTTAACAAGAATACTGACTCACCCTAAAACAACCGGGGTTTTCATTTTATTACTTTGCATTAGTGGTGTGTTAACCAAGCAAATGGTCAATATTAATGGCGAAAAGGGTAAAACTGTCAAAGAAATCAATATTGTCTATCATATCCAAGGGCAACAAAAGTTAGCTGATGTCAGTAAATTAGTCGATGAGATGGAGCAGTACTTATACGATAATCAACAAGCCTTCGAGTTTACACAAGTCAATAGCCGGATTTGGTCAGATTTTGCCATGTCTCGCATAAAACTTAACGATGGTTATTCAAAAACACTTTATGATTTAAAAGCAGAGATTAAAAAAGGTTTCCCCGATACGGCCATTGCAGAACCATCATTTGACTGGTCAGAACAAAAAGAAAATTTGGTCAAACTTACTTTAAACGGCAGCTCAACCAAGCGTTTAATACAATTGAGCGAATCTGTGATCAGTCAGTTGAGTAATGTTGAAGGTTTTGCTGAAGTTGGCATCGATAACGAAGATAAAAACATGGAGTTAGTACTGCGTATCGACCGAGAAAAAGTGTCACGTTTAGGTTTAAACACCCAAGATATCGCTAGTCGTATTTCGAGTGCACTGCGTGGGACTAACTTGCGTTCGTTTCGTGATGCTAAGCTAGGTGAAGTTGATATTCGCTTGGTCTATCACGCTGAACAGGCTGTGCCGCTCGAACGTATTAAAGAGTTACCTATTTATGAGAGTAACGGCAGAGTTATTACTTTACAGCAACTCGTTGTTTTTGACACGCAACCGATAATGCAACAAATTACGCGCTCAAACAGAAGAACCACCTTAGGAATTTCTATTAATTTAGCTGACTTAAGCCGTGTTGAAGCCTCGATGAAAATTAAAGAAGTGATGGAGAATATTGTTTTTCCTTCGGGTTATGATTGGAACTTAGGACGCCAATTTGCGCAAGACGAAAAAGCAGCGAAAGACATGATGATGAACATGATGCTTGCTTTAGCGCTTATTTTTATTGTTATGGCAGCGCTGTTTGAATCACTATTAATGCCAATCGCTATCTTGTCTTCGATTGGTTTAGCTTTTATTGGTGTTTACTGGACCTTTGCTATTTTAGGCATGGGGTTGGGTGAAACAGGCCTGATCGGTATGTTGATTTTAATGGGTATAGTGGTGAATAACGGTATTGTCCTCATCGATCAAATCAACAAGTTAAAAGTAGACGCTGAGAATATAATGACGCCGATTATCGACGCTTGTGTTAGCCGTATTCGGCCAATATTTATGACAGTTGCAACAACTATTATTGGTATGGTGCCGTTAGCATTAGCATCAAGTGATAGCCAAGCTTACCCGATGGCGGTTGCCATTATTGGAGGTTTGTTGTTTTCAACCTTTACCAGTTTGTTTTTGGTACCGTTTTGTTATTTGATGCTGGTTAAATTGGGCGAACGGTCAAGCAAGCGTTTTTCTATCGCCAAAGCCTTTGCCGATAAAAAAATTCCATTATAGTTTATCACTCGTATCGTTTCATCGAGGGGGATAAGAGTAAATGTTAACTCCCCCTTGTGCGATAAATATTCTATAATAAAGATATCAAAAAATTTCCGAGTTATCCCATGGAATACGAATTTATAAACGACCCTACTACTCGCTATGCAAAAGCAAAGTTCTCTTTTGAACATGAAGTTTTTGGCCCTTGGCTTGAAGTTGAAGTAGGTAACGATCCACAAAAATTAACCGCGTTGTTAACGCTCATCGATAAAGCCGAGCACGCAAGTGCACAAGAGCAGGAAATTGTTGGCAGTGAGTACACGGTTAGAATCATTGAAAAAGATGTTTCGATTGCCGCTAACGCGAGCTTAAATGGTATTGAAGCTTTACCTGAAGCACTCAGTGCTGATGATATAGACTTTGACGATCAAGAGTCAGCAAGTTGTGGGCTAGAAGACTTTCGCGAATTATTATTGTCTTGGGCAAGATTCACCACACGTTAACTCACTCGGTTAACCTCAAGTTATTCATTCATTATTGATAGATGAATAACGTTTTCATCCTATTTACGCTTTTATTATTTATAGCTTTTCTGATAACAATGACTTTTGGCACTGTTGTCTGACGCCACTTTTTTTTATTCTTTTACAAACTTTGTAGGAGAATAAAATGCCGATAACACGTAAAACCCCTTTCGAACTTTCTGAGCTGACTATTGATAGATCTCCGCAAACTAAAGCTGCGGGACTATCAGGTAACTATACTAGTATCTTGATTGTTACGTTACTCAGCACAAGTTTATATTTTGTCGGTCAGACACTGTTTTTTCCAACAAGTGCTGCTGAAATTATTAATCACCTTGAAACTGATAACAAACGAGTAAATGAGTCAGTTAACGTCGATATTAAACAACATTTCCCTACCACCCATGATGTAAATACAGCAGAACCCATAAATAACAGCGTACTTGATGCGAGCGGCCATGTGGTTGCGAGGCGCATAGCCACAGTATCTTCTCGTGTAACGGGTAAGCTAAACCGCTTAAATATTGAGGAAGGACAAAGGGTAAGTAAATCAGAAATACTCGCCGAACTTGATGATAAGCAAGCATCGATTTCATACCAACTTGCTTTAACGGAATTATCGGCAAAGCAAGCGGGTTTTGACGAGTTCACTTTACTTTTCAAACAGCAAAATCAGCGATTTAAGCGTGATCAGACGCTGGCCAGCAAAAAGCTGATCAGTGAGCAATTACTTGAAGACAGTGCCTTTAAAAATGCACAACTCGCCATCCAAATACGTCATAAAAAAGCCATGGTTGACTCCGCAAAGCAACGAGTTGAATTGGCGCAGTATCAGTTAAATCAGCATAAAATTCGCGCGCCATTTGATGGTGTCGTGATCAGTAAAAATGCCCAAGTGGGTGAGCTTATTTCAGCGGGATCTTCTGGTGGTGGTTTTATTCGTACCGGTGTCGGCACTATTGTTGATATGAGCTCGTTAGAAATTGAAGTTGAAGTAGGTGAGAGCTATATCAATCGCGTTTATCCTGGACAAAAAGTATTCGCTAGATTAGATGCATATCCGCAGTGGAGTATTAGCAGTGAAGTCGTTGCTGTTATACCTACCGCAGATCGTCAAAAAGCGAGCATTAAAGTCAGGGTGAAATTGTTAACAGCAGATCCTCGGATTTTACCTGATATGGGGGTGAAGGTTAGCTTTATGAAAAACGATCAACGCTCGTTAGATGTTTTCCCTAGTAGCTCAAATAACCACGTAGATATAGCCGCACTTTAATGAAAGCCTCTCTGCAGATTTTAGGAAAAAATGATGAAAAATAGCTATAACATTACATTAAAAAATATTAACAAAAGTTACCAGAAAGGTAAAAACACGGTAGTCGTTCACCACGATTTTAACTTAACGATTAAATCAGGTGAGTTTGTCGCATTAATGGGACCATCAGGTTTAGGAAAAAGCACCTTATTGCATTTAATGGGCGGCCTTGATCAACCGACATCAGGTGAAGTGATTATTGGTACACAGCGTATTGATCATTTAAAGCAATCGGCATTAACCCAATGGCGCGCTGAAAACATTGGCTTTGTTTTTCAGTCACATCATTTATTACCGGTGTTAAGCGCGCAGGGTAATGTTGAACTGCCACTCGCGTTAACCTCGTTAAATAAAAAGCAACGACAAGAGCATGCTAGTTATGCGCTAGAGCTCGTTGGCATGAGTGAGCGTGCTAGTCATTTCCCCAAAGAGTTATCTGGTGGGCAAGAGCAGCGAGTTGCTATTGCACGCGCTATTGTCAGTGACCCACATATATTATTATGTGATGAGCCAACGGGAAATTTAGACCGAAAAACAGCCAATGAAATTCTGGCATTACTTGACCAACTTAATCGCGATTTTGGTAAAACCATTGTTATGGTTACACATGATAAAAAAGCAGCTGACTACGCAAGTAGAGTGATTAATTTAGAGTCTTATATTGGCGAAGAACATAACTGTCATATGAGGGAAAGCAGATGAACCTACTGATATTAGTTTGGCGGAACAGCTTTCGTAAAAAAGTACGTTTTTGGTTAACCTGTACTTCTGTCATGGTGGCTTTTTTCTTATTGACGACCTTGTCTGGAGTGGATCAGGCGCTTACGGCTAATGTAAGCAGTAGTAATCAATACCGTTTAATGACCAGTCATAAAATATCAATGACACAATCTCTCCCCATTAACACTCAACAAAAGATTGCGGCATTACCGGGCGTAAAACAAGTGAGTTATGCATCTTGGTTTGGTGGGTACTTTCAAAATGAAAAAAATCAACTACCCGTAACTGCGGTTGACCACCATCATTATTTCAATTTATTTGATGAATATATAATCCCTAGTGAGCAACTAGCGCAATGGAAAAAAACGCGCACAGGTATTGTTATTGGTCAGGGACTTGCTGATAAATATGGTTGGAAAATCGGTGATACCGTGCCATTAAGCTCTTCTATTTGGATGAATAAAAGTGGTTCATTTAATTGGTCGTTTACCGTTTCTGCCATTTACCAAACAGCTCAGCATTCATCTGCTGATAATAAAGTGTTTTTCCAACATGCTTATTTTGATAAAGGCCGTGCTTATGCTAATAATTCTTTGGGGTGGTTATCGACTGAAATAACTGAAAATGTCAACGTAGATGACGTTATTGTTGCTATCGATTTATTGTTCTCACATACCAACAATCCAACCCGTACCACGACTGAACAGGTTTTTATTAAAGAACAAGCACAACAGTTTGTTGATATGGCTATGGTCATTAACCTTGTGGTTATTGCGGTATTCTCTACTTTATTACTGATTGTTTGCAATACCATGATCCAAACTATTCGTGAGCGTAATAATGAAAGCGCAATGATGAAAGCTTTAGGGTTTTCAGCGACACGTTTAATTCAAGGTGTTTACCTAGAGGCTTTGTTATTAATTGGCTTAGGCGCTTTGGCGGGCAGCATTCTTGCCTCTTTATCTCTAGCATTGGTCGGCCAGAGTTTTAATGATTTTTTACCGGGTATATCGATTGCGCCAAGTCATTATATAACCGTATTTGCCTGGGTAAATACTGCTGCCGCTTTTTGCACTGTATTTCCGGCGGTAGCGATTAAACAACTTGTTATCAGCAAAACGTTAGGAGACAAGGCATGAATATTTCATTAAAGGCGCAGCATTCATGGTTTATCAATATAAAACAAGCACAAGCGTTAACGGTTATTAATTTTAAAAGTTTCCCGCAGCGTATTATTGCTTCTATGGTGAGTATATTAAGCATTGCTTGTGTTGCTGGCGTTATTTTAAGTGTTCTGGCAATGACTGAGGGAATGATGAAAACACTGGAACGTACTGGTTTAGATAATACCGTATTAGTGATGCGCGCGGGAGCCTCTTCAGAATTGCAAAGTGTGATGTTTCCAGTAGAAGTTAATATTTTAGCGAATAATCAAAAAATTATTAAAGATGAACAAGGGCTGGCGCAAGTATCGGCTGAAATGTTTGTTAATGCTGAAGTGACTTATATTTCTAATCTAGATACCGTAGATCAAGAAATAGAAACGAAAAGTTTAGCGTTGCGAGGTATCAGCAAATCGACTCAACAATTT
Organism: Colwellia sp. BRX8-4; assembly: GCF_014077345.1. NCBI lineage: Bacteria > Pseudomonadati > Pseudomonadota > Gammaproteobacteria > Alteromonadales > Colwelliaceae > Colwellia > Colwellia sp. BRX8-4. Next base: position 199,610 of record NZ_JACGVS010000004.1, read on the forward strand.
CGCCCTAATTTTCGTTTAGTCAAAGGTGAAATGTTCGCTACGGGTGTGCGTCAGCTAATTGTTGGTCAGGCAATAACGCGTAGAATGCCAGAGTTAATTGTTGGCAAAGTTATCACCTTAGGTGGAGCAGCGTGGACAGTCAGCGGGATTTTTTCTGATGGTAATAGTGTTTTTGAATCAGAATTGTGGGCTGATATTGGCATGGTACAGAGTGATTATCGTCGAGGAAATACGCTACAGTCTATCCGCTTAGCATTAAAAGATATTAGCGATTTACCACAATTAGAAAAAGAGTGGCAGGACGACCCTAGGTTAAACATTCGAGTGTTAACAGAAAAACAATTCTTTGCTGATCAAGCCAGTAACTTAACACGCTTAATTCGTTGGTTAGGTTTTCCTATTGCTATTATTATGGCGTTAGGCGCAATAGTGGCTGCACTTAATACCATGTATGCCGCCATAGCAAGTCGCTCTAAGGAAATAGCTACGCATAAAGCGATAGGTTTTAGTCCTTTTGCAATTTCAATGTCGATTCTTTGTGAAGCCTTGCTCATTGCTTTTGTTGGTGGGGTGTTAGGCATACTACCTTTATATTTTGTCTTTGATGGCTGGACGGCTGCCACGCAAAATGCCAGTAATTTGAGTCAAATGATGTTCAATTTTGATATTACGGTTTTGTTGATGATTAAAACAATGTCGTTAGCGTTATTGATTGGTTTATCAGGCGGGATATTACCAGCAATAAAGGCGATGCGTTTACCTGTTACCGAAGCTTTACGTGACTAATCCCCCCTTAGGCACACATTAGTGGTGTTGATGATTAATGTGCTTTGTATCGGTGCTGATACCTTCTTCTTCGGCCAAAAGTCATTTTTTTTATAAGCAAATCATGACTTTTGGCACCTTTTTTTTAGCTTTTGAAACGTTATTATTTAAAATAAGTAAATAGTTAATCACTCAACGACAAGGCAGCCCGTATGTTAAATAAACTCAGTGCTTTATTACAATTTCTCCCGCTTTCACTTTTTTCAATGATTGGTTTTTGGCAAACCGAAACATCCAATGAAAGCTGGTTATTGGCTTTTAAAATAGCTGCATTGGTGGGAATTTGTCAGTTAGTGTTAATCAGTAAACTTAAAATAGTGATGAGCCGTTTAATACTATCAGCGAATATTTATTTGATTTTAGGTGGTTTAGCGGCATTTTTTCAACAATGGTGGTATTTATCGTTTTATAGCATGTTGCAAGAGTCGGCCATTTTTATTGTGATGATTGTTGTTGGTATTACCACCATGCTCTTTTCAAATCATGGTTTTGTTGGGATCAATAAAACACAGATTAAAGAAACTAAAGATCGGATAAACATTAATAAAAAATCAGCTTACTTATTTATCGCCGTACTGATATCGCTCGTTCTATCTTGGTTGTTTAAAGGTAATATCGCACTCTCTGTTATCGCACCTATTGTGATTCTCGCACTCTTTCAACGTTACCTTGTTCATCTTCATAACCAACAATATTCTTATAATGTCCTTTAACCTTTAGGTGCCAGAAGTCATGTTTTACTGCTGTGAAAATGATGACTTTTGGCACCTGTTTAACAAAAGCTTTAGCTTTACACTGATCATGAATTAATAAACAAATTTACTTATCCTCTTTCAATTTATATAAATAAAGGAATCATTATGATTTTTAAAAAATTAATCTCTTTGTCAGTAACCAGTTTAGCGCTTTCTGTAATAAGTGCATTATCGATGATTTTATTATTAAGCCAGCATGCCGTTGCCGCTGACTTAACGGTCAATATCAGTGATATTGAGCAAGGGAAAGGCCACCTTTTAATCGCTTTATATGCCTCAGAAGAAGATTATAAGACAGATAAAGCTAGTTTTTATGCAAAAGTTAAAGCTCAAAATGGCAAGGAAATCGCTATTTTTGAAAATGTACCTGATGGCGACTATGCGATAAAAATGTATCAAGACGAAAACGACAATAACAAAATGGATTTTAATATGATGGGGATCCCAAAAGAAGGCTATGGCTTTAGTAATAATGTCGGCATGTTTGGTGCGCCGAAATATAAAGAAGCTAAATTTATGGTGAAAGAAAACACAGCAATTACGATTGATTTGTTTTAAAATCATATGATTATGAAGTTTTAAATGTGCATGTTAACGGTTTAGACTGCACATTTTATCTAGGTATTTATTTATGTTGAAGTCACCATTACCAGAGCACTTACGCAAAGACTGGCTACTACATTTTTCTGGCTTTATTACTTGGTCAGTTATTTGCTATTTGTCTTTAGTCAATCTTGATTTTGGTCAGACGTTTGTATTGAAATTGTTGGCATTTATTATTTTTTATCTTTCATTTGCATGGATTATTTTTTCTGATAAAAGGGCAGAGTCGAAGATAAATAAACGACTACTGGTGGTTGAAGTAGTTACGGTATTATTGTTAATTTCATCAGATACTTATAATGTTGCCGCTATTTTGTTAGTGTTGATTGCGACGCAGTTACCATCAATGTTTACCCGAAAAAAAGCATTGTTGTTGATGTTTTTTATTACAGTCGCTCATTTTACTATTGTTTATGATGGCAGTTTTATTTCTGGATTTTTTCAGGTCATTATCTATTTTATGCTACAAGTTTTTGGTTTCTCTGCCATAGAAACAATCTTGCGTGAAGCAAAAGCTAAAGAAGAGTTAGCGGCTATTAATCAAGAGTTGTTAGCAACACGATTTATGCTGAAAGCTTCATCGAAAAAGCAAGAAAGATTACGAATATCTCGAGACTTACATGATGCTATTGGTCATCAGCTAACGGCGTTGTCTTTGAATTTAGAGGTCGCTAAACATAAAGTTTCCGAAGAATTTAAACCCTTACTGCAAGAAAACTTACAACTGGCTAAAACACTGCTAAGCAACGTTCGACAAGTGGTAAAAGAAATGCGTGAAGAAGAACAAATAGATCTTGTTTCGTCGCTTGAAAACCTCATTAATCAATTGCCTAATTGTCAGTTAACTGTGAAATCATCCATTGATATTAATTCACTGCAACTAAAGCAACAGCTGATGTTTTGTTTACAAGAAGGTGTGAGTAATGCGCTTCGACATGGCAAAGCGAACCTATTTACTTTAGCCTGTGAAAAAATGGGCAGTAGCTTAGTCATTAACTTGTCTGACAATGGCACGGTTACCAACAAGAATAACGAAAACTTTGGCAGTGGTTTAGCTGGCATGAATGAACGATTGATTGATTTTTCTGGCAAGGTAGATCTTATTGTAAATGACAGTGGTTTCACCTTAAAAATACAAGTAGAGGATTGTTATGATTAATGTTGCGCTTGTTGATGACCAACAGTTAGTTCGACAGGGAATTGCAGGGCTACTTTCGTTAAGTGACGATATAAGTATTATTTGGCAGGCCGAAAACGGCGAACACGCTCAACAAATGTTGGCCAGTGAACCAACGCCTGATGTGTTGTTACTCGACATTAGAATGCCAAAAGTGAATGGTATTGAGTTAGTTAAAATTCTAAGAAGCCAAGGCAGTACCTTGCCTATTTTAATGTTAACAACTTTTGATGATAGCGAACTGTTTATGCAAAGCTTACAAGCAGGTGCTAATGGTTTTTTACTTAAAGATGTTTCCTTAGATAAACTCGTTAATGGCGTTAAAACACTGGCCAATGGTGGTTTTGTGGCTGAGCCCGTGGTGATGAAACAATTAAATAAAGGCTTGAATGAATCTAAAGTTATTGAAGCCTTGTCTGAAAAAGAACAACAGATTTTAAAGTTGGTGGCGGGTGGTTTCTCTAATAAAGAAATTGCTAGTAGTATTTTTCTTGCTGAGGGCACAATTAAAAATCATGTATCAACAATATTATCAAAACTTAATACCCGAGACAGAACACGGGCGGTATTGATTGCACTTAACCAAGGGCTTATTTGACAAACTTATTTAAGGTAGCTTCAAGGGTTAATCAGCTTTTACATCGAATGACTCGCTGTCTTCAAGATAATCTTGATAGTTGTCTTCATCAATGTCGAGTAAGGTGAAAATCATTTCTTGTACATAAGGCCAGTCAGCAGAGTCTCGACAGTGCTTATGATTGTGTACTAGGTTTTCTGCCAGTTTTAATATTGCATAGTAAACTTCTTGACCACGTGGATTATTCATTTTGAGAAAATCACGGTCGTGATGTATTAAAATTAATTCGCAAATATCTTTAGGTAATCGCCAAGAAGAGGCAACGTAATAGCCAATGGTTGCGTGGTTTACACCATAAGCCTGGTCTTCAGTGATGGGGAGTGTTTTATCTGGGGTGCTGTAAGCAAGTTGGTAAGTATCGCTGTAGTCACTATACTTCATTGCCATAATCGGAATGCCGCAATCATGAAATAAACCAAGAGAAAAGAGCTTATCTTTTGAGGTTTTTTCTTTAATCGTTTTGCCAATATGAACACAAGTGTTGGCAATATGTGTGGCACTGTCCCAAAACTCTTCTAAAGCGATACTACAATCTTGTTGGTCAAAACTACGTTTAATCAAGGTGTTGGTTACTAATGAGTTTATTCCCTGCAAACCGATATAACGTACTGATTTGTGAATGTCAGATATTGAGCGCGACAATCCATAAAGGGGCGAGTTAATGGTTTTCAGAATAATTGAAGCGACACCGACATCTTGTGAAATAATATCGGCTAACGCATTTACGTCTGGCTCGTCTTCGGCCATTATTTTTTGTAGTTTAATTAATAAACTTGGCTGAGCCGGAATAGAAAATCCACGGCGTATATCAGCGAGTACTTTATCATCAACTTCTAGCATAAGAATTTACTGTTTTATTAATCAATTAAGTATTATGACGGCTATTTTTATTATTCTACTATCGCTGAAGTTGGCGGTATTTACAACTTAATGACTGACAATTTTGTTGCTTTGCCTCTTTGTCAGTGTTTGATGTTTATCACTTGTTAAATATTTGAAAATATTGAATAGTAGCGCTATGTTCACTTAAAATAATAATTATCATGCTATCAATTCTTTCAATATTACCAGAAGTTAAAGTAAGCACTCGCTTAATTCGTATCTTAAAATCTCTTAGTATCACGACTGTCTTTTACTCGGTAATTGCCAGTAGCACTACTATCGTTGATTTGCCGTCTTGGCAACATACGGTGCTGCCAGGTTCACCTTCTTTGCGCGGAAGTGCTGTTATCGATAATTCATTGTGGGTTAGTGGTAGTAATAAGACTGTTTTTGTTAGTCAAGATGGAGGTAAAACTTGGTTGGATAAATCAGTAGATAGCCCTATAAAAACAGGTTTTCGTGATATTGCCTTATTCGATAAGCATACCGCTATTGTTATGGGGGTTGGCAGTGGAGAACAATCTGTACTTTACAAAACCATTGATGGTGGCGATAGCTGGCAGTTACTTTATCAAAATGAAGATAAAGATGGCTTTTTTGACTCCATCGCTTTTTGGGATGGTGATAATGGTTTGTTGATGGGAGATCCTGTCGATGGCTTTTATGTTATAAAAAAAACCAGTGATGGTGGCAAAACGTGGCGCCGTATCGAGCAGAGTAATATCCCGAAATTTGTTGAAAAAGAAGCCGCTTTTGCGGCCAGTGGTAATACCTTAATTGTTGGTGACAAAGGTAAAGCTTGGCTTACTACGGGTGGATTTTCAGCATCAGTTTATAGCAGCGTCGATTTTGGTGAAACATGGCAACGTGATCGTGTGCCACTGTACTCTAAAACACAAACCGCCGGTGGTTATGGTTTAGCATTAAATGCCAAGCAACAACTTTTTGTTGTTGGCGGAGACTATGAACAGCGTCCTGCAAGTTACCCTAATATGGCAACTTTTACCGATAACCAATGGCAGTCAGTCAATGCTGGGCAATATGGCTTGCGCTCAGCAATGAGTTGTCAGGGAAATATTTGTCTTGCTACAGGAAAAACCAGTAGTGATATTTCGCTTAACGCAGGAAAAACGTGGCAAGTACTAGCAAACCCACAAGGTAAAAAAGACGATAAAGGCTTCTATACCCTTGCGAGCGATAAGATGATGTTTTTGGCGGCAGGCGCGGAGGGTAAAGTTGGCGTTTATTCATTTAGACAAAAGTAATATTTCATACTTGCTTATCAACATAGGCTGCAAGTGATAATCAAACTAAACTTTATCGTTAAAGCGTTACGCTAGTCGATAAAGTTTAGTGTTTTCTGACAATTAACTCTGTTTAGCGGTTGAATCACGGACAATCAACCTTGGTGTGTAATGATGAACACTATCCATTGAAAGGCCGGTTTGTTGCGGGTTATATATTGCGCTAAGATTTAACTCAATGAGCAATTATCAATGAGCTATGTTTAGCGGTTGAATCACGGACAATCAATCTTGGTGTGTAATGATGAACACTATCCATTGAAAGGCCGGTTTGTTGCGGGTTATATATTGCGCTAAGATTTAACTCAATGAGCAATTATCAATTCACAATTAGCTATGTTTACCGGTTGAATCACGGACAATCAATCTTGGTGTGTAATGATGAACACTATTTTGAGGGGTTTGTTTACGCGATTTTGCAATCAATAAGTTGGCTGCATCTTCAGCGATTTTTTGGTTCGGCTGATTTGCTGTCGTTAAACGTGGCCATGTTTGGCGAGAGAAGGGCGAGTTTTCAAAACCAGCAATAGAAAGTTGATCAGGTATTGATATCCCCATTAACCGAGCGGCAAACAAAGCACCCGCCGCAATTTCATCGTTACATGAGAAAATAGCAGTTGGGCGAATATCTTCAGACATTAATTGCTTTGCGCCAAGTACGCCAGATTCAAAAGAATACTCGCCATTAATAATTAACCGCTCATCAAGTGCAATGCCATTGTCAGACAAGGCTTGTTTATAACCTCTTAAACGTTCAACAGTTGACATATGTGCTGCTTCACCGGCAATAAAACCAATGTGTTTGTGGCCTAAATCAATGAGGTGTTGAGTAATACTTACCGAAGCCGCATGGTCATTTACCATAATGCAGGGGGCTAATTCATCGGGTGCTACATCGCCAGACATTATCCGAACAACATCAACATTTAGGTCGATAATTTTTTGGACAAATTCAGGCATTTCAGAAAAAGGTGGAGTGAGCACTAAACCAGCGACTCGTGTCTTTCTAACCATGTCGGCAATTTCATCAAGTACATGTACTGATTTTGCTTGGCAAGGATGAATAAGTAATTCAAAACCTTGTTGTTTACAAGCCGCTAAAATACCATTTTGCATATCAATGACATAATATGCGTTAGGGTTATCATAGATAAAAGCAATGCTGTATGCCTTAGTACCCGCTAAGTTTCGTGCCGCTAAGTTGGGCTGATAATGTAAATCATTTACGGCTTCCATGACTTTATCTCGAGTCAATTGTCGTACAGATGATTCATTGTTCATTACTCTTGAAACGGTTTTTATCGAAACACCCGCTTGTTTGGCAACATCGTTTATTGTAGCTTTCATCGGTTAAAACAGCCTTGTGTATTATTCTTGTTATGTAACCCTACTGCAGCGCAACAGAATATTGTTTCTTTGGCACGGCGGCAACTACTTATTTTAAAATAACTCAAACCTTTATACTAATCTATAGAAATAAAGGATAAAAATTCAAATTGACAGCGCTGTCATTATCAAATATGGTACAACATTGAAGGGTTAAATTAATGCACTATAGGAATATTTATGTCAAGTCGTCAAACACTCAGTAGTTGGAAAAAGCTGACTCAGCTTGCTCAACAGAAACAATCTCAGCACATGAATGATCTGTTTGCTCAAGACAGTGAACGCTTTGACAAGTTTTCTATAGAGTTACCTAGATTACTGTTAGATTATTCAAAGAACCTCATTGATACTGAAACAATGGATACACTGTTCAATCTGGCTAGTGAATGTAAAGTCGTTGAATGGCGCGAAAAAATGTTTATTGGTGCAAAAATCAATAAAACAGAAGACCGTGCTGTTCTTCACACAGCTTTACGCCGTAAAAGCAAAGAGCCTCTCATTGTTGATGGTGAGAATGTCACCACCAGCGTTCAAGTACAGTTACAGAAAATGGAAGCTTTTGTTAATCATGTTCGTGAAGGTAAGTGGTTAGGTTATTCAGGAAAGCGTATTACTGATGTGGTTAATATTGGTGTTGGTGGTTCCAACCTTGGTCCACAGATGGTCACCGAGGCGTTAAAACACTACAGTGATAAAAGCATTAATGTTCATTATGTTTCTAATGTAGATGGCGCGCAAATCGTAGAAATACTTCGTCCGCTTGACCCAGAAAGAGTGCTATTTATTGTTTCCAGTAAAACCTTTACCACGACCGAAACTATGACAAATGCTAAAACAGCAATAAGGTGGCTTACCGCATCGTCGTTTGATGATAATGCGGTCGGTAAACACTTTGTTGCAGTAACAGCGAATAAAGAAAATGCCATGGGGTTTGGCATTAAAGAAGAAAACATCTTCGGGATGTGGGATTGGGTCGGAGGGCGCTTCTCATTATGGTCAGCAATCGGTTTAGCAATAGCGTTAGATCTGGGCTTTGATAAATTTATAGAATTGCTTGATGGCGCTAATGAAATGGACGAACACTTTCAAAGTGCACCACTAGAAAAAAATATGCCGGCAATAATGGCTTTACTCAGCGTTTGGAATACCACTTTTCTAGGAGCTAGATCTCAAGCGATCCTTCCTTACGATCAAACCTTACATATGCTCTCTGCTTATTTACAACAAGCTGAAATGGAGAGTAATGGTAAATCTGTTTCGTGGAATGGCGATGAAGTTGACTATGCCACCGTACCTTCTATATGGGGTGAACTGGGTATTAATGGTCAACATGCCTTTTATCAGTACCTGCATCAAAGTAATAATGTTGTACCAGCTGATTTTATTGGTTCGGTTGCCAGTGTTACGCCGGTGTCTGGTCATCACGAAACGTTAATGTCGAACTTTTTTGCACAGACACAAGCATTAATGACCGGCGTCAATGAAAAGCAAGTTCGTGCTGATTTAAAAGCAAAAGGACGGACAGCTGATTACATCGATAAGGTGGCTCCTCATAAAGTGCACAAAGGGAATCGTCCAACCAACACTATTCTTTTAAAACGTATAGATCCTAAGACGTTAGGCAACTTAATTGCACTCTATGAACATAAAATATTTGTGCAGGGTATTGTGCTGCAAATATGCTCTTTTGACCAATGGGGCGTTGAATTAGGTAAGGGCTTAGCAGAAAGTATTCATAAAGAGCTCCAAAGCGGTAATGTTTCGCCGAGTCATGATTGCTCTACGCTTAACTTGATGAACTATTATAATAAAGCTTTAATTTTACTTTAAAACGCTGATAAATTGTCAGCGTTTCTATTTTTGAAACAATGAAAATTAATAAAATTACCTTTTTAGACTTCATTAATGACATTAAATTATAGTATTCACTAAAGTAATTCTTTATTCATTAAACGTTACTTTAAATGAATAAAGCAGTGCTAAAAACGTATAATAATTGCTTGTGTGTACGAAAATAATACAGGGTGTTTACAAAAAAACTAAAATAAAACTCTATTGTTTACAGTTCGTTGCATTAAAGGTGCTGATTAAATCGTAATCAAGTGTAGCCAGATGGTCATTTATTGTGTAATGTTTTACCCGACCTATGACAACGCTGTCATGAATTAAAAAGACAGCGCTGTCTTTGGTAGGGTTATAAAAACATAACTATTATATTTAAAAAAAACGTGTGTAAGGGAAAGTCGATGTCAATTCAAAAATTTAAAAAAGGCATGTTAGCGAGTTCAATCGCTCTAGTGCTAGCGGGCGGTGCTACACCATTCGCAATGGCTGCTGAAGAAGTTAAAGCTGCCGAGCAAGAAACTGAAGTAATTGAAGTTCGCGGTATTCGTGGTTCTTTGAAACAAGCATTAAATCAAAAGAGATTTTCTAACGCGGTTGTTGATTCAATTTCTGCAGAAGATATTGGTAAATTTCCCGATAGAAACATTGCAGAGTCACTACAAAGAATACCTGGCGTAACGATTGCCAGAAGTTTTGCTGGTGAAGGTGGTGATGTTTCTATCCGCGGTACTAACTCAGAATTAACCCAAATCAGTATGAATGGTAACTATGTTGCTTCAACAGGATGGTTTTCACAAGCAGCAGCAAAGCGTTCTTTTGATATGGATTTATTACCACCAGAACTTGTCGCTGGTGTTGATGTTTATAAATCGCCAACAGCAAGCCTTGATGAAGGTGGTGTTGGTGGTACTGTCGTTGTGCGCACTCGTAAGCCTTTAGAACTAGACTCTAACACCTTGTTTTTATCTGCTGAATACCAAGATAACAGCCTTTCTGACGAAAATGGTCAAGGCTTAACGGGCATGTATAGCTGGAAAAACGATCAAGAAAACTTTGGTGTTTTAGCGAGTTTATCTACGCTAGAAACTGTTGGGCGTGCGCACAAAGCAGAAAACTATATGGATGATGGTTGGGCGGGTGCAGGTATTTCAGAATTCGCGCAAACTCGTGAACGTGATGCGGTTGATCTAACTGTTCAGTATTCACCCTCTGAAGATTTATCAATGAATGTGCATTACTTTCAAGTTGATCTTGATTCTGCTAACAGTAACCAAAACTATTTAATTATTGCGGGTACAGATCCAACCGGCTTTAATGACCAAGTTACTGGAGCGACTAAATTCTCTCCGACTAATGGTTTTGCGCTAAATGGTAACTATTCTGGTGCACCACTTGATGATCAGAATACCCGTAATGCTGAAATGGATACCGAAGTCATCGCATTTGAAGTTGATTATACGGCTGATACCTATTCAATCAATGCCAAAGTTGGTTCTACTGAAGCAACAGGTGGTGACGGTGGTAACTACAATGCTGGTTGGGTTTCAAGTAACAGTAATACCTCTATTGATTTCGATATGAGCGGCGATAATGCGATGTTGCTTTCTCCTAATGGTACAGATCCAAGTAACCATTCTGAATACATTTTAAGTAGTGGTGCTGTTACTGCTGGCTATCGTAAAGACGAAGAGACTTTCGCACAGTTTGATGTTGATTTTAACGTTGAGTGGGGCCCAATTTCTAACTTTAAAACCGGTGTTAAGTTACGAGATCATCAATTTACAAGTTACTCAGATGCATGGACGTTTGATGATAGCTTGACTACAGGTATCACTAAAGCCACATTTGCGGATGGTCATTTTAATCACTCTGGTGCAGGGTTACTTTCGGGTACTCCAACAAACATTGCGCGTGCAGATGGTGCACAATTAAGAGCGCATTATGATGCTCACAAAACGGGTTCATCATTAAACACAAACAGTTACGGTGTTATTAAAGAAGATATTTTTGCTTTATACGGACAAGCTGATTTTAGTGGCGATAATTATCGCGGTAATTTCGGTTTACGCTATGTGGCTACTGATACCTCTGCTGATTATTACGGTTATGTAGATACCGCTACAATCGTTACAGAAGACAGTGATTACTCAGATTGGTTACCTAGTTTTAACTTAGCACTAAATCTTCATGAAGATGTCATATTACGTTTGTCTGCTGCTAAAGTAATGAGTCGTCCTAATTATTCGTTCTTAAATCCAGCGGCTAGCGTTAACGAGACTACTCGAAGCATTGCTCGTGGTAGTATTGCGCTTGACCCATATCGTGCCAACCAATATGACATTGGTTTAGAATGGTACTTTAACGAAGAATCTTTATTATCAGCAACCTTGTTCTCTAAAGATATTCGTTCTTTTATTATTAACGGTGCTAACGAGTCTACTGTTGATGTCAATGGGGTAGATTATATTCTACGTGAACCCGGTCAAGGTTTAGGTGGTGAACTTCAAGGTATAGAAGGTCAATACCAACAGCAAATGGGTGAGTTTGGCTGGTCAGCTAACATTACTTATACTGAAGGCTTTGGTTTACAGAATTTAGGCGCTGATGGCGGGGGTATTGTTGAAAGACCATTACCAGGGATGTCTAAACTTAGTTATAACTTAAGTGCCTACTATGAAACTGACCTTATTTCAGCTCGAGTTGCTTACACCTACCGTGACGAATTTATCGCTCCGTCTACCGGTATCGGTGGTAACACTGCGTGGGATGCCCATGGTTTTTTTGACGCGAATGTTACTTGGCATGCCACTGAAAACTTAGATGTAAGTGTTGAAGGTTCTAACTTATTCGAAGAAACGACTACTCAACGATTTGGTGAGGGTTTCACCGCTATGCGTTTAGCGGCAGATAATGGTCGCAACGTATTCTTAAAAGTATCTTACCGCTTATAACGGGTAATTTGTTTCGATGAGAGGATAGGTTTTACTTCCTTTCATCGTTATTCTAGGCTTAGTATATATTTTTCCTAAATATCTATTGAGCCTCAATTTTATACATGAACTCCTTTCAACCCTTCATTACATGATGAGCTTTCACAATGACTACAGTTAATAATGATATTTTAATTATTGGCGGCGGAACCGCTGGTTGGTTAAGTGCTGCTATTTTGGCTAAAAGCTTAAATTGCAAAGCAGAAAATGGCATAAAGGTCACTGTCGTTGAATCACCAGATATTCCTATTATTGGTGTTGGAGAGGGGACATGGCCTAATTTAAGAGCTACATTACATAAAATAGGCGTGAGTGAAACTGACTTTATTCGTGAGTGTGATGCAACCTTCAAGCAAGGAGCTGAATTTATAAATTGGGCTACAACACCTAAACAGAATGAAAAATCAAGTTATTACCATCCACTTGGCACGGTAAGTCACTCTTCTTATGACTTTAATTTAGCTCCCTATTGGTTGTTAAAAAATAAAACGACTAGATTACCTTATGACCAAGCAGTAGCTTCTCAGGCAAGAATTTGTGACCAAGGTTTAGCGCCTAAGCAAATCGTTATGCCCGAATACAGTGCTGCACAAGAATACGCATACCATTTAAATGCCAATAAATTTTCTAACTTTTTAAAAAAACATTGTATTGATAATTTAGGGGTGAAATTTGTTAGTGCTAATGTGACGAACATCGTCTTGGATGAAAATGACTTTATCACACATGTTGAAACAGATCATTGTGAAGAAAAGCAAATATCCGCAGATTTTTTTATCGATTGTAGTGGCTCTAAAGGGCTTATTATTAAGCAAACTTATAATATTGAATGGCATGATATTAGCGATGTTCTTTTTAATGATACGGCTTTTGCTGTTCAAGTTCCTTATGCAGATAAAAAGCAACCAATCAAAACACACACCTTATCGACAGCACAAGAAGCTGGATGGATTTGGGATATTGGCCTACAAGAAAGGCGCGGCGTAGGTCATGTTTTTAGTAGCAAATATATTAGTGATGAAAAAGCTAAACAACAGCTCATCGACTATATTGGCGAAGATTATACCGACGATCTGGTTATTCGAAAAATTCCAATAAAGCTCGGCTACCACCAGAAATTTTGGCATAAAAATAGTGTTGCCATTGGCATGTCTGCAGGTTTTGTTGAACCACTAGAAGCCTCCGCTATTTATTTGTTTGATGCGGCAGCTACCATGATTGCAGCGCAATTTCCTCGTGACAAAAAGCAAATGCTTTATGCGGAGCAACAGTTTAATCAAAACTTTAAAATTCGTATGGAACGAACGGTTGAATTTATTAAGTTACATTATTGCATTTCAGCGCGCAGAGATTCGCAATATTGGATTGATAATTGTGAGCCAACCACAATACCAAATAAGTTAAAACAAAGACTCGAATTCTGGAAAAATCAACCACCGACAAAGTTCGACTTTGACCATGCATGGGAACCCTTTAACTTAGACAGTTATTTGTATGTATTGTATGGCATGCATTATCAAACAGATTTATCAGGCAATCTTTCGGCTTATCCAGATGTTAAAAAAGCTGAAAAATTATTTTCTAATGTTGATCGACAAAGTGAATTATTGAAAAATCAATTACCCAAACAACGCGATCTCATTGAAAAAGTAAAAGAATTTGGATTTAACAAAGTATAAAGGTGTTATTGAATGGATGATGGAATGATTAATCAAGTTGTTATTGTTGGGGGAGGCACTGCTGGCTGGCTAACAGCGGCTAAACTTGCAAAGCATCTTGGCTCGAATAAGTCAGATGCAGTGCAGGTTACTCTTATTGAATCACCTGATATTCCAACCGTGGGCGTCGGTGAAGGTACGTGGCCAACCATGCGAAAAACATTGGCTGATTTAGATATCGAAGAACATGACTTTATTAATTATTGTAATGCCTCTTTTAAGCAGGCAACAAAATTTGTTAATTGGCGAACGCCTGCTAAAAATGGTCAAGACTCTGTTTATTATCACTTGTTTAGTTCTGTTGCCCATGCAGATGAATTTAATCTCAGTCCTTATTGGTCTTTGTCAGATCAGCAAATAGATTACGCTAATTTTGTTAGCCCTCAGGCGCTTATTTGTGAAGGTGGTTTAGCACCAAAAACAATAGCTAATAGAGGTTACGATGGTTTATTAAATTATGCTTATCATTTAGATGCAGGCAAATTTGCTGATTTTTTAAAAAAGATAAGCTGCGAACGTTTCGGTGTTAAGCATTTAGCGGCAAATGTATTATCCGCAAATTTGAATGCTTTAGGTGAAATATCCTCTATTGAGACAAAAGAGTTAGGGCGTATTGAAGGTGATTTTTTCGTAGATTGTACGGGGGGGCGCTGCTTATTGTTAGGTGAAGCTTTAGGGGTCGGGTTTACGCCAATTAATGACGTTTTATTTACCGATAATGCGATAGCGATACAAGTACCTTATCAAAATGAAGAGGATGCTATAAGTAGTTCTACTATTTCAACAGCACATTCTGCGGGTTGGACATGGGACATAGGGTTGTCAAATAGGCGTGGTACTGGCTATGTTTATTGTTCTGATTTTGTCAGTCATGATCAAGCAGAGCAAACATTACGTGATTATATTGGTCCACAAGCAGAACAACTGTCAGCGCGAAGGTTAAAAATCTCATCAGGGTATAGAAACAAATTTTGGGAAAAAAACTGTGTGGCAGTAGGCATGTCTGCCGCTTTTGTTGAGCCCTTAGAGGCTTCAGCTATTTTTCTTATTGAGGCTTCAGCCAATATGCTGTGTGAATTATTTCCTCGTAATAAGCGACAATTACCTGCAGTTGAAAAAACATTTAATGACTCATTTCACTACCGTTGGAAAAGGACGATAGACTTTATTAAGTTACATTATTTTTTATCTCAACGACAAGAAAGTTTTTGGTTAGAAAATAAGTCTCTAAATTCCGTACCAGAAAGTTTATTAGAACAACTCGATAATTGGAAACATCGTCCGGTGAGTAAATATGATTTTCAAAATACCTTTGAACCTTTTATTCAAGACAGCTACCAATATGTTTTGCACGGCATGGGCTACGTACAAGCATTAGAATATAACGCTTCAACGTTTAATGAACATCGTATGCTTGAAAGCATTTTAAAGAAAAATGCTAAATTAAAACAACAGCTACAAAATAATCTGCCAACCAATAGAGACTTACTGAATAAGGTAAGGGCTTTTGGTTTTCAAAAAATATAAAAATATAAAAATATAAAATAAATATTACTGGAGAAATACATGGCTAACTTATCGCCACTCAATAAAAGTCAGCATCAAGCACTGAAAGTAAAAGTAGACCCTAGTTATGCACATAGTGCTAATAGCCATGTTACCCCTATTTCCGTTTTTGAATTGCCGCAAGTTCAGGCGGAATATCCTATTGTTTTTATTAAGGATGCAGAAACAGGACGTTTCCACTTAGTTGCGTTACTTGGCTTAAAGCCGCAGGAAAATTTGTTTCATAAAAAAGAGGGCTGGAATGCTTTATATGTTCCTCAGCATTTGACTAACTTCCCTTTTGTATTATCGTCGTCTGTTGAACAACCTAATAATTTTGTTGTGGGTATTGATTTAGACAGTAAAACGGTATCAGACAGCGATGGCGAAGCATTGTTTACTGATACGGGTGAGCAAACAAAGTATTTAGTACAAGTCACAGAAAATCTTGCTCGAGCTAATTCACAGCTTAATGCAACGCAACTTTTTATCAATACAATGGTAGATAAAAGTTTACTCTCTTCTCAATCATTAACGATTAAACCTATTAACGCTAAAGAGTTCACGGTAACGGGGTTATATTCCATCGATGAAGAAGCCTTTAAAGATTTAAATGATGCAGACTACCAAGAATTAAAAGACAAAGGGTTTCTTGCTGCGATATATAGTTGTTTGTTTTCTACCCAGCGGATCGCGAAGTTAATTAGCCTTAGCGAAAACTAAACATCAATATCGACTAATTACAATGGAGCCTGAACCCCGAAGAAGTTTTGGCATTCTATTGATTAACCTAAACTTGTGAGTAAGAAAAACATGAACAGACAACTCATTGTCTTATTTTTGGTAACGAGCATAAATTTATTCGGCTGTGAAAAATCACCAACTCATTCCGCTACGACCAATGACAAGACCCAGCAAGATGTATTACTTAAACGCTTAGTTAAAGCGACTCAAACTGATATTGACAAGATTGCTGAAACGCTCAATGTTAAGTATAAAGTATTGACCAATATACCCAGTGATAAGTGTGATATAAATATCGCCGACGGTAATTGCTTTGAAGTTGAGCTAAGTTTCACCGCGACTCAATCTATAACTAGTAATGATTGGCATATTCACTTTAGCCAAATTGCGCCTATTCAATCCTTTGAAAGTGATGAATTTTCTGTTGTTCATATTAATGGCGATTTACATAAAATATTGTTGAATGATAAGTTTAAAGGCTTTACTGCAGGTGAAACCAAAACCTTATTGTTTAGAGCTATGTTTTGGTCGTTGTCTGAAACAGATGCTTTACCTAACTATATTGTCAGTGCAAATAATTTACAGCCACGCGTTATAGCCAGTACCAAGCCATATTCAAACAGTGAAACAGGATTAGAAGTACTGCCTTATGTTGTGCCGTTCACTGATGTTGAAAAGCAGTTTAAACGCACCGCCCAAGATTCTACTCAGTGGCTTGATGCGGCAAGTTTATATCAAAGAAATACCCAATTAGGTGAGCAAAAGCTCGATGTGAGCAAGGTGATTATACCTACGCCGAAGTCGGTTATTTATAGTAAGAATAATGCTCAGCTTAGTCTTACTTCTGGTATTCATCTTGATTATGGTAATGTCGACAAAGATGATGTTATCGTAGCCATTACTCGCTTAGATACCTTAGGAATTGCTAATAATACTCAAGGCAAGCCTGTCACGTTAAGACTGCTTGAAGACAACAGCAAAATGATTGGCAGTTACCAATTAGACATCACCACAACAGATATTAAGATCACAGGTGTTGACGGCGCTGGTGTTTTTAATGGCTTGCAATCACTATCAAGCTTAATCACCTTAGGTTCAACGCAAGTACCTGTGTTAACGGTTAATGATGAACCTCATTATGAGTTTCGCGGTTTGTTAATTGATGTTGCGCGTAACTTTCACGATAAGACGTTTATTTTAACGCTGCTTGATCAAATGGCAGCTTATAAACTTAATAAGCTACATTTACACTTAGGTGATGATGAAGGCTGGCGATTAGAAATTCCCTCGCTCCCCGAGTTAACCGAAGTGAGTAGCAGGCGCTGTTTTGATTTAAACGATAAAAATTGTTTATTACCACAACTGGGCGCGGGTATTGACCCTAAAAGTGAAATCAATGGCTATTATTCTGTGGCTGACTATCAAGAGATATTACAAGCAGCAACGGCTCGCCATATTCAAGTGATCCCCTCTTTAGATATGCCCGGGCATTCACGTGCTGCAATTAAAGCGATGGCAGCGCGTACCAAGAAATACGCTATAGCTGAGCAAGATGACAAAGCAAAACAGTTTATCCTCCATGATGCTAATGACCCAACGGTCTATTCATCCGTGCAATTTTACAATGATAATACCATCAACGTTTGCTTAGAGTCTTCTTACGACTTTGTGACTGAAGTGATGACTCAAGTTAAGAAAATTCATGCTGATGGTGGTCAACCGTTAACGCGTTATCACATTGGCGCAGATGAAACTGCGGGCGCTTGGATAGAGTCTCAAGCCTGTAAAGACTTTATTGCCAATAACGATAAAGGTGTTAAAAAAATGAGTGAACTTGGTGCTTATTTTATTGAGCGTGTTGCTGGTATTTTATCAGCATTAGACATAGAAACCGCAGGTTGGAGCGATGGTATGGAGCATACCCGCAAAGAAAATATGCCGGCTATTGTTCAGTCGAACGCTTGGGATACGTTAGCGTGGGGAGGTCATAATAAAACCCATCAATTAGTCAATAGAGATTGGCAAGTTGTGCTGTCATCACCTGATGTACTTTATTTTGATTTCCCTTATGAAGCTGATCCCAAAGAACATGGTTATTATTGGGCCTCTCGCCACACTAACACCGAAAAAGTCTTTCAATTCATACCCGACAATTTACCTATTCATGCGGAGTTTTGGTTAGACCGTCAAGACAATCCTTATCAAGCCGATGATAGCCAAACCCCGATGAAGTTAGGTAATCGTTTCCTCGGTATCCAAGGGCAGTTATGGAGTGAAAATACTCGCACTGACCATACGGCGCAATATAAATTATTTCCACGACTCTTTGCTTTAGCCGAGCGTGCATGGCACTTAGCTGATTGGGCAGTTCCTTATAATTATCAGGGGGCTAAATACAGTCAGGCAACTAAATTTTTTACTGCAGAGAAAAAAGCCCTGCGCGATCAACAGTGGCAATTATTTGCGAATACTATCGGTCAAAAAGCCTTAATTAAATTAGAAAATGATAATATTTTTTATCGATTACCTACCGTAGGTGCCATCGTAAAAGAAGGGAAGCTTTATGCCAATATTGCTTTTCCTGGTATCGCTATTGAGTATCAAGTATCGGCGGGCAATTGGACTCGTTACCAAGGGCCAGTAGCTATCGAGGGCACAGTAAACGTTCGCAGCATTAGCTTTGATGGACAACGTAAAGGTCGGGCAGTAACGATTAATAACCACTAATTTGGGGTTTACGCTCTTGGCGGGCTAGTTAATAAAGCCCGCTTAATCAGACTATTCATTATTTATTTTGTAATAGAAAAATAAAAAAAGCATTTTTATTAAAAAAACAAATGACAACGCTGTCATTTGTCGTTAAGATAAAATCAGATTACATTTTAGACACTGGCTGTTTATTAAGCATTGTGATTAAAATAATAAATATAGAGACATGAGGTCAACATGCTGAGCAGCAGCGGCAACAACGAAATATTCTTAGGCATAGATGGCGGTGGCAGCAAATGCAAAGCTATCCTAATGTCGAATGATAATAAAATATTAGGTACTGGCATTGCGGGGCCTGCTAACCCGTTGCACGGTTATGAACAAGCTATAAATTCAATTGCTGAGTCGGCTAAATTAGCACTTAAAAATGCCGAAATTGATGAAAGTGAGCTCGGTAATATAATTGCCGGTGTTGGTCTTGCTGGGGTGAATTTACCGGTTTTATTTGAGCAAATGTCAAACTGGCAGCATCCGTTTAAAAAGATGTATCTTGCCACTGATTTACTTATTGCTTGTCTTGGAGCTCACGATGGTAAAGACGGTGCAGTGATGATAACGGGGACTGGTTCATGTGGCTTTTCATATGTTGATGGCCATCCTTATATTGTTGGCGCTCATGGTTTTCCTCATGGGGATAAAGGTAGCGGTGCATGGTTTGGGTTACAGGCAGCAAAACAATCTTTGTTATCACTCGATGGATTAATTCCTCATTCATCCATTAATGACAAAGTATTAGCGTTATTAAATGTCAAAGATGATGTTGAATTAGTCGAAGTGATTGCTGGTAAGCCAGCCGCTTTTTATGCCCGTATGGCTAATTTGGTTTTTGACTCTGCAGAAGAAGGTGACAAAATTGCGTTAGATATTGTTGCACAAGGCGCTGAATATATTAGCCATGTGGCCAGGCAGTTATTAAAGCAAAATCCACCTGCCATTGCATTAATTGGTGGCTTAACACCAAGAATAAAGCCTTGGTTAGATAAAGATATTAAACGACAACTGATCGAGCCAAAGCATCCACCAGAAGTTGGTTCAGTAATTTACGCTAAACAACAACTTGCTTTACAGTAAAGCCTAGCCAATTAATTGATAGAATTTAAGGAACAAGCATTGCTATGACTATATTTCGTCTTTACGTTAAAAAATTATTTGATGGGCAAAATTTTATTGACCATCAAGTGTTAACGATCACCGATGGAAAGATCACAGCATTTGATAATAATATCTCTGACGTTGATGATGTGCTTGATGGTTTAGTGGTCCCAGGCTTTATTGATCTACAGGTCAACGGAGGTGGAGGTGCACTATTTAACAACTCACCATCATTAAAAAACATTAAAACTATCATGGCCGCTCATGCCAAGTTTGGTACTACAGCGATGTTACCTACCCTTATAACCGATAAAATATCAGTGATGCAACAGGCCGCAGAAGCAATGGCAGAAGCAATGGCAGAAAAAACACCAGGTATTATTGGTATTCACTTTGAAGGCCCACATTTATCTGTTGCTAAAAAAGGGGCACATATCGAAGAGCACATTCGCGCCATTTCACCACAAGAATGGCAAGTGCTTGAACGTAAAGATATCGGGCAAATACTGGTGACACTTGCCCCTGAAACGGTAAATGTTGATGACATTGCTCGCATGGTTTCGTTGGGTATTAAGGTGTGCTTAGGCCACACCAATGCTGATTTTAACACCGCACAAAAAGCGTTAGAAGCGGGTGCTGACGGATTTACTCATTTGTATAATGCTATGTCGGCAATACAGGGCAGAGAGCCGGGTGTAACGGGTTGTGCTTTGCTCAATGATCAAGCAAGTTGTGGCTTAATTGTTGATGGTCATCATGTTAATTACGAGAGCTGTAAATTAGCGCTGAAAACTAAACCAGTAGGAAGGGTTTTCTTAGTAACTGATGCAATGCCACCGGTAGGTACAAGCGATGTTGAGTTTACTTTAGTTGGTAAAAAAGTGCGGCTTAAAAATGGCAAGTTAACGTCAACAACAGGGGAGTTGGCAGGGTCGGTGTTGAATATGGCGCAAGCAGTAGCTAATACTCATTTAGGCCTGAGGTTACCTTTAGATGAAGCGCTTAGAATGGCCTCAAAATACCCAGCCAATTATATTAAGCAAAGTGATATTCGTGGCAGTTTAACAATAGGTAGTCAAGCTGACTTTGTTGAGCTTAACGATAATTTTACCGTCAAATCGACATGGATCTCTGGGCAAGCTATTTATAGAAACTAACTAACTTAACCTATCATAAAACAATAATAACAAGATAAATATTGAGGAATATATGGAACAGATAATAACAAGTGATAAACCAAAAAGTAATGCACTGCCTATGGCAATTGTCGCGGTACTCTTTTTTATACTAGGCTTTGCGACATGGCTTAATGGGTCATTAATGCCCTACCTTAAACAAATACTCCAGCTGACACCATTTCAAGCATCACTAATATTATTCTCTTTTTACATTGCCGTTACTTTTACTGCGCTGCCGTCGGCAACGATTATTCGTAAAGTAGGCTATAAAAATGGTATGGCTTTGGGAATGGCCACCATGATGGTAGCTGGCTTATTATTTATTCCTGCTGCTCAAACCCAAATTTTTGCTTTGTTTTTGTTTGCTCAGTTAGTGATGGGCTCGGGTATTACTTTATTACAAACAGCTGTTAATCCTTATGTTGTCCGTTTAGGACCTGAAGAATCTGCTGCAGCACGTATTAGTGTTATGGGAATTTTAAACAAAGGTGCCGGTGTTATTGCGCCTTTAGTCTTTACCGCCTTAATTTTGAGTGGCTTTGAAGGTCATTCAACCGAAGTACTAACCCAAGCCAGTATTGATGAGATGGCTAACTCGTTGGTACTTCCTTATTTAGGTATGGCGATTTTCATTGGTTTACTCGGTTTTGCTGTGAAAAAATCATCACTTCCAGAATTACCCAGTGAAGATGAGGAAGAAGGAGCAAATAGCAAAGGACATATTAAAGAAGCATTATCTCACCCCAATCTAGCATTAGGTGTATTAACTATCTTTTTCTACGTTGCGGTTGAAGTAATAGCCGGCGACACAATAGGTACGTTTGCCTTGTCTCTAGGTGTTGAAAATTACAGCATAATGACCTCATACACTATGATATGTATGGTGGTAGGTTACATATTAGGTATCTTTTTAATTCCTCGTTTTATTTCTCAACAAAAAGCCTTAACTGTTTCAGCCCTGCTGGGGTTGGTGTTAAGTTTAGGTGTGGTCTTTGGTGACAATAATTCATACGCTATCGCTAATATAATTCTTGTTCCTTTTGGAGGGGCAGAACTACCTGATACCTTGATGCTTATTGCATTGCTTGGTTTAGCTAATGCGATTGTTTGGCCTGCTGTTTTCCCATTAGCACTCTCTGGAATGGGGAAATTAACCAGCGTGGGCTCGGCATTATTAGTTATGGGTATTTCAGGAGGGGCATTTGGCCCACTATTTTGGGGCTTGGCAAGCGGTTCATCACTCGGTCAACAAGGGGGTTATATTGTGATGTTACCTTGTTATTTATTTATTCTATTTTATGCGCTTAAGGGCCATAAAATGAAAAGTTGGAAATAATATAGATTCTCTGGACAGTTTCTAAATATTTTAAAAAATTTATCCACATGGATATCCGATCTCACTAGTTGAGGATGCGTTAAACGATCTAATTTGATCGACCCTGGGTTTTATACTCAGGGTTTTTTTTTACTTAAAATTTACAGCAAGATACAACAATTGCTTAAAGATAACTCCGAGTTAACTTAGTGTTAACTTAACTTATTGATTTAATTGTATAATTAGCTTTGTGTTTTTTGCTGTGTTACTTTGTTTGGATACAAGGTTTACTGATTTTTTATTTTTAGCCATTGCTGAACAATAAAGTTTATAAGTGACTTTAACTTGATAAATTTATAACTCAACAATAATAAGAGTGAATAATGCAAATCTACCAAGAAAAGATAGTAACCTTGATTTATTACAGTGATGACTCCCTAGAACTTTTACATAAGATTGAATCATTTTTACAATCTGCAGAAGGGCGTGTGGTTATTCCTGAAAGCTTTAAGAAAGGTAAGTCGATTATTGCTGTTTGTGAAGGTGAGATTAACATTCTTAATAAAATCGGTGATCGTATTATTTCGGCTTATGATGTTGCTTAGCTAAACGATTAATCGTTTAAATTTTACAATAAAAAACGCTACACCAAGACAAATATAATATTTATCTTGGTGTAGCGTTTTTGTTTTTTACTAGTAGGTTTTCTTTTCTAACTGTTCTTTACTGTAACTGGGTTTTTGATGCTTTTCACCCATGTCATCAGCTAATTCTTTCGGTATGTAGTTCTCGTCATGTTTAGCTAATACTTCAGAGGCTTCAATAAAATTGCCATTAACTAACATACCATTTGCGACTATACCTTGGCCTTCACGAAATAAATCAGGCAGTATGCCGTCATAATGTACTTTAATGACAGGGTCAGAATCATTAAAAACTATTGGCATTCTCATATCTACAAGTTCAAAAGTCACGTCTAAACTTGATGGGTCACGCTTAACACTTCCAGGTACCACTAAACCACCAATGCGAAGACGTTGGCCGTCAATAGGTTTTATGCCGGTATCATCTTTACCCTGATATATTTCAGAGGGTTTATAGAAAAGATCTATATTTTGACTTAATGCATAAAGCACAAATCCAGCAACGACACTTAGGCCGACTAAAATAGATATAACGATGGTTAAACGTTTCTTACGACGTGGATTCATGAAACAACCTTATTAGAGTTTTTGGGTAAATTTTTTAAAACTGCGGTCTTGCTATCAGTTTGCTCTGCTTGCGCTGAATTTTGTTGAGCCGCTTTGCGTAACTTCTTCTCGCGCTGTAAACGAAGTGCTATTTTTTGTTTAACCTTTTTATGGTTGCTAAGACTGCTATAAATTAACGCGGCTAATAAAAAAGCACTAACGCCATAAGATAACCAAACAAAAAAAGCATAACCGCCCATATCAAAAAAGGCTGAAATACTATCAAACTGCATTATTTAATGCCCTCTGCGGTGATCAATTCACGTACCCAAGGACGCATACTATTACGTGCTAATATTTCGGTACGAAAACGGATAGAAATAACAAATGTTACCAACATGGCGATACCTAAAAAGCAGATAACAAATGGCCAGAACATATCCATACTCATTGAGGGAGCACTCATTTTACTTACGGTTGCTCCTTGATGAAGGGTATTCCACCATTCGACAGAATACTTAATAATAGGAATATTGACAACGCCAACGAGTGATAGAATGCCTGCGGCTTTACCTGCAAGGTTTTTATCCTCAAAGGCATTGTGTAAAGCAATAACACCTAAATAGAGAAAAAGTAGCACTAATTCAGACGTTAAGCGCGCATCCCATATCCACCAAGTTCCCCACATAGGTTTACCCCAAGCGGCGCCGGTAAATAATGCTATAGCGGTAATAACAGCTCCCACGGGTGCCATGGCTGCCGCCGATGCATCAGCCAGCCTGAACTGCCAGACTAAACTACAAAAAGCCGCTGATGCCATAGCTAAATATATACTCATTGATAATATAGCTGTTGGCACATGGATATAAAAAATTCTAAAACTGTCACCTTGTTGATAATCAGCTGGCGCAAAAACTAACGCCCAGATAATGCCAATAGTGAGTAAAGTGATCGTAATCTTTGCAATCCAAGGTAATAGTTTACCGACAAAGCGATACGACACTTCAGGATTTGCATAAGGATGTAGCCATTTCCACATTAGTTAGTACTCACTTTTAATGCTGCACTAACAGCAAAGGGGGCTAAGGTTAACGAGCCAAAAAACAATGCGGCAATTATAGCAAGTTGTCCGCTGTAAGGTAAGTTCATTGCCGCAGTATCTATGGCACTAGTCGCAAAAATCAATATTGGAATATAAAGTGGTAAGACTAATAAACTGAGTAAGACCCCACCTTTTTTAATACCGACAGTTAATGCAACACCAATAGCACCTAATAAACTGAGCACGGGGGTGCCGAGTAATAACGTTAGCATTAATGCCCCATAGCTATTTTCATTTAAATGTAATAATACGGCAAGTAACGGTGCAATAAAAATAAGGGGTAAGCCAGTAACCAACCAATGCGCAATAATTTTAGCCAGTACTAATATAAATATGGGATGAGGACTCAGCATCATTTGTTCTAAAGAACCATCTTC
Source organism: Colwellia sp. BRX8-4 (assembly GCF_014077345.1). Lineage (NCBI taxonomy): Bacteria > Pseudomonadati > Pseudomonadota > Gammaproteobacteria > Alteromonadales > Colwelliaceae > Colwellia > Colwellia sp. BRX8-4. The sequence goes on from NZ_JACGVS010000004.1 coordinate 225,044, forward strand.
GTGATCAGATTTAAATAAGCGGTCGAGTGATAATAATGTCGCAAGTAAAGCCGCAACCCAAATAATACCAGGTGCAATACGCGCTAAAGTTGTCGACTCAGGACCAATACCAAGCGGGAATAAAGTCACGACAATGATAAAAAATAACAGTGGATTAATAATATCGTCGCGATGACGAAAAGCAATTGTAAGATCTCTTTTGATGATTAAGCTAAAAGCGGACGTATATGATAAATTATGAACGGTTGTCATGTTATTATCTCTAATAAAATCGGTAATCTAAAGTGATTTTTTTCACCTTATCTTCAGGATATGATAAGTCTTGGTGTGTGGTCAATATAACACAGCCACCACGCTGAGCATGTGCGAGAAACAATTGCTCTAATGTATTGACACCACGCTTATCGATGGCGGTGAAAGGTTCGTCTAATATCCAAATAGGCGCGGTACTTTGCCATAAACGTGCAAGTGCAATACGGCGATGCTGCCCGGCACTTAAATGTGAAGCAAGGGCATCTTCAAAACCTAACAAGTTTACTTTTTCTAACGTTTCTTCTGCTGTTGAAATGTCATTGCCATGCAAGGCAAGATTAAATACTAGGTTCTCTTGAGCGGTCATTTCACCTTTTACACCCGGTAAATGTCCTAAATAGAGTAAGTTTTGATGAAAGGCATCGCCATGGTCAACAATATTTTCTTGTTGGAATAACACGCTACCGTCATAGGGTTGAGATAAACCCGCTAAAATACGTAATAAGCTAGTTTTACCTGATCCATTTGGGCCTTCCACCTGTATAATATCACCGCTAGATACTGAAAAATTAAGTGCTTCAAATAATATTCTATCTTCACGAATACACGTTAATTCGTTAGCACAGAGCAATACTTGCTTATTCGTTCGTTCGTTCGGTGGTTGAATATTTTGAGAGTTTGCCAAAAGAATCACTTTTTGAATAATTTAAATACCAAATTTATGGAACAAATATTAACGTAATTTGCTACATAAAGAGTTGATTTAGATCGTAATACCAAGTTGGGTATTATCATACTATATCGGTCGGTAAAGGCTAGCCCTAGCAATGAGAAAATTAATCATTTATTTTCGTATTACATTAATGAAATTACTCACCATATAGTGCTAGAATTACCAAAATTTTTAGTTTGAATTGTTTTTCTTTAACTTGCTATTTACCGTTAATTGAACAACAAACTCACTAAAACGCCATATTAATGGTGTCTTTAATTGATAATTTTTGTATTCAGTAAATACGCTGAATCGGAGAAAGTAATGATCCCTGAAGTAATGCTCCCTGAGTTAGGACATTTCGCCCTTATAATTGGTTTAGCTTTTGCAATATGTTTAAGCATTATTCCATTAGTAGGATTGGCAAGTCATCAAGAGCGATTAGTCGGCTATGCTAAACCCTTAACCTTTGGCATGTTTGCCTTTACAGCCATTAGTCTTATTATTCTCGGTTGGAGCTTTGTCGTTGACGATTTTTCGGTCAAATATATTGCAGGTCATTCAAATTCTCATTTACCTTATTATTTTAAAATAAGTGCAGTATGGGGGGGGCATGAAGGTTCGCTGTTGTTGTGGGTTTTCTCACTAACCGCTTGGACTGCCGCTGTTGCTAAATTCAGTAAAGGCATCGACGAAGCCTTTATTGCTAGGGTATTAGCTGTCTTGGGTATGGTAGCCGTTGGCTTTATGCTGTTTACGCTATTAACTTCTAACCCCTTTGAACGCTTATGGCCAATGGTCCCCACAGAAGGTCGCGATTTAAACCCATTACTGCAAGACATTGGCTTAATTATTCACCCGCCGATGCTTTATTTAGGTTACGTCGGTTTCTCTGTTGCTTTTGCTTTTGCTGTTGCTGCGTTAATGTGCGGCAAATTAGATGCTGCTTGGGCTCGATGGGCAAGACCTTGGACTGTTGCCGCATGGATATTTTTAACTTTAGGTATCGCTTTAGGCAGTTGGTGGGCCTACTACGAACTTGGCTGGGGCGGATGGTGGTTTTGGGATCCCGTAGAAAATGCTTCCTTTATGCCATGGTTGGTTGGTACGGCACTTATTCATTCATTAGCCGTGACTGAAAAACGTGGTACGTTCAGGAATTGGACCGTGTTATTAGCAATATTTGCCTTTAGTTTAAGCCTATTGGGGACTTTCTTAGTACGTTCAGGTGTTATCACTTCTGTACATTCATTTGCCGCAGATCCTGGTCGTGGTTTATTTATTTTATTATTACTGGCGATTGCGGTCGGTGGTTCATTAACACTTTATGCCTTTAGAGCAAGTACAGTACAAACGTTTAGTCGTTTTGCCTTGTATTCTCGTGAAACGGCACTGCTAATTTGTAACATTATCTTAGTTGTGGCAACGGTTACTGTTTTATTGGGCACCTTATATCCGTTGTTGGTTGATTCTATGGGCTTAGGAAAAATTTCTGTTGGGCCTCCGTATTTCAATGCGGTGTTTGTGCCGATCATGAGTTTGCTTTTTGTTGTCATGGGAATTGGTCCGTTAATTCGCTGGAAAAAAGCTAAGCAAGGTGAATTGCGCAAACAAATGATGAGTCCACTAGTGATCAGCGTTATTGTTGGTCTTGCTTTCCCATTTTTATACGGTGGTGAATTTGTGCCCTTGGTTAGTATGGGTATAGGCTTAGCCTGTTGGGTTTTTCTGGTCGTTCTTAAAGAATTAACGAATCAAATAAACTCGGGTAATGACAAAGGGAAATTTTCTAAGCTGACATTAAGCCAGTGGGGCATGACCTGTGCTCACATGGGGATAGCGATCACTATCGTTGGTGTAACGATAGTCTCTGTTTATGAAAGTGAAACTAACGTAAAAATGCACATTAATGAAAAAGTTCAAATTTCTGATACCGATTATGAAATCGCTTTTAAAGGTATTAAGCAAGTGAAAGGTGCTAACTACAGTGCCGAACAAGGTCAGATAGAAGTGTACAATAATGGTGATTTTGTTACGCTTTTGAAACCTGAACGTCGCACATACTTAGTACAGACCATGGGAATGACTGAAGCGGGTATTGACCCAGGTTTATTCCGTGATATTTATGTGGCATTAGGTGATCCCTTAGAAGGAAATGCTTGGGCAGTTCGTGTTCATTACAAACCCTTTGTTCGTTGGATATGGTTGGGTGCAATATTTATGTCGTTTGGTGGGTTTTTAGCGATATTAGACAAGCGCTACCGTCGTAAAAAAGTCAGTAAGACCACCAATAAAAAGTCAATAAACACAGCTAGCGCTGATGAACTAGCAACAAATAATCAGGGAAATGCGTAATGGGTAAGTTAATTCGTTTAATTCCACTGATATTGTTTATTGCTTTAGGGGCTATTTTATTTCGCGGTTTATCGCTTAATCCGACTGAACTACCTTCGGCGTTGATTGGCAAAAAATTCCCTGAGTTCAGTTTACACTCGGTATTAAACGCTGATCGAACTGTTACGACAGCTGACTTTAAACCGGGTATAAAACTGGTGAATGTTTGGGGAACTTGGTGTCCATCGTGTCGTTATGAGCACGAATACTTGAACGAATTGTCTAAAACAAATCGTTTTACTATTTATGGTTTAAATTATGATGATCAACGTGTTGATGCGGCAAAGTGGTTAACCCAGCTAGGTAATCCTTATCAATTCTCGGCCTTTGACGAAGAGGGAAAATTAAGTGTTAATTTAGGTGTATACGCAGCACCAGAAACTTTTGTGGTGGACCACAGTAATATTATTCGCAAACGTTATGCGGGTCCATTAACTCCACAAGTTTGGCAAAACGAATTTGAGCCACTTATCACTCAAATAGAAGCAGAATTTATAGCTTCGTCAACGAGCAAAGGAAGCCAGTAATGATGTTCAATAAATTGTTAGTTGCTGTATTTTTAACGACTGTTACCTTGCTGAGTTCATTTGTTCTAGCCAGCCCGGTTGATACTTATGTCTTTAAAGATAAGGTCACCGAAATTCGTTTTAATGCCCTTAATAAAGAATTACGTTGCCCTAAATGTCAGAATCAAAATTTGGCTGATTCTAATTCACCTATTGCCGCAGATCTTCGCCGTGAAGTTTATGACATGCTTCAACAAGGTAAGGCTGATATGGAAATTGTTGATTTTATGGTGTCACGCTACGGTGAGTTTGTTTTATATCGCCCTAGGGTCTCTAGCTTAACTTATCTTTTATGGTACGGCCCTGCAGGGCTATTATTTATTGGTGTGATAGTCGTCGTTATTATTCTTCGTCGAAAGCCAGTTAAAAATGCCCAACAACCATTAAGCAATGATCAAAAAAATAAGCTTGATCAAATTCTAAAGCATAAATAAGGCTGTCTCATGGAATTAATCTTTATCATTATTGTCTTTTTATTGCTGATTTTAGCAGTAGTGTGGGCACCATTTATTAAACAACACCAAAACAACATCTCGATTGATGATACTCAGCGTGACGAAACTAATGTGCGCTTATACCACGAACATAAAGCTGAGATAGAAAAAGATTTTCAGCAAAATAATATTGATGATGAGAATTACCAATATTTACTAACAGAGCTCGATAATACTTTATTGCAAGACATGGAAAATCAAGATCTTGCAGATAAAACGCCACAAGAAACGAAAGTATTAGCTATGGCTTGGCCTGTTGGCTTGTCTGTTTTTATTTTAGCTTTTAGTTTTTATCTATATGCTGAAATAGGCACTTATGAAAAATTGACAACAATGACGCCTCAAGAGCCAATGCAGCAATCGGCTAATGCGGAACAACAAACTATTAATGAATTAAAACGCTTAATGGATGTCACTAAAACCGAACCAGACAACTCAGATGCTTGGTACGCTTTAGGTCAATCTTTAGTCACCGTCGGTGAATTTGACAGTGCAGTAAAAGCTTATGACCAAGTCTTACGTATTGAAGGCCCGCAAGCCGATGTGTTTGGTGCTAAAGCCCAAGCGATTTACTATAAGAACGAGCAAAAAATTGATGCAAGGGTGCAAGGATTTATTGATCAGGCTTTAGCGATAGACCCGAGTGATCCTTCCACAAATATATTACTCGGTATGCATAGTTTTGTTGCTGGTAAGTATCAAGTGGCTATTTCTCATTGGCAACGTGTTGTTGATTCAGATAAAAAGAATGTCAATAAGCAAGCATTGCTTGAAGTTATTGATGAAGCGAAAAAGCGTATTGCCCAACCCAATATGACCGACGATGCCAGCAGTCAAATCGAACCAAGTATTGCTGGTCCCAAGCTAACGGTTAACGTCACATTAAGCGATGAAATACAAACCTTGCTGTCAGTGGGTGATGATAAAACGGTTTTCATTTATGCTATATCTGCAGATACTTCTCGGGGGCGTATGCCTCTTGCCGCCGTTAAATTAGTCGCGAGTGATTTACCCATAACCATAGTACTTAATGATGCAAGTGCAATGACGCCACAAGCTAAGTTGAGTGATGTCGATGTGGTACACATTTATGCAGTCGTTTCTGCTTCAGGCGGCGCTGGTATTAAATCAGGTGATTTCAAAGCTGAACTTAATAATGTGCCAGTAACGACTACAGAGCAATTAAATTTAGTCATTAGTAATATCGTTCCATAATTTAAATATAGTATGGGTTTGAGCCTTTTAACACATCAGATGAACTGATTCTTGTTTGGTGTGTTAGGGTAAGCTTACCCGTTGTCTTTTTGTCGTCATTTAAAAAATAGAGTATCGAATTCATGCCTAAATTTAGTGGACGTTTTCACGGCCGTACCAAAGAAATACATAATAAAACGGCTAAAGTTGGTGTTTTACTCACCAATCTTGGCACACCTGAAGCGCCTACTGCATCAGCTTTGAGACGCTACTTAGGCGAGTTTTTATCTGATCCTCGGGTCGTTGAAATACCTCGACTTATTTGGTTAATGATCTTGCATGGTATTATTTTAAGGGTTCGACCTAAAAAATCAGCAAAACTCTATGAAAGTATTTGGACACCATCAGGCTCACCTTTATTAGTTATTAGCCAACAGCAAAAAGACGAAGTCGCTAAAGTGCTCACTGAGAAATATGGTGATGATGTCAGAGTTGAGCTGGCAATGCGATATGGTAAGCCTACAATCGATGATGCTTTAGACAGATTACAACTTGCAGGAGTCAGTAAGATAATTACTTTACCTCTGTATCCCCAGTATGCAGGTCCAACGGTTGGTTCTACTTTCGATGCGGTCGTTAATAAAATTAAATCGTGGCGTTGGATCCCAAGTCTAAGTTTTATTAGTGGTTATCATGACAACCCTAAATACATAGCGGCCCTTGCGCAAAGTGTAAATAAGCATATTGCCGAACATGGTAAGCCGGATAAGTTAGTATTATCTTTTCATGGTATGCCTAAGTATTTCTTAGAGCAGGGTGACCCTTATTATTGTTGTTGTGCAAAGACAACGCGTTTATTAATGGAAGCGTTAGCCTTTACCGAGGATGATTTTGTGATGACCTTTCAGTCACGTTTTGGTAAAGCAGAGTGGTTACAACCTTATACCGATGTAACGCTTGTTGATCTTGCTGCTGATAATAAGCATGTCGCTATTATTAGCCCAGCATTTAGTGCTGATTGTTTAGAAACTTTAGAAGAGTTAGTGCACGAAAACCGAGATATGTTTATTGGTGCTGGTGGTGAAACGTATCATTATATTCCAGCTTTAAATACCGATGAAATGCATATTGATGCGATTGTAGATATCATTTCTGCAGAGATAACTCACTAACTAAAATAAGGCACCGTATTTTATAGCCTTGCTGATACCTTTCACGGGTGTTTCCGCTGCGCTATTTAATAACGGTGTCACTATTGTAAACCTCCCTTCATTAGCTCACTTCTTTTTATTAATTAACAAACACTATGGCTGCGCCAATAAGTTCTTTTAAAACGCGATTCATCGGCCCAGCCGTACAAATAAACTCATAGCAATAAGAACACATACTCTTGTTCAATCACTGATGCGTTTTTTGATGATCTTTAGTAATGACTTTGTTAATGGCTTTGATAGCAACGGGGTGTTTGAAGGTATGTGGGTTCTTTAAAAACGTGGTGGGTTGAATTTTAGTATAAAAAAAAGCGCAACAATTTTCATTGTTCCGCTTTTTTATTCGGATCCTAAGATCCTTTAATAACTACAATAAGTCGTTATTAAGAAGCAATTACGTTTTCAGCTTCAGGACCTTTTTGTCCTTGCTTGATAGTAAAAGTAACAGCTTGGCCGTCAGTTAGTGTACGGAAACCGTCACCAGAGATAGCGCTGAAGTGAACAAAAACGTCAGGTCCGTTATCTTGCTCGATGAAACCGAATCCTTTAGATTCGTTAAAAAATTTTACTTTACCAGTTACTGAATCAGACATGTCAACATTTCCCGTAGGTCATTAATTAAAAAATAGTAATAAGTGGATTATCCACTATGAAATATACGGAGTAAATGCTCTCTACCTATAAAAGTACAGACAGAGAAAGGTTTCCAATAACACAAACTAGTAGCGTCTGAGGTTAATCAATAATCGACCTTGTTAAATTAAGGTAAATAGTTGAAATATCCTTCTCCCGAAACGCAAAAACTCAACGCAAAAGTATGTTAGCACAATATTTTCTTGAAATCCTATAAAAATCTTAAGATTTGATGACTTTTTTATGACATAAAAAAGCCAGCTAAGATGCTGGCTTTATTAGATATTTATGATTGAGAATCATTATTATTATCAATCATAAGATAAACAACGCTTACAACGCCGAAATTTGTACTATTTGTTCAGCAAGCTTGGCTAAGGCCGATTCGGTATCAGCTAACTTGGTCTTTTCTTTGTTGATAACTTCTTCAGGAGCTTTACCAACAAACTTTTCATTGCTCAATTTCCCACGGGTTCTCTCAGCGTCTTTCTCTAGTTTATCGACCGCTTTTGTTAAACGGGCTAGCTCAGCTTCTTTATCAATTAATCCCGCCATTGGGATTAATACTGATAAATCACCAACAACAGCGGTAGCAGACAGGGGTGCATTGTCCTTGTCTGTTAATACCGTAATACTTTCAAGTTTAGCTAAGGCACTTAAAAACTGTTGATTTTCGTCTAAGCGACGTTGGTCGTTAGCATTAACATTTTTAAGCAGTACCGGTAATTCTTTACTGGGTGAAATATCCATTTCGCCGCGAATATTACGTATAGCAACAATAAACTGTTTAACCCACTCTAAATCACCAATAGCCGTCTGGTCACATTGGCTTTCATCAAACTGAGGAAAGCGCTGGACCATAATACTGGCGTTTTCATTACCTTTGTTATCAGCAACAAAGTTACTTAATGGCACAACACGTTGCCAAATTGTTTCAGTGATAAATGGCATAATAGGATGCATCAAGCGTAATAAGCTTTCGAGCACAGTCACTAAGGTATGACGAGTACCACGTTGCTGTGCTTCGCTACCTTTAAACAATACTGGTTTTGTTAACTCTAAGTACCAATCACAAAATTGGTTCCAGGTGAACTCGTATAGTGCTTGTGAAGCTAAATCGAAACGAAAGGCTTCAAAAGATTCATGGACAGTTTTTACGGTTTGCTGGAATTGACCTAATATCCAACGGTCTGCTAATGAAAACTCCATTTCACCTTGTTGACCATTAACGACTTTACCGCAGTCTTGCTCTTCGGTATTCATTAACACGTAACGACTCGCATTCCATAATTTATTACAGAAGTTACGGTAACCGTCTAAGCGTTTCATGTCCCAGGTAATGTCACGGCCTGTTGATGCAACTGAGGTTAAGGTAAAGCGTAATGCGTCAGTACCATGAGCTTCAATACCTGCTGGGTATTCTTTCTTGGTTAGCTTAGCTATTTTTGCCGCCAATTTTGGCTGCATCATGTTGCCGGTGCGTTTTTCTAATAACTCATCAAGGGCAATGCCATCAATCATATCAAGAGGATCGACAACGTTGCCTTTTGATTTACTCATCTTATCGCCATTTTCATCGCGAATTAGACCGGTAACATAGACTTTCTTGAACGGTACTTGTGGTTGGCCATTTTCATCTTTAATGAAATGCATGGTCATCATGATCATCCGGGCAACCCAAAAGAAAATAATGTCAAAGCCAGTAACAAGTACATCAGTTGAATGGAATTTTTTAAGATCTTCCATATTGCTTGGCCAGCCTAAGGTAGAAAACGTCCATAATGCTGATGAGAACCAAGTGTCGAGTACATCGTCGTCTTGCTTTAAGACAAAATCTGCCGCTAACGTGTATTTAGCACGCACTTCAGCTTCGGTTCTACCGACATAAACACCACCATCTTCATCGTACCAGGCTGGAATTCTATGTCCCCACCAAAGCTGACGAGAAATACACCAGTCTTGAATGTCACGCATCCAAGCGTTGTACATATTTTCATACTGTTTAGGCACAAATTCAATTTGACCCGTTGCTACCGCGTCAACGGCAGGGCCCACTAAAGGTGCGGTGCGAACATACCATTGGTCGGTTAATAATGGCTCAATAATCACACCTGAACGATCACCATAAGGTGCGACCAAATCATGATCTTTTACTTCAACAAGTAAACCTAGCTCGTCAAATTTAGCGACAATGGCTTTACGGGCAACAAAACGGTCCATTCCTGCAAATTCACTTGGTAATTCAGTGCTGTAGGCATCAGAATGTTCGCCGTTATTTTTATAAACTTCAGCGCTTGCTAAAATAGCAGCATTTTTATCTAAAATATTGATTAATGGCAAATTATGACGTTTACCGACTTCATTATCGTTAAAGTCATGTGCAGGTGTGATTTTTACACAACCTGAACCTTTGGTCATATCAGCATGGTCATCGCCAACAATAGGGATTAAACGATTAACTAAAGGTAATAAAATATGTTTGCCGATCAGATCTTTATAACGGTCATCTTTAGGGTTTACCGCGACACCGGTATCACCTAAAACAGTTTCTGGTCGAGTTGTCGCTACCACTAAGTAGTCTTTACCTTCAGCAGTTTTAACGCCATCAGCCAAAGGATAGCGTAAGTACCACATGTGACCTTTTTTATCTTTGTTCTCAACTTCTAAATCAGAAATAGCGGTATGGAATTTTGGATCCCAGTTAACTAAACGTTTACCACGGTAAATTAAGTCGTCTTCAAATAAGCGTACAAAAACTTCTTGCACCGCTTCAGACATGCCATCATCCATAGTAAAACGTTCGCGAGACCAATCGATAGAGTTACCTAAACGGCGCATTTGCTTGCCAATCGTGCCACCAGACTCGTCTTTCCATTCCCATACTTTATCAATAAAAGCTTCACGACCGTAATCGTGACGAGTTTTATCTTCTTCGGCAGCAATTTTACGTTCTACCACCATTTGTGTGGCAATACCCGCATGGTCCATTCCGGTTTGCCATAAAGTATTTTTACCTTGCATACGTTGATAACGAATTAAGGTATCCATAATAGTTTGTTGGAACGCGTGTCCCATATGCAAACTACCGGTAACGTTTGGTGGTGGTATAGCAATGCTATAGCCATCTCCTTCACCTGTTGGGCTAAAATAACCTTGCTCTTCCCAACTTTGATAAAGAGACTGTTCGATTTCTGAAGGATTGAATGTTTTTTCCATGGGGATGACTACTTAACTTGATTAAAGTGCATTAATTGACTGTGACGGTTGTGGCGCGGTTTGATTATCCACTTGAAATCCCCATTGACGATAGCCTTTATAGCGCTCTCGAGCTTGTTGTTTGAGGGTTTCATCACTGGGTACAAAGTCAATAATGTGTGAAAACTGATTAGCAAAGTGAGGCACTGTGCTGGTTAAATTTATTAAAATAGCGCGTCGGTTAGTGGGTGGTTGCCAACTAATTTCAACGGCAGCGCCATTTTTAGGGCCTTCGCCCGGTAAATTGTGAGGAACAAAACTGTCAGGTTCAAAGGCCCAAAGCAGTTCATCTAACTGGTGAGCTGTTTGCTGATCAGCGCAGTAAATAAATACCCGCTGATTTTGGCGATAAAAATTAGCAGCCTGCAAACAAGCATGAGCATGTGACTGTTCAGCCACCGCTTCATGCTTTGCATCTTCTTCAAGCAAATAAAACATTACTTGTGTTTGCATGTTTGCGTTGTTCCTTTTATTTCTTTTTAGTCTAGAGTTATTCGCTTTGCTCTGCGCCGGCACGATTCAATAAAAATTGAGTCAATAAGCTTACCGGACGACCAGTAGAGCCTTTGTCTTTGCCGCCGCTGCGCCAGGCCGTACCGGCAATATCAAGATGTGCCCAGTGGTACTTTTTAGTGAAACGCGCTAAGAAACAGGCAGCCGTAATAGTACCTGCGCCTTTGCCACCTAAATTGGTAAAATCAGCAAATGGGCTTTCTAATTGTTCTTGATATTCTTCCCATAACGGTAAACGCCATGCGCGGTCACCACTTTGTTCAGAAGCATTTAACAACTCATGTGCTAATGGGTTGTGCGTACTCAATAGACCAGATGCATGTTTACCTAAGGCAACCACACAGGCACCGGTAAGGGTTGCTACATCGATAACAAGTTCAGGATCAAAGCGTTCAACATACGTCAGCGCGTCACATAAAACCAAGCGACCTTCTGCATCGGTATTTAATACTTCAACCGTTTGTCCTGACATCGTCGTTAAAATATCACCAGGGCGGTAAGCATCGCCACCGGGCATATTTTCACAACCGGCTAAAACACCAATAACGTTAATCGGCAACTGTAATTCTGCTAGGGCGTGCATAGCACCTAAAACACCCGCTGCGCCACCCATGTCATATTTCATTTCATCCATGGCTTCGCCAGGCTTTAAAGAAATACCACCGGCATCAAAAGTCACACCTTTACCGACTAAAACTATCGGATTAACATCATCACCAGCACCATTATATTTAATAATACTCATAATAGATTCATTACGTGAAGCTCGGCCAACGGCAAGGTATGAATTCATACCCAATTCTTCCATTTCTTTTTCGCCAACTATTTCGGTGCTGATATTGTCGTAATCATTTTCTAAAATCTTAGCTTGTTCTGCTAAATATGCTGGGTTACAGATATTTGGCGGCATATTAGCAACATTTTTACAGGTTGTTATACCTTCAGAGACAGCAAGCGCATGAGAAATAGCGCGTTCGCCCATCGGTAACTCTCGACGTGTTGGTACATTAAAAACCATTTTACGTAGAGGTCGGCGTGCTTCAACTTTACGCGTTTTTAATCCGTCAAAGCTGTATAAACAGTCTTGAGTCGCTTCAACGGCTTGGCGTACCTTCCAATAGGTATCGCGACCTTTAACATGAAGTTCTGATAAAAAGCACACAGCTTCCATCGAGCCCGTTTCATTTAACGTACTAATAGTTTTACTGATAATTTGTCGGTATTGACGTTCATCAAGTTCACGTTCTTTACCACAACCGACCAACAAAACACGTTCGCTTAAGATATTAGGCACGTGATGAAGCAGTAACATTTGCCCTGATTTACCTTCTAAATCACCGCGACGCAATAAGTTACTGATATAGCCTTCACTAATTTCGTCAAGTTGTTCAGCAATCGCTGAAAGACGGCGAGGTTCAAAAACGCCAACGACAATACAGGCGCTACGTTGCTTTTCGGGACTACCACTTTTTACGTTGAACTCCATGAGCTCTCCTAATTCGTACAAAAACAAGCTGTTTTTAAATGAAATTTACGAGTAAACTTGTTTAAATCTATAAATAATCGTTATGCTTACTTTTAAAAGTATTCAGCTACAGGCTATAATTATAGCTTGGTGCAAGCGAATTCCCCTCAGAGCAAAAATTAATATTACTTATGAAAACGACAAGTTTACTTAAAAATAGAGCAGATGTCAGAAAAAAACGATGTTTTTATAGGGAATTCTTATGATTATCTTTCGTTATTTACTTAAAGAAGTCGCTAAAACTCAATTAGCGGTTTTCTTAGTGCTGATGACCATTTTTATTAGTAATAAATTTGTTCGTATTCTTGACGATGCTGCCGAAGGAGGGATCCCCGGACACTTGGTTATGGTCTTTATTGGTTTAAAGATACCTGACTTAGCGGGAATGATTTTACCCTTAAGTTTATTTCTCGGGGTTTTATTGGCTTACGGGCGTATTTATGCCGATAGCGAAATGACAGTATTGCATGCTTGTGGTGTCAGTGAATGGTACGTAGTGCGGGTTACACTGATTTTAAGTTTTGTGACTGCGATATTTACCGGAATTTTTACGCTGTACCTATCACCTATGGCCTCGGAATATGAGTATCAAGTTAAAGAACAATTAGCCGCAGACTCGGGGTTAAGTTCGCTTATTGCTGGTCGTTTTCAAACGACAGGTAATGAAAAAGCCGTCATTTTTATTCACGATAAAAACCGTAATGACAACACCTTTGAAAAAGTGTTTGTTGCGCAACTTCCTGATAAAAAAGCCACGGATAAAAGTATTATTAATGCCAGTTTAGTTTATGCACAAACCGGACAAGTGATTGAGGAAGAAAGTGGCTCACAGCGTTTAGTCTTGAGTGACGGTACACGTTATCAAAACGATACTAAGAGTAAAGAATTCAAAGAAGTCTTTTTTGATAAGTATTATATCCAAATACAAGATCAAAAAGTGGCGCACAAAAATAGAAAATTAAGGGCTATTCCCACCCAAGATTTGTTTGAGGAAGATACCGCTGCTTTTAGTGCGGAAAGTCATTGGCGCATTGCTTTTCCTATTGCGTGTTTGATCATGACATTAATTGCCGTACCTTTAAGTGTTGTTAATCCTAGGCAAGGTAAATTTGCTAAAATGTTACCGGCGTTATTACTGTTTTTAGGTTATTTCTTGATGCTGACAGCGGTGCGCTCTGGCGTTGAGTCGGGCACAATACCTAAAAATTTAGGTTTATGGCCAGTACACTTATTTGTGCTTGTGTTAGGCGTAAGTCTGCTTATAAAAGATCGCAGTTTTGGGATGAAAATCAAAGCTAAGCTTCCGCTATTATTTCGCAATTTCACCCGCAAAGGAACATCATCATAATGCGTATATTAGACATGTACATTGGTCGAATTATTGCATCTACAACGCTATTAACGTTATCAGTTTTTGTCAGCCTAAGTGGTATCATTAAGTTTGTTGAAGAAATGAAAACCGTGGGCAAGGGTAACTATGATATTGCGCATGCTGCTTTATTTGTGCTTTATAAAATCCCACCCGATATTGAAATGTTTTTCCCGATGTCAGCACTAATTGGTGGTTTAATCGGTATGGGCATGCTGGCAACAAACAGTGAGCTTGTGGTTATGCAAGCGGCAGGTTTGTCGCGGGTAGACATTATAAAATCAGTGATGAAGTCAGCGACTATTCTCGTTTTTATCAGTATGGCGGTCGGAGAATGGTTAGCGCCGGTTGGTGAATTAGCCGCAAGACAGCTTAAAGCACAGGCGATATCAGGCGGAAGCTTAATTTCATCCGCTGATGGAACTTGGGCGAAAGACGGCGATTATTTTGTTCATATTGGTGAAGTAGAAGATAAAGGGAAATTAAACGATGTACAAATATACCGCTTTGATAAATCATTAAAACTATCAAGTTGGTTATCTGCAGATAGTGCTATTTATCAAAACGATGCTTGGCAGTTACGTGATGTTGTCGATACCCATTTAAGTGAAAACAAAATGGTTACCGAGTCATCGCAGGTAAAAATGTGGACATCGAGTTTGACGCCTGAAAAACTTGGCGTCGTTATGGTTACTCCCGAAGCTTTATCATTACGGGGCTTATCTGAATACTTAAGTTATTTGGAAGAAAACAACCAAGACTCAAGTCGTTACGTTTTAGCTTTTTGGCGTAAAATCGTTCAACCACTAACCGTTGCGGTGATGCTGTTACTTGCCTTGTCTTTTGTTTTTGGACCTTTGCGTTCAGTATCGATGGGGGCAAGAATTATGATGGGAGTAGCAACAGGAATCTTGTTCTTTATTACAAACGAAGTGTTAGGGTCGTTAAGCTTAGTGTATCAGTTGCCTGCGGCTTTTGGCGCGTTAATGCCCAGCTTTATCTTTGTATCATTAGCGTTATATCTAATGAATAAACGGCCCAGTTAACTTTTACTTGCGCGCCTTTAGTCGATAAATGTGATTAGTGGGCATGATAATCACATTTATCATGCCTCACTTTTATTGCCCCGTATTAGCAGGAGTACTCTACAAACGACCGCGGTTAGCGTCTAACGTTAAAACCACCACTTCTGTATCCGTTAACCTGTCTTGTAAGCTTAATTTGTTTTTACGATCAAAAATCACCGTAAAGTTACCTAAACCTAATAGCGTAGGCAGTAATCTTTTTAGGCCAGTAACCTTATTGATCAAAGTACCATCTTGGTTTTGCACACGTAAACGCCACGCTTTCATCCCTAAGGTTTGACCGGTTTTAGACCAAAACCAAATAAAGAAAAACGACACCCAAGCAAGCTTCCAAAACTCATTTGGCCACTTTAACCAAGCCGTATTGGCAATAGCATCAGAAAAGTGTTCGTACCCCTGTAAGCCGAATAAGCCAAAGTGAAAACCTAAGTACATCAATAGAAATGACATTGCGCCAGCAGTCATATATACCGCAATGGCAATTAAAAGATCATATACCCAGGAAGCTAAGCGGCGGCGAAAACCAGCACGGGGGAAATGTTGAGATGAAATGAAAGTCATAAGTCACGTGAATAATAAATTTTTAACAGTTTATCAAACACAATAGCTAAAGTATAAGAGAGATGATTATTTGTGTTTTTTATCGCTAAAATAGTATTAAAAAACGACATACAAAAATGATAGTAGCATTGAAATTTGCTACCTTTTATATGTCGTTAACGCTATTTGACTGTAGTTACTACGTTGTTATTGAGGAGCTTCTTCATACTGCTCAGTTGGCGCGTTAATCGTGTTTTTTTGCAATGTAACAGCCGTTTGTGCCAATAGTCTCCCGTTAACAGTGGTTCCAGTATTAACAGAAATCAAGGTTTTACTGAGCACGATACCTTCAAAGGATGCATAAGTGCCGAGTGCGGTATAACCTGCGACTTGCCAGAAAATATTTTTGGCTAAAGCGCCACCCGTTAAAGTAACGCGCTTGGCATTTGCCTGATTTAAATTACCTGATATTTGCATGATCCAAACATCATCCATAGTGCCATTAAAAGTAACATCTGTACTGATATTGACGTCTGAAGACCATTTATAAACACCAGGTGCTAGTGTTAGGCCACCAATTTCACCCGCACCAAGTTCGGTATGATCAGCAGGAACTCTGCCTGCAGCATCATTGTAGGCAATGCCCATATCACTGACTGCTAATCCTAAAAGGTAAGGTGAATTTATTGAGCAGGGCAGTGGACCAGCAGAGTCAACCGTATACATAGCGCCAGTTACTTCATCACAGTTGAGTAAAAGCGCAGCGCCTGTAATTGGGCTAGTGCCGACATTACCGGTAACAGCAGACGGATAAACATCAGTAATTCCAGATTTACTCAATATAGTGAAAGTACCTGCTTCGCCAAGTTCAACCGCATAGGGGCCTGCGGCCATAACATTTCCAGCAAAAATACTTCCCATAATTAAGGGGATAAGTACTTTTTTAGAATTGTTTATTAAGGTTTTCATAATATTTCTCCATATGGAATTGTCAATTTACAGTAAATAAATTGTTACTAAGCTTTTTCCATAGTTATGTTATATCACACAAGAATGATTTTAGATTGGCATCAAATGACTTGTTTATATATTGCCCCGTGTATTTTGATTAAAATTATTTTAATTTCGATACAATAGCCGATGAAGGCAAGGTTTTTCTTGAGTGTTGCGAGCTATACATAATCGCATTGTTGGAGGGGAACCGTCACCTAAGCATTAATTAAGCCTGTGTTTAATGCTCTAAACTTTCAAACCCCTCCAAATCGACCAAATAATAAACATACACACCAACGATTGATAAAAACTATTGCTTAATAAAGTTATTTTCGTATAATGCCGAACAGATTCATTAACGCACTGGCGTTATTGATAAACAGTTTAAATTTTTGGTAGTTACTACGAAAAATATTTAAGCCGCAGTGGTGGAATTGGTAGACACGCCGGATTCAAAATCCGGTTTCGAAAGAAGTGACGGTTCAAGTCCGTCCTGCGGTACCATTATATGAAAGCCCTGATTCGAAAGAGTCGGGGCTTTTTGTTTTCCGAAAGATAATATTCAAATAGATTAGTCATGATCCGCTATAATATGCGTGTTTATTAGACAGTATTAAAAAGGTTTCAATATGGCAGCAACAGCGCATGCACTTCACATCTTGGTTAAACATAAAGAAATTGCAGAAGATATTATTAAGCAGCTAGCTAAAGGAGCTAAGTTTCAAACATTAGCTAAAAAACATTCGTCATGTCCATCGGGTAAAAAAGGGGGCGATTTAGGCGAGTTTAAACGAGGTCAAATGGTACCTCAGTTTGATAAAGTGGCTTTTAGCGGTGCAATATTAGAGCCCCATCTTGTTAAAACTAAATTTGGTTGGCATGTAATTAAAGTGCTTTATCGGACTTAATTTACAACGAGTGATTTTTAATACCGCTTCTTTTCAAAATCGCTGCCAAAGAAATTTTTGTTCAAGCCCGACGGCTGTATCAAATTTAAAGCCCTGCTTTTCATAAGATGAAGCTATTGATGGAAATTTTGTCTGCAACATCAGCTAGGTCTAACAATGATAGCTGTTTTGATTATAACAGCAGGTTTACTCTATCTTTGCTATCGGTAATAAATAAGTAATGACCTTGATAATAATATGGTTTATCAATGATGACTAAAACTTAATAGCTAAACCAACTGAAATACTTCCATCAAGCCACAGACCATCTTCTAACAAAGCGTGGCAGATGGTTTCTTGACAAAATAACTGATTATCCTCTTCTATATAACTTGCATAACCTCGAAGCTCTGTAACAAGAGCGATATTCTTTGATAGTTCGTAGCGTGTGCCAAAAGCCATAGTGAGTGAGGGGTAAATTTCGTCTTTACTGTCAGTTTCAAAATAAGTGGCACCGATACCTAGCGAGATGGTCGTCACATAATTTTGCTGTTTAAGCTGAGTAACGCCACTGAAATGCAAGTAGGTAATATCGAAGGAGTGCTCTTGTTGATCTGAACTACTGATAAAATCATGGCTAACAGTGTTAAGTAATATTTGTCCTTGGCCATTAGGTGAATCTTGCCAAGCGATTGCTAATCCATAATTTTTATCATCAGTGACAACCAGGTCTGTGCCGTTTTGGCTATTAATTAGATCAGCACTGAACATTTGCCCGATAAAGGGAGTTATTTCTATATCTCGAGCATGACTTGTAAAAGGTAATAACAATAAAACTGAATTAATAAGTAGGATGCAAATGAGATTTGCTGACTTTAATGACGTTCGCATTTTATGACCTTTTCAATACGGATAAAAACATAAAAGAGTAAAGCTATTATTAGCTGGGTTATTAGACTATTTCAAGCTTTACAATGTTTTTGTAAGCATAGTTGCTTGGTTATTTAATGCGCTCAGTAATTTTTCAAATAACTCAATACCTATGGTTTCACCAGTGCTACCGGTTTCTTTATCAACAATTTCTAATTCAAAACGAGGTAATTTTTTAGTGATTATTGGTGCGTTTTTATGGCCTATTAAATTAAGTACTGGCGAATTTACTGTTATTTTAGCCACCTTTAATAAACGTGGCGTCGTTGTAACTTGTTGCTGATTTTTGACACTACTGTCTTTGAGGGTGAATTGATCTATATTTTTTTGCACGGTTAATAGTAGTTGTTTAAAGCTGTCACCATCTTCGCTGTAATAAATTGAAGCACTTAAACCATCGATGGTAATACTCTCGATAAGAATAATATCTTCTTTTAAGCTATCACGATCAACCACTAAATGAATGGCGGCAATACTTAGTGTTGATTTTTCATCGGTCGAAATATTTGATAACTGTGACGGGGCCAACACAAAATTGCTAATGGTTCCTGTTCCCTGATACCCATGGATTGTTACGTTTTCAACCGTTACTTTTTGTTGGCTTAGTTGCGAACCAATATTTTGAAGTTGATTTTTAATATGAAAATTTAAAGAGTCACTGGCTAAAAACCATAGCGCAGCACCACACGATAATAATAAAACAAAAATTATGGCTGCAAATTTGTTCAAGGTTTGATCCTAAGTTGTATAACAAATATTTATTATAACGTACTTTTATTATTGAATTTTAACTGGATAAAAATTTTAACTAAATTGAGTGATGATAAGCGTACTTTTTATTCAGCTTGATTAAAAAATAAACTTGGGATATAAGATGGGTGAATAACGAAAATTAATAAAAAATATATCTACA